>CAZDHZ010000101.1:0-1616 GCA_964505405.1 uncultured Gammaproteobacteria bacterium | reverse complement strand
CAGCTAATCTTACCACTACTTTTTAGTTTTCCACCACACTTAATATTGTACAGCCATAGTTTAGTTGACAAAATTATATTAATTAGTATAATTATAGTATAATCAATTATACTAAATTAATATAACTAAGATTATGATAAATAGGAAAATTAGCAAAAAAATAATAGAAACAATTCAGGGGGAGAGAAAAGTGATTATTATTTATGGACCTAGACAGGCCGGAAAAACGACTTTAATTAAAGCATTACTCGAAGATATAGATGAAAAATATCAATATTTTACAGGAGATGATTTGTATGCACAAAATATATTCAGTAAAAATGAGTTAGAATATTTAAAGCGGATTTTAAAAAATGATATTATTTTTATTGATGAAGCGCAGAAAATTGAGAATATAGGATTATCTTTAAAACTGATTTTTGATAATTTATCAATGAAGATAATAACATCTGGATCAGCCTCGTTTGAATTGGCTGATAAATTAAGTGAAGCTTTAACCGGTAGGACAAAAACATTTTGGTTATACCCTTTGGCCTATTTAGAAGTGGAAGACAGGTATAAAAAAACTTCTCCGGAAACAGTCCTAGAGGAAATGTTGCGCTTTGGAATGTATCCTAAGGTACATACTCTAGATCGTGAGCAGGAAAAAGAAGATTATTTATATGAATATTTGAATAATTATTTATATAAAGATATTTTAGCTTTTAGCGGAGTGCGAAAGCCGAAAAAGGTTGTAGATCTTCTGACGCTTCTGGCTTTACAGATTGGTAAAGAAGTGGCGATTTCAGAATTAGCTCAAAATTTAGCTATTAGCCAAAAAGCAGTGGAAAATTATCTGGATATTTTGGAAAAAATGTTTGTCATTGTAAATTTGCGCGGATTTAGCCGTAATTTGCGGAAAGAGATTTCTAAGACTTCTAAATATTATTTTGTGGATGTTGGGCTCAGAAATGCGCTGATTAGAAATTTTAATTCACTTAATTTACGCTCGGACGCCGGAGATTTATTTGAAAATTGGTTTATTATGGAAAAAATAAAAGTGGCCAACATTTTAGAAAAACCGGCTAATTTTTATTTTTGGCGCACTTATGATCAACAGGAGATTGATTTAATAGAGGAGCGGGAAGGAAAGTTGCGTGGCTATGAAGTAAAATGGAAAAATAAGTCTGTTAAAGTCCCAAAGGAATGGTTAAGAGAATATGATAATTCTTCTTTTGAAGTAGTTCATAGAGAAAATTATAGTTCATTTATTGTAAAAGCATATTGATAAATTAGCTTATTTTTATAAAAAGCATATTTTAAGTCAACTTTAATTAGTCGCATTAAATCTTAAACCCCCATGCCCCACCCCCACAAACCCAAAGCAAAGTATTTCAAACCCCTGATAGCTCTCTCTATCCTCCTTTCGCTTTTCTCTCTTTTCTCCCTCCTAAAACCAAGCCAAACCCCCGCTTCCGCCTCTAACACCTCCCCCGACGCCATAGCCATCCGAGTCATGCCTAACCTCAAACATCTCAGCGCCCTAGCCTGGTATAAGGAACAGAATTTCAAAGGATCTCCTCAATCTATCATCATAGACGGTTATGAAGGAATAAGAGACGGAAGAACGGTCTATG
>CAZDHZ010000100.1:0-1635 GCA_964505405.1 uncultured Gammaproteobacteria bacterium | reverse complement strand
TCGACAAAATCTTATCCACATTTTTATTAAAACTGAATTTATTATACCATATTTAGCTTCTTAAAAACAAATGTAATAAAATTTATCTCTGTTTTTATTTTTAAAAATTCATGCTAAGATAATTTTATGAAAAAAGAGAAGTATCCTGAGGGTAAAAAAATAAATTTAATATTTATCGGAACTCCTGATTTTGGAGTTCCATCTTTAAATGCCTTGTCAAAAGATGATGGCTTTAATATTTTAGCTGTAATTACTCAGCCTGATAAAAAATCCGGCCGGGGACAAATTATGTCTTATCCCTCAATTAAAAAAGAAGCTCTAAAACTAGAAAATGAGCTGGGGATAAAAATTCCAATTTTACAGCCCGATAAAATTTCAAACATAGAAGAAAAAATTAAAAAATTAAATCCAGATATAATCATCGTAATCGCCTACGCTCAGCTAATTCCAGAAAATATTTTAAATATTCCCAAATATGGCTGTATTAATATTCATGGATCCCTTCTTCCTAAATACCGAGGAGCCGCCTGTATCCAGGAAGCAATTCTTCAGGGAGATAAAAAAACGGGAATTAGTTTTATGCTCATGGATAAAAAATTAGATACTGGGGATATTATTAAAAATTTATCAATTCCAATTAATAATTCAGATACGACTGGATCTATTTTTGATAAGCTTGCTGTCTTAAGCGCAGAAAAAATTGGGGATGTTTTAAAAAAATATATTAGTGGAAAAATAAAGCCTGTTCCTCAAGATAATTCTAAAGCTACTTATGTTAAAACTTTATCAAAGAAAGACGGACACCTTGATTGGAACAAACCAGCCTTAGAGCTTGAACGATTTATTAGAGCTATGACCCCCTGGCCTTCCGCTTTTTCATATTTAGATAAAAAAATAATTAAAATATTACAAAGTGCCCCGAGGGTAAAAACTTCAGCGGAAATAGTAAAAATAAATAAATACAAAGCAGGAGAAATTTTTTCTGAAGATAAAAAATTATTTATTCAATGTAAAGAAAATTCTTTAGAAATTTTAGAAATACAAATAGAAGGAGGAAAAAAATTACAAGCTCAAGATTTTTTAAATGGACATAGCGATTTTATCGGTATGATCTTAAAATAAAAATTTTATTATTTTTTACCTTTACACAGGGGTCGCACCTCTCACTCTCCGACGCCTTTGGCTTTGGAGAGTAAAAAGAGGAACGATCCCGAGAAAGCAAAATTTATTATAATTAAATTCATTAAAAATACAAAGAGCCTGTTCGTCCTAAGACAAACAGGCTCTTTTATCCCCATGCTCTGATTCTATGTAAATAATCACAAAGAATCACAGTGAGGGTAGTTTAATACATATAAAAAATTTGTCAAGCTCTTTTTAGGGTATAATCTGTTAATTTATAAGGTTTTTCTGTTTTAAAACTGTGGAAAACATACTTAAAAACAAACAAAATATAGCCAATATTAAATAATTTAGACAAAAATAATAAAACTATTAACAAAATAAAACAAATATGCTAGGATTAGTATTGTTTTTGACTAATAAAATGACCTGCCATAAGAAAAAGCTTTAATAGAAAAATGGCCTGCCATACGAAGCTTTAGCGAAGTATGGCCTGCCATACGAAGCTTTAGC
>CAZDHZ010000099.1:0-1657 GCA_964505405.1 uncultured Gammaproteobacteria bacterium | reverse complement strand
CATTCCTGCGGAGGCAGGAATCTATGGAAAAGCTTTGAACATTTTTAAACCTACTTAGGTTTAAAAATGTTCAAAGCTTATCACAAGTCATTCTATGTCTTCAAACAAGTCTCTCCAAAGAGAATTTTCCTCTTTAATTAATTTTATTTTCCATTCTCTTTTCCATACCTTCATCTGTTTTTCACGTAAAATTGCATCTTTGATATATTGATATTCTTCGTAATATACTAATTTATCTACGTTATATTTAGCCGTAAAACTATTTTTGTTTATTTTCAATTTATGCTTGAATATTCTAGAGAACAAACTATTTGTTACTCCAATATATAGCGTACCATTTGGCTTACTTGCCAATATATAAACATAATAAATGTGCTCTTTTTTCATTTTGTGCTTAGCTTTATTTTATTGCTTCTTCGTGGATTCCTGCCTCCGCAGGAATGACAAAATGGGAAATTCTTGTTTGTAGATTTGAATATAATTTTCTGTCATCAGATTACTTAAATCTACAAGAATAACAAATAAAAAAAATAATTGTTAATTAAGCCCCAATCTCCCCCAACTCCTTTTCCAACTTCCCAAGCTTTTCTTTCTCAACCCGCACAACAGCTTCCGGAGCTCGCTCTACAAAACTTTTATTATCTAGCTTATTTTTAATAATGGAAATCTGCTTTTCTATATTTTCTTTCTCCTTTTGAATTCTAAGCGCTTCTTTTTCTTTATCAATGGCACCAATCAAATAAATAATAAAATTATCAGACACGACTTTTATTTCATTTTCTATTTCCCCTCCAGATTTTAAAATCTTCAAATCTTCAATCCCCGTTCGCATGCCTTTAATTAATTCTATATTTTCTTCAATTAATTTTAAGTCATCACCAGCATAAATGATAGCTTTAACTTTTCTCCCTGGTTCAACTTTATTCTCCGCCCGAGCATTACGAACAACTGAGATAATATTCTTAATTAAATCAAAATTATTTTTTGTGTTATGTGTTGCGTGCTGTGTGCTGTGTGCAACAGGCCACTCCTCCACAATTAAATCACTATCATTAAATTCTTTCCAAATTACTTCTGTTACAAAAGGAATAAAAGGGTGCCAAAGTTTTAATAAATTTCTTAAAACTAAAATTAATACTTTGTTTTTTTCTTCTCCCTCGTCAAACTTAGTTGCTTCAATATACCAATCGGCTAAATCATGCCAAGTAAATTCTCTTAATTTTTCGCCAGCTGAAGAAAAACCATAATTATCCAAATCAGAAGAAACTTCTTCAATAAGTTTATCCATTTTTTCTAAGATCCATGTATCAGCCAAGCTTATTTTTTGATAATTAATTTTTTCACTCAAATCACTCTCATCAAGTGACTGCAAAATATAACGAGAAATGTTCCAAAGTTTATTAATTAAATTTCGAAAGCCTTCAATTTTTTCCTCACTAATCCGCATATCATTACCTGAAGAAGTTCCAATCATTAAAGAAAGTCTAGTTGCGTCTGCTCCATATTTTTTTGTCATGTCCAAAGGATCAATCACATTTCCTTTAGATTTACTCATCTTTTTACCTTTATCATCTAAAACTAAGCCATGTAAATAAACATTTTCAAAAGGTATATCATCTAAAGCATAAGTAGTCATAATAATCATCCGAGCTACCCA
>CAZDHZ010000098.1:0-1664 GCA_964505405.1 uncultured Gammaproteobacteria bacterium | reverse complement strand
TAATCAGCGAATTTGTAATTATACTGTAACATTTTAACTATTATTTCGTATTATTATATGTAGGTATATAAAGCTTATTTATCTATATTTTTCATCCCTAATGTCAGCGGAAAAATTAAAGGAAAAAATATTATACTTGCGCTTGAAAAAGAAAGACAAAGAAGCCTTTGTTAAGGTTTATGACCTTTATTTTGATGATATTTATAGATTTGTATATTTTAAAGTAAACAATAAAGAAGAGGCGGAAGATATTAGTTCTTCTGTATTTTTGAAAACTTGGAATTATATTCAGAACAACAATCTTGGTGAATTTAAATCTTTAAAACCGTTTTTATATCAAGTAGCTAGAAATACTGTCATTGACTATTATCGCAAGAAAAGTGAGTTAAAAGATTTTAGTTTAGATCATGAAAAAAATAATATAGATGTAATTGATGAGAAGCAGGATTTGGGGAGGGAAATGGATTTAAAAAAAGACTATGAACAGGCCGTCAAAGGACTAAAAGAACTTAAGGATGAATATAGAGAAGTTCTGGTGATGCGTCACATCAATGAATTATCAATTTCCGAAATTGCTGAAGCCCTTGATAAAAGTAAAGGCAATGTTCGAGTTATTATATATAGAGCAACGCAGGCTTTGAGGGAAGTTATGAAATAATTTTTAAATTTTGTAATTTTTAAATTTTTAAATAAATTTTAAATCTCAATTTTTAAACAAAACATTTAAACTAATAAGTTTAAAATTTAAAAATTACAAAATTTAAAAATTACCCAAATTATTAGTAAATATCAACGCATTTCAATTAACAAAACAATGCCAAATAGAGATCTATTAAAACAATTAAATAATTTAAAGAATATTAAGGCTCAGGATAGTTTTAAGAAAGAAAACAGAAATATTCTTTTAAATCAAGTTTATTCTGGAGATAGAGAGTCTTCCAGTATTTCTTTTAATTGGTTAGAAGCGATTACTAAAAAAATTCCTCTTGATGCGCTTAAATCAGTCCCACATTCAGCTTTTGTTGGGGCTTTTGTTTTGGTTTTATTATTCGGAGGAGGATTCTTTAGTGTACGCATAGCAGAAAATGCCAAACCGGGAGACTCCTTATATATAGCAAAAATTGCCGGTGAAAAAACTCAGTTAGTTTTTACTTTTAATGAAAAGAAGAAGCTTGAGTTAGGTCTTGAGTTCGCTGGAAATCGTGCTAAAGAAATTTCTTTAGTTTTAAATGAATCTGAGAATGAAGAAGAAAAAGAAGAAACTGTTTCGCAGTTAGTAAATAATTTTAAAAAAGAAATTAATGGAGTTAAAACTAGAATTGAAAAAATAAGTAAAAATATTGAATTTGAGGAAGAAAATAAAAATATAGATGACAATAATTTAGAGGAAGAAAATATGGGAGTTTTTAGTGCAAATTTAGGAAGGGATGAAAATGGTATTGAAATTTCTAGTGGAAGCGAGGATGTGAAAGTTGAAATTGTGGAAGTTCATGAAAAAGAAATTTTGTCAGAAGAGGAAGTTATTATTGAAGATCCTATGGAGGACGCAAGTTCTACCATAGAAGAACTTGTTGAAGAAGAAGTTTTAGAACTTGGAAATCCCGGAGGAATTATAGATGAAGCTAAAGAATTATTAGAAGGAGATAATTATGATGAAATTTTGA
>CAZDHZ010000097.1:0-1684 GCA_964505405.1 uncultured Gammaproteobacteria bacterium | reverse complement strand
GGACCTCCTATTTGAAGCCCGATCATTAAAACGGCAATAATAATGATTGGATTTAGGCCTACTACTTTCTGCATTAATTTTGGAACAATTATATTATTTTCTACAACCTGGATAATATAATATAAAATTCCCACAAAAATCATAAATATTAATCCTCCTTGACTAAAGGATAAAAATAAGGCGGGGATGGAAGCAAAAATAGGACCTAAATAGGGCACAAATTCCGTTAATCCGGCAATTAAGGCTAAAATTAAAGCATACTCAACTCCCAGTATTTTTAAACCTATAAAGGTAAAAATAAATATAATTAAGGATAAAATTAACTGGCCTCTAAGCCATAAACCTATTTTCCCCTGCATTCTATTAATTAAATGCATAACATACACTTGCTTGTCTTTTGGAACAATTGACCAAATAATTTTTTTCACAGCACTTTCTTCTACAGTCATATAGAAAGTCATGACCATAATTAAAAAAGATGAAAAAATCGCGCCAAAAATTCCACTAACCGTATTGAAGATTCCACTGGCAGCATTTTGAATATTAGGGCTAAAAGAATTAAAATTATCTTCCAAAAAACTTAAAGCTCCATTTTCTAAAAATATTTTCTTTAAAGTTTCAAGCCCGGTTAAGGCTGTTTCAAAAATAGGAAATTTCTGAGAAAGCTCAGAAGCCTGTTCAATAATTGGGGGAATTATTAAATATATTACTCCCCCTACTATAAAAAAAGCTATCAAATAAATAAAAATAACGCCCAAAGCACGCGGTATTTTCTTTTTTTTCATAATATCCACTACCGGATTAATCGCACTTGATAATATCAAGGAAACAAACAAAATAGCCAAAATATCACGAATAATAAATAAAAAATAAAATAAAATAAAAATAAAAATAATTTTTATAACACCGGAGGTGGTGATGTTGATGTAGATTGGAGCTTTATTTGAACTCATGTTAGTAATTTTTGAATTTTTAATTTTTAATTTTATAAATAAATCTTAATTTTTAAATTCTAAACAATAATTTATTTAAAATATTATTTAGTTTAAAAATTTAGATTTAAAATTTATTTTAAAAATTACAAAATTACAAAATTTAAAAATTAATTTATTATCTAAATTATACAATATTCCCAAGTTTTGCACAAACAAAAAAACCCGGAAAAATTTCCGAGTTTTTTTATATAAAATACTTTTCACTTTAAACTTTCTACTTTAAACTAGCGCGTAGCGCCCTACATCATCCCCATTCCGCCAGGCATTCCTCCTCCCATCCCTCCCATCGGAGGCATAGCTCCAGCTCCGGCATCTTTTTCTTCTTGCTTTTCAGTAATAACAGCTTCGGTAGTTAAAAACATAATAGCAGCGCTAGAAGCGTTTTCAAGAGCACTTCGGACTACTTTAGTCGGATCAATAATACCAGCAGAAATCATGTCTTCAAAATTATTAGTAGCAGCATTATAGCCAATATTAGAACTACCATTTTTATTCTCCCGAATTATATTATAAAGAATAAGAGAACCATCTTTCCCGGCGTTAGTAGCAATCTGTTTAATTGGTTCTAAAATCGCCATATCAACAATCCGAGCTCCAGCTGAATCCTCCTTTTTGTCAGTAAGTTCTGCAAAAGCATTTCCAGCTTGAGCTAAAGCAAGTCCTCCACCAGGCACGACACCTTCTTCAAC
>CAZDHZ010000096.1:0-1733 GCA_964505405.1 uncultured Gammaproteobacteria bacterium | reverse complement strand
GTGCGCCCAGCAGGATTTGAACCTGCGACCTTCTGCTTAAAAGGCAGCTGCTCTACCAACTGAGCTATAGGCGCATAATTAATGATTTATTTGAAAAACCAAAATAAAAACTGCTTGAAAGCAGAATTACTTTATCTTTAGTATAATATAGCAGAAAGACTTAATCTTTGCAATACTCAAGGTACTTTAAAAAAATAACTAAAATTAAGTAAAAAAATATATATTTTAAAAATTAAATCAATAAATAAAACAAAAAGAATAAATAAATTTAAATGAATTAAAAATAATTATTCTGATTTAAAAGTGGAAAAAAAGTGGAAAAAATAGCTTGTTTTTTTATGTGTGCTAATGTAGTATATATTTATGCCAGAAGAAACAACAATTGAAAGAGTGCCTCCGCAAAACATAGAGGCTGAACAATCTTTTTTAGGTTGTCTTTTGATAGATAAGGACTCTATGATTAAAGTTGCTGATATGCTTGGAGATGCAGATTTTTACAAAGACGCCCATAATATTATTTATGGAACTATAAAGGAACTTTATTCTAAACATGAACCCATAGATATCCTTACTTTAAGTAATAGGCTTGAGGAAAAAAATAAATTGGAATCTATTGGGGGCCGTTCTTACTTAGCACATCTTTCAAGTCTAGTAGCGACTCCAGCTCATATTGAAAATTACGCAAATATCATTCAGAAAAAAGCAACACTCAGAAGACTCCTAAGCACAGCAAACGAGATTGCTCAACTAGGATTTAAGGAAGGAGATGATATTGATGATTTACTTGATAAGGCAGAACAAAAATTATTTTCTGTTTCTCAAAAATATTTAAAAAATTCCTTTGTCCCAGTAGATAAACTTTTAACCGATGCTTTTGATAGAATAGATGATCTTCATAAACAGAGCGGAAAATTACGCGGGATACCTTCCGGCTTTATTGACCTTGATAAGCTTTTATCCGGATTTCAAAAATCTGATTTAATTATTTTAGCGGCTCGCCCTAGTGTAGGTAAAACTACTCTGGCCTTAGACATCGCTAGACAATGCGCAGTTAAATCAAAATCCCCAGTAGGAATTTTTTCTCTAGAGATGAGTAAAGAGCAGTTAGTGGACCGTATGCTTTGTTCTCAAGCTAATGTGAGTTTATGGAAAATGAGAACTGGGGCTTTATCTGATCGAGATGAAGATAATGATTTTACACGTATTGGTGAGTCTATGGGAATTTTATCCGAATCCCCTATTTATATTGATGACTCCCCTAATTCTTCAATCATGGAAATAAGAACGAAGGCTAGACGCTTGCAGATTGAAAAAAACTTAGGACTTTTAGTTATTGATTATTTACAATTAATGGAAGGACGAGGAAAATACGGCGACAACCGCGTTCAAGAAGTTGCCGAAATAACCCGTGGACTCAAAGGAATCGCCCGTGAACTTGATATCCCGGTCATAGCTCTCTCTCAGCTATCCCGTGCAGTTGAACAAATCAAGCCAGCTATTCCGAAACTCGCTAATTTGCGTGATTCCGGATCTATCGAACAAGATGCGGATATTGTTATGTTTATTTATAGAAAGGCGGTAGATAGAAATTATAATCGAGAAGAACTTCCTCCAGAAGAGCGCCACAGCGCCGAAATTCATATTGCCAAACATAGAAACGGACCAACTGGAATGGTAAAATTATTTTTTGACGAAGAAACAGTAAGCTTTAAAAATATTGAAAAAAGCGGATT
>CAZDHZ010000095.1:0-1745 GCA_964505405.1 uncultured Gammaproteobacteria bacterium | reverse complement strand
AGGGACTTCTCAAGTTTCCACGATCATAGTGGATAGGAGACCGACCTGTCTTACGCATATTATTCACTTGTTACCAAGTGTATGGACTATACCTTCACCCTTCTTATCACAAAAGGGGGTTGACGTTTTGGCATTTTTAAAAATACCCTCTCCCTTTCGGGATCAGTCTCTAAGGGGTTAAATTATGTCTTTTTCTATTCTTGGAATAATTCAATTCTCTATATTTATCTATCAAATTAACAAGTTTAATAAAATCACTTTTATTTTTTACTTGCTTCTTCTTCTGTATTATTTTTATCATCAATTCTGCTTGCTTCTTCTTTAAAATTAAATATGGTTGTATTAACCGCAAAAATTCAACTATATCATCCTGCCTATTAATGGTATATTCTAATATCCCATCTTTTCTTTCTCTTAAATATCCATATTTAATTAATGAACATATTTGCTTAAAATCTTTTTCTGATTTTTTTGATTGAAATAAAATTACAAATGGAGCAATTTGATAATTGTATTTATATGTATTATTAGGTTTTAACCTAACATAAATACTACCATCTCCATCTATAAATCCAGCTAAATATGCTAATTTTTGTAGTGATAATTTTTTTGACATAATCAACTTCCCTCGATATTGTCCTAACACATGACAGGTTAATTATCAAATCGTATTAGGATTTCATCGATATGAGTCAACTTCTTTCAATCACGATTACTCGTGAAGGCCGCCGTAATTGTCTTTAAGGGTTCAGATGGTTTAAAAGCCAAAATATTTTCTTTCGCTTTTAAACGGTCTGAACCCAGCTCGCGTGCCGCTTTAATGGGCGAACAGCCCAACCCTTGGGAGCTTCTTCACCCCCAGGATGCGACGAGCCGACATCGCTGTCGTTATCTATACGATAAACTATTCCCACTATTACTAATGGGCATGGACTATATCTTCATCCGTTTTTATCAATAAACGGAGTTGGCGTATTAGCCCCGTGCATTTACGGGACTCTGATTTAAAAAATCAAGTCTCTACGGGGTCATAACTCAATTTGTATTTCATAGAGTCAATAATATAAGGATAAATAATTTTATTAAACTTTGGAACGCTTTCTTTCAAAAAACGAATCCGATAATATTTCTTATCCTTATTTAGTCTTGCTCCTAATCCTAAATTACGCAATTTACTTAAAAGTTTTTTCTGATCAAGAAAAGAAAATCCCTGAGTGTTTAAATAAACATCATGTTTTCTTGACTTGCTTCCATCATCCATAAACCAAACTGCTAAAATTAAAGGATTTAATACAAGAGAGGAAGGAATTATCTTTTTTTTGTTTTTATAAAAAAGCTGAAACAAATTACTTAATTCGCTGTGTTGCTTGGTATAAAAACGATAAGCCGTCCTCTTTTCATCAATAATTCTTTCTTTCGGCGGTGATTTTGATATATTTTTTAATGCAGAATACTTCCAATCAACATACTTTTTAGCTTTAATAGAATGATTAATTTCTAAAAAAGCATCTTTTCTTCCGTCAATTACTCTAATATAACCATCACCTAAGATAGAACCAATGATAATTGATAATTGATATTGAGTTAGACTTCCCACGGTATTGTCCATAAGAATATATATTAATTTCCTAGTTTAATATATATTATAGGCTATTTCTATTATGGAGTCCACCGTTATAAGCCAAATTTATTCACTCGATTACTCGAGATGGCACCCCGATATGTTAAGGTGCCGAACCACGCCG
>CAZDHZ010000094.1:0-1806 GCA_964505405.1 uncultured Gammaproteobacteria bacterium | reverse complement strand
TTAACCAACCAACAAATAAACCAATCCCTAACCTACTTTCCCACAAACTTAGTCCCATCTCCCGTCTTCTTAACATCCGCAATAATCTTATGAATCATATTTTTAGTAATATCTCGTCCACCGAGTCCAACTATAAAATTCTGAATCTTAGTTTTAATTTTATTTTTAGCCGCTGCCTTAAGATCAAGCCCTAGGGGTCCGTCGGTAGCACCTAAGGAAATAGCTTTTTCAATTACAGCCGCATATTTCGCTTTTTTCAAAATATTTAAAATTTCTTTATCTGGAAAAGGTCGGAATACTTTTATTTTTAAAACCCCGACAGAAGCATTTAAAAACTTTTTATTTTCAATGTCCACTGTGTCTTTAATTGTTCCGACTAAAGAGCCCATAGCTACTAAAATTGTTTTAGGATTACGGGGACCATAATATTCAAGTAGTCCATTATTAACTAAACTTTGTTTTTCGTCATGTTTAATTGCGTTTGGCACTAAAAGTTTTAAGTTAGCATACTCCTTTTTGATTTTATCCTGAGATTTGCGTAGAGCTTGATGCAGTTCTTCTCTGATTTCCATATAATGCGCCGGAGTGGCGAAGGCTCCAAAACTAACTGGATTATTCGGATCTAAATATTGTCCTTTTTTAGGTTTGTAATCTGGTAAAAACTTTTTAATCTGCGCTTTAGTAGGAACTTCAACTCCTTCATAAGAATGGGTTAAAACAAAGCCGTCAATATTAACCATGGCTGGGAGTCCTTCTGCTTCCGCGATTTTATAAGCTAAAAGATGCTGTTCTATAGCTTCTTGATGATTTTCCGCAAAAAACATAATCCATCCAGAGTCTCTAACAGTCATAGAGTCTTGATGATCATTCCAAATAGTAATTGGAGCGGAAACTCCGCGATTAGCGCAGGTTAAAACGACCGGCAAACGAGATCCAGCGATATTAAATAAAACCTCAGTCATTAAAAGAATCCCCTGGGAGCTTGTTGCAGTATAAACCCGAACTCCGGTAGCGCTAGCTCCTTCTACAATAGAAGCGGCTGCAAATTCACTTTCCGCCCGAACATATTCATAATCTGCCTTTCCATCCGCCTTAAATTTAGCTAAATCCTCAACAATATGAGTCTGGGGAGTAATCGGATAAGCGGACACAACCGCCGGTTTAATATTATTAATAGTTTGAGCAACGGCCTGTGAGCCTTCTAGGATTTGTCTTGACATATTTTTATAAATTTCTAAATTATAATTTCTAATTTCTAATGTTTTTATTTCTTGAATTTTTCACAATTGTTATGAATATAAGATTTAGTTCATTTGCCTCTTTCCATAATATTCGGCATTTATTTATGTGTTCGGGAAGAGTTTTTCCAATCATTCTTAGCCAATGTTTCGTTTCTTTTGATTCTTTTTTACAAATACCTATTTTATGTTCAAAATCTTTTTTTGTTTCAGCACAATCAGCTTCACAATAATTTGCTCCGACAGAAGTTCCTGAACGAGTAATTTGTTTAATTAATGGAATAGAGATAATATTTTTAGGTAGTATTTTACAAAATTCTATAATATCTTCTCCGAATTTTGCTGTTCTTTCCTCTAAATCATAAATTTTTCTTTTTTTCATTATATTTAGAAATTATAATTTATAATTTAGAAATTTTTAATTATTTCTTTTCCAACTCCATCTTAATAGCACCAACTGGACATTCTGTCGCGCAAAGTCCGCAACCTTTGCAATAATTATAATCAGTTTTTGGTCGTTTCTTGCCATTTTCATCATACATAGCAATACAGCTTTCTGGGCAGACCT
>CAZDHZ010000093.1:0-1869 GCA_964505405.1 uncultured Gammaproteobacteria bacterium | reverse complement strand
TTGCATGCCTTAGCCATGCCGCCAGCGTTCATCCTGAGCCAGGATCAAACTCTCTGAAAGTTTTTTACTTGGTTTACTTCCCAAGTCAAATATACGTGAAGACATATATTTGAGCGTGTATTTGAAAGATTTAATTCATTTACATTTGGTTGTTGTATTTGATTGACGCCTGTTAGCGCCAAAAGTATATTTTATTGTTAAAGACCATTAAAGCAAAAACAGACCTTACGATCTGTTCAAATCATAAGTGAGTCTATTTTTATTTGTTTTATTCTTTAAACATTGGCTTATAACTCAATATTTAAACGCCTTTTCATATTAAACGATTTTTATATTTATGTCAAGAGAAAATTAGTTAAAAGTAAAAAGTAGAAAGTAGAAAGTTATAATGATTTAATATTAGCTAAAATATTGTCCATAAAAGGCTAAGCTCAGCTAAATTATTTTTTGAAAAATAAATAAAATCAAAAAAATAATATTTAAATATAATTTTTAATTATGCTTTTACACATATTTTACACAATTTATACCATAAAATATAAAAACAACTACATCTAAAAATAAATAAATGCTATAATATAGTTAAAATAATTACTAATACTCAAATATGCAAAAAATAGAATTTCCGGAAAATTTTCTCTGGGGAACTTCAACAAGCGCTTATCAGATTGAAGGTGGAAATAAAAATGACTGGAGCGAATGGGAAGTTTCTCCAAAGCGCATAGCTCATCTAAAGAAGAAAAACAAAAATCCGGAAAATTATGTCTGTGGAGAATCCTGTCATTCATATTTTAAATATGAGGAAGATTTTGATTTAGCTAAATCCCTAAACACAAACGCAATTAGAATCGGTTTTGAATGGTCACGCATTATTCCAAAAAAAGATTTAATAGATGTTAAAGCCATAAGACATTATAAAAAAGTTTTAGATTCTGCTCACGCTCGTGGATTAAAAACCGTAGTAACTCTCTGGCATTGGACTAATCCAATTTGGTTTACGGAAGAAGGCGGATGGGTAAATAAAAAATCTGTAGATTATTTTTTACATTACGTAGATTTAATAATTCAAGAACTAGGCGGAAGTGTAGATTATTGGGTAACATTAAACGAACCCATGGTTCATGTAGCTAATGGATATATAAGCGGTAAATTCCCCCCAAACAAAAAACTCCACCTCTTAAAAGCTAATAAAGTCCTAAATAATTTAGCAGAAGCTCATCAAAAAAGTTACGAAATGATTCATAAACATTTCCCAAAGGCAGAAGTAAGTATCACTGCTCTACTAAACAATTTTGAACAAGCTCATAAATGGTGTTTTGTTGAAAAAATATATACAAAAATCTTTCACTATCTCTGGAACGAACAATTCTTAAATAAAATTAAAAATCACATGGACTATATCGGACTAGATTATTATTTCCATGACCGCATAGTTTTTTATCCTCCTTTCAAAAAAAATAAAAACAAAAAAACCACAGACTTAGACTGGGAAATTTATCCTCAAGGCATTTACAATGTTTTAAAATTTTTAAAACAATACAACAAACCCATTATCATCATGGAAAACGGACTAGCCGACAAAGAAGATAAATACAGAGAACAATTCATCAAAGACCATTTATTTTTCATCTATAAAGCCATGCAAGAAGGAACAAATATCAAAGGCTACTTCCATTGGTCATTATTAGACAACTTCGAATGGGCCGAAGGTTGGAATCCCAAATTCGGCTTATTTGAAGTTGATCGAAAAACCTTTGAACGCAAAGCAAGACCGAGCGCAAGTGTTTATACAAAAATTTGTGAAGAGGGTGGTTTCGATTATTAAAACTCTTAAGATATTCTCTTTGCTAGCTCCTTTCTTTTTGTCAT
>CAZDHZ010000092.1:0-1971 GCA_964505405.1 uncultured Gammaproteobacteria bacterium | reverse complement strand
TATTGATGGCGAACAGCCAGTAGACAAGGTTTTTGAGGATATTTGCGAGAAATTACAATAGCATATTTATTTTTGTCTTATTTTTATAAGGGTGTTTCCTGTGTATTTGAAAAGTATAAAGAAACTTTGTGAATATGGATTTAAAATTACAGAAGAAAATATAGAAACTATACTATTAATTAATGAAGATTCTTTTGAAAAAATGAAAGAAGCAGTACTAAAAGAGGTTACAGAAAAAATTTGGGAAGATTTAAATAAAGAATATAAAGGAATAATTAAATACATTGACATAGAAAAATTTATACAAAATCGGAAGGAAAAATATAATATAATCGTAGGGAGCAAAGCTTATACAAAAATTATAGATTTGTTAGAAAATAAAATAGAAGAATTGTATGATTAATAATTTTTTATTTCTTTTTTGATAAGTGTTTTCATTCTTGGAACTCTTATCAATTTTCCGCAATTTTCACATTTTATTGAGAATGGTCTTTTCCAGGTTTTTTTAGTATAACAGTAGTGTCCACATTTTGGACAAATATATTCTATATAAGCATCGGGTTCGCCTTTTAAAACAAGAATTCTTATTTTTCCATTATTTTCTAATTTTCTGTTTGTATGCATAGTGCAATCGCTCAACTGAATATTATTCTTCAAAATAAATTCCTGAATTTTTTTAAGTTCCATAAATTAAAAAATTTTAAATTAAGTGGACCAGGCAAGATTTGAACTTGCGACCTCCACGTTATCAGCGTGGCGCTCTAACCAAGCTGAGCTACTGGTCCATAAATTTTAAATAATTAAATTTTCTATTAATATTATGTCATGGATTTATGTGCTGTTATTTTTTGGAATATTGATTTTCTTCTCTGGAATAAGAATTATAAATCAGTACGAGAGAGGTGTTAAATTTAGGTTGGGTAAGTTTGTTGGAGTTTTGCAGCCAGGTTTTAGGTGGATTATTCCAATTATTGAGAGAATAGAGAAAGTTGATGTAAGAGTTATCACAGTTGATATTCCGTCTCAAGAAGTTATGACTAAAGATAATGTTCCAATAAAAGTTAATGGTGTTGTTTTTTTCAAGGTATTAAATGCTGATAAAGCAGTATTAGAAGTTGAGCAATATAAATATGCAGTTTCTCAACTATCTCAATCTTCACTAAGAGATATGTGCGGAAAAGCCGAATTAGATTCTGTTCTGGCAAAGAGAGAAGAAATAGGCAGGAAAATAAAGGAAATTGTTGATAAAGAGACCGACCCGTGGGGAATAAAAGTTACCGATGTGAAAATAAAAGATATAGAATTGCCGGAGAATATGAAAAGAGCAATGGCCCATCAGGCAGAGGCAGAAAGAGACAGAAGAGCAAGAGTTATACTTGCAGAAGCAGAAAAACAGGCAGCGCAAGCATTGGTTGAAGCTGGTAAAATTATTGATAAATCCCCATCCTCACTAAAATTAAGATTATATCAAACTTTATCAGACATTGCATCAGAGAAAAATTCCACAATAGTGTTTCCATTTCCTGAAGAAATGATAGAATTTTTTAGAAAAAAGAAATTATAGTTAAAATTCTTTTCAGAAAAGTTTCTTAAGTGGACGGGAGGGGATTTCCAAAATCTTTTAAAGTTTAATAGGACTAATAAATAGATTTTTGAACCCCTGGCCTCCGCCATGCCAAGGCGGCATTCTACCATTGATCTAAAGCCTTTAGCTGATTTAACCAATAAAAGGCTTATCTGAACTACCCGCCCACTTATTAATTTAATAAAAATTTTATAACTTGAATAAATTTTTGTGATCTACCTAATTCAAAAATTGAAAGTTCTTATTGTTACTAACCATTCTTAAGACTTTCCTATGAGAAAGTTAAAATGGGCCTGAAGAGATTTGAATTCAAGGCAGGAATTTTTTATCTGCTCTCTTGACCTCCGGCTTTTACGCTAGAGCTAAAAAGGCAAAATGCCTTCTGG
>CAZDHZ010000091.1:0-2083 GCA_964505405.1 uncultured Gammaproteobacteria bacterium | reverse complement strand
AAAATTTAAAAATTAATAGTGTCTTGATTTCTTGCTAAATTTAAAGTAAAATACAAAATATAATTAATAGATAACTACACCATAACAACAAATGACATACTTAATAGTAATTGTTTTAATCGCTTTTTCTGCTTTATTTTCAGGCCTAACTTTGGGTTTTTTTTCTTTGAATAAAGATGATTTAGAAAGAAAAGCTAAATTAGGGGATATTCAGGCTCAAAAAGTATATAAAATAAGAAAAGATGGAAACTTGCTTTTATGTACTTTATTAATTGGAAATGTGGCTGTTAATTCGGTTTTATCTATATTTTTAGGTTCAATTGCTTCTGGTTTTATGGCTGTTTTAATTGCTACCGCCTTAATTGTAGTTTTTGGTGAAATAGTACCTCAAGCTGCTTTTTCCAGATATGCGCTTCTTTTAGGTTCTAAATTATCATGGCTTGTTAAAGTTTTAATTTATATTTTATATCCGATAACTTGGCCAATCGCTTTTGCTTTAGATAAAGTCCTAGGCGATGAAATTCCTACTATTTATTCTAAACATGAATTAATAGAATTAATTGAGGATCATGAGGAGTCTGGGGCGAGTGATCTTGAAAATGATGAGAAGAAAATTATTAGAGGAGCGCTTTTGTATGGAGACAAAGTTGTGAATGATATTTTAACTCCCCGTATTCAAATTTTTGCCCTTAAAGCTGAAGAGTTAATGGATTCAAAAACGATTAAAAAAATATATGAATCTGGTCATTCCAGAATTCCGGTTTATAAAGATGATTTAGATAATATAGAGGGTATTTTATATGCTAAAGATTTAATGGGAAATTCTTTGGGAAATAAAAAGGCCGTTGATGTTGCCCGGAAAGATGTATTATTTGTAGATGCTAATAAAAAATTAGACGAATTATTAAAAGCTTTTAAAGAAAAAAGACATCATCTTTTTGTAGTTTTAAATAAATATGGAGAAGTGCTTGGTATAGTTACGATTGAAGATGTTTTAGAGGAAATTATTGGTGAGGAAATAGTGGATGAATTTGATAAGGTTGAGGACTTGCAGGAAGAAGCGAAAGAAAAAATGCGGAAGAGGAAGATTAAGAAAATTTAATTTTTAAATTTTTAAATTTTGTAATTTTTAAAATAAATATAAATTTTTAATTTTTAAACAATTTATTTATATTTATCAGTTTAAAAATTTAGATTTAAAATTTATTTTAAAAATTAAAAATTACAAAATTCAAAAATTAAATCTATGATTTATAACCATAAAAAAATAGAAAAAAAATGGCTTTCCTACGCTAAAGCTTCGGAGAGCAGGCTTTTTATAATAAAATTTTTAGTTAATTAAATTATATGGTGTATAAACACAGGCAAATTGAATCTAAATGGCAGAAAAAATGGAAGGCAGATGGTTTATATAAAACTAAGGAAGATAGTAAGAAGCCTAAATATTATATTCTAGACATGTTTCCATATCCGAGTGGAGCTGGTTTGCATGTTGGACATCCGAAAGGATATATTGCTACGGATATTTTTGCTCGTATGAAAACGATGCAAGGTTTTAATGTTTTACATCCCATGGGCTGGGACGCTTTTGGGCTTCCGGCGGAAAATTATGCATTAGCGAATAAAGTTCATCCGAAAATTTCTACAGATAAAAATATAGAAACATTTAAAAAACAATTATTTAAACTTGGTTTTTCATATGATTGGGAGCGAGAGATTAATACGACTGATCCCGAATTTTATAAATGGACCCAGTGGATTTTTTTGCAGATGTTTAAAAAAGGTTTAGCTTATGAGTCGCATGAGCCGATTATCTGGTGTCCGAGTTGTAAAACCGGGTTAGCGCAGGAGGATTTAGAGGGAGGGAAGTGTGAGCGATGTGGCTCAGAAGTAGAGCGAAAGCCGATGCGTCAATGGGTTTTGCGGATTACTGATTATGCGGAAAGAATGTTGCAAGATTTAGAAAAATTGCCTTTATGGGATGCTTCTATTAAGGAGATGCAGAAGAATTGGATTGGAAAGTCGGAAGGAGCGGAAGTAGAGTTTAAAGTTGAAAGTTTAAAGTTGAAAGTAGAGAATAAAA
>CAZDHZ010000090.1:0-2101 GCA_964505405.1 uncultured Gammaproteobacteria bacterium | reverse complement strand
CATTCCTGGCGAGCGAAGCGAGGGAAAGGAATCCAGGGGGAAAAGCATTAAAGTAAGCTTGTCCTTTGAAGTTTTAAAAACATAGAATGTTGTTAAAATAAAAAAATATCACCTGAAAGGTAATATTTTTTTACTATGCTATACTTAAACTTTTTATGTATATATTGTTTTGATGTTTTTCTTTCTGGATTCCTTTCCCTCGCTTCGCTCGCCAGGAATGACAAAGGGAGGGATGTTATTTTGTTGTATTTGTTCCACATTCCACAAAATTATCTTGCATATTCTGTTACTCTCATTTCTCTAATTACATTAACTTTAATTTCCCCCGGATATTTAAGTTCCGCTTCAATCTTTTTAGCAATATCCCGAGCAATATTATGAGCTTGCAAATCATCAATTTCTTCAGGAGTTACAAAAATACGTACTTCTCGTCCTGCTTGAATTGCGTATGATTTTTCAATTCCTGGAAGTGATGTGGCAATTTTTTCTAATTCTTCTAATCGTTGTAAATATCTTTCATAAGAATCGTGCCGAGCTCCTGGGCGTGCTGCGGAAATAGCATCAGCAGTTTTAACAATAACGGAAATAAGTCCGCGAGGCTTATCGTCATGATGAGTTTCAATCGGATCAATAATCTCCTGAGGTAAATTAAATTTACGAGCAATATCTCCTCCAATTTCTGGATGAGTACCTTGAACTTCATGATCAACGGCTTTCCCGATATCATGTAAAAGTCCACCTTTTTTAGCAAGAGTAACATCAGCACCTAATTCTGCGGCTAATAAAGCGGAGAGGTGGGCTACTTCTAGAGAATGACCTAAAGCGTTTTGTCCATAACTAGTTCTATATTTAAGTCGTCCGATAATCTGTACTAGTTTAGGATCAAGCCCGGTGATTCCCATTTCATATAAAGCTTCTTCTCCAGCCTTTTTGATATCTAGGGCTAATTCTTTTTTGCTTTCCTCAATAGCTTCTTCAATTTTAGTAGGATGAATACGACCGTCTAAAATTAAACGATCCAAGGTTTTTTTAGCAATATGTCTTCTAATAGGAGAGAAGCCGGAAACGGTAATAACGTTCGGAGTGTCGTCTACAACAATTTCTGTTCCAGTAAGTTGCTCAATTACTTTAATATTTCGTCCTTCTCGACCAATAATTCTTCCTTTCATTTCATCGCTTGGAAGAGTAACAGTAGTTGTAGAAATCTCAGCGGTATAAGTGCTCGCCAGTCTTTGCATGGTTGTGGCCATTGTATCTCTAGCTTTGTCTTCTAAAATTTCCGTAGCTTCGTTTTCCATTTTTTTAATTCTAACCATTAAATCTTCACTCATTCCAGCTTCCACATTTTTAAGTAAAATATCCTTGGCTTCGTCTTTCGAAAAACCAGCGATTGTTTCCAGTTTTTCTAATTGATCTTTTTTAATGTCTTTAATTTTTTCTTTTACTTCTTCAACTTTATTAATTTTGTCGTATAGTTTTTGTTGTTTGTCTTGCAACTCTAATAATTTTTGAGAAAAAGTTGTCTCTCTTTTTTCTAGTCGAGACTGTAAATTATTAATATCTTGTCTTCTTTTTTGTTCTTCTTTTTTAGCTTCATCAATAATTCCAAGAGCCTTTTCTTGAGCACGCAAAAGAATATCACTTTGTTTAGTCTTTACCTCATTTAATGTCTTTTCAGCTTTTTCTTCAGCCGTTTTTATTTTGCTAGATATGCTTTGTTTTCTAATCCAAAAGCCAACAAAAAAACCGCCTATGAGAAGCACAGCATAAATAATATATTCCATACATTTTATTTATGTCTACGGCTTTGATTTAGGGGTTTTGCTTTTTATAAAATTTAACAATAAAACAGGCCAAAATTAATTTGTTTTATAATTTTGTGCTTTTAATCTTGTTATTTAAAGTAATTTTATGAAAAAATAAATTCATTTTAAGAGAGTTTTTCTTTAATAATAGGGAATTTTATTAATTTAAACCTGAATTTCTAGAAACCTTAATCAAATGCCATAAACAGTGTTTTTATATTTAATTTCTTAAATTCATATTAACACGAGTTTTTTATTTTGTAAAGCTTGACAGGATTTAGAAAATATGCTATATT
>CAZDHZ010000089.1:0-2343 GCA_964505405.1 uncultured Gammaproteobacteria bacterium | reverse complement strand
GGTATTTTCTTTCTTTCTTTTAAATTTTTTGTTATAATTTTGGTATTATAAATTAAATAAAAATTTATGGGGAAAATAGAACAGCCTATTACAAAAAAAACTATGGATGAATTTCAGGGGGACCAAGCGTTAGTTGATCGTTTGGTTAGCTTGTCTAAGCTTATTAAAGATAAGCTTTTAAAGAAAGACGAAGAAGAACAAATTGTTTTTAATCCGGGAGATGGTTTTTATGATTATGAAGATAAGCCCAACAAAGAAGAAATGATTAAAAAACGAAGAGACTATATAGTTAAGGCTATAGATGAATTAAGGGAACAAGATTCAGAATTATTTAATTTAGTTTTAAAATATATTGATAATCCAGAAAAAGAAAATTTTTTAGAGCAAGTATTAGAAAAAATACGAAATATTATAGTTAGTATTTTATCAGAGGATCAACAGTTAAATAAAAAATCTTCTTCGGAAAGTTTTGACGAACTGGCCAAGGAATATAATAAAGACATTATTGATCTTACTATTTTAGAAGAATTAGGTGAAAAAAATATATAATAATTATTTTTTTAAAAAATAATTTAAGCCCTTAGGAATTTTTCTTAAGGGCTTTTTGAAAAGCGTTTTTATTTTTGATTTTAGTTAAAGAGGTGAGGATTGAATATTTTGTGAAAAGTTTTAATTAACTTCTCTTTTCTTTCTCTGGCGCTTAATTTCCCTTTATAGGGAATTTTAAGATAAATATCATCTACTCGTCTTCTACTTTTTTTTCTTGGATATTCTCTCCGGAATTCATCAATTCTTTTTCGGCTCGTTCTTATTATCCTCATAATTATCCCTCCCTTTTTTATTTGTTTTTATTTTCTATTGTGGGCATGGATGGATTTGAACCGTCGACATCCACGTTATAAGCGTGGCGCTCTAACCCCTGAGCTACATGCCCTTGATATTTGATTTAAGTGGACATATCTGGATTTGAACCAGAGACCTCCACGATGTCAATCCCGTATATTTTTGTGGGTGTACACCGATTTGAACGGTGGACCTCTACGATGTCAACGTAGCACTCTAACCAACTGAGCTATACACCCCCACAAAAATTACGGGACAGGCTCTGCAATTTAATTATCTGAGCTATATGTCCTAGTATAAATAAAAAAAGGATTGCTGTCCTTTTATGAATTATAGCATTAATTTTTAATAAATCAAGTAGTTTTAATAAGCTATTTTTTTAATTTTCTCACTAATATTTCCAATAATATCTTGTTCAGCGTCAGTTATTTTTTCATTAATATTAAATTCAGCTAAATTTCTAGTTCCTGTCGCATTATAAGTTTTTCCTAAATCCAAAGCATTAATATTTTTTGTAGTTTTAATAATACACTTAACAGTTTGTTTTTGGTTTTTTCTAGATTCATAAATTAAAACAATAACCTCAGCTTGGGGAATATTTACAATTAATTCATCAATGACGTCGTCCAAATTTTCTTCTTTAGTTTCGGTTTTATTAAAATCATTTTCAGTTAGTAAGGACCAAATAAGTTTTTTATTAGATGAGCTTGAAAGTCGCGCTAAAGTTCTTCCCCAAAGCTTTAAAGTATTTATAGATAATGACCGATAAAGAGATTTCACAATTTTTTCTCGATCTGCGCCTAATTCAATTAATTGAGAGGCAATAGAAAGAGAACGGGGAGTAATATTATTTGTTTTAAAATTGTGCGTTTTATAAATTATGCCAGCCAAAAGACAGGTAGCAATATCTTCATCAATAAATTCTAAATTTTGTGCTTCAAATAGATTAAATAATATTTCTGAAGTGGAAATGGCCGGCAATTCTACATAGTTGATTTGTCCGAATTGTTCATTTTGGGAATTATGGTCAATGTTAATAATTGGGACTTGATAGAAGAAATCCATATCTTCTTCATATATTTTTCCAAGTGAATCGAGATCAGGAGTATCTAAAGTAATAATTAAATCATATTTAAAATTACTGGATTGAGATTTAACATCGTCAGCTGTAAAAAATCCTTCTTTCGGGCTAATGATAAAATCAAGACGGTTTTCTTTTGTTTCATATTTTATTTCTCCTACTTTTGCCGAGCTTAAATCCAAAGAAATGATAAAACTTCTTAGTTTGTTGAGAGAATTTTCAATTTCATTTAATTTAGGCAGAAAACTATATTTTTCATGCTCACTACTTTCTTCTGAAATTAAATGAACATTTTTCCCCAATTTTTTAATATACAAATATAAAGCCAAGCCGGAGCCTAGGGCGTCAGCGTTCCATTCACGACCAAAAGTAATTAAAATATTATTTGATTTATTAATTTGTTCAAATATTTGTTGTTC
>CAZDHZ010000088.1:0-2373 GCA_964505405.1 uncultured Gammaproteobacteria bacterium | reverse complement strand
TTAATAATTAACAATTATTTTTACCTGGTTTGTGAGCTTGATGTTTATAATTTAGTTTTATGTTATAATAAGAGTATAAAAAAAGATACCTTTTAAGGTACCTTAAAAGGTACCCAAAGAATATGCGGAGACAAATTGAAAAAAGAAATGTTCGTAAAGTTTATAAAAAATCTGGAAGTTATGCTTTGACTTTACCTATCGAAATAGTTCGAGATTTAAAGATTAGAGATGGTCAAAAACTAGTAGTAAAAAAACAAGGAAAGAGCATTGTAATTAAAGATTGGAAAAAATAATTTTCTAACTCCTGTCCTGAGCTTGCCGAAGGACTCTAACTCAATGAAAATGAAAATAAAATTATCAGATAAAATATTGATTATCGCTTTTTTATTTTCTTCTATTTTATTAGTTTTAATAAAATTTGTAGGAGGAATTTCTTATTTACGCCTTTTGGCTTTTGGGTATTTTCTCTATAATCTTGCTTTTATTATTACTTTTTTAATTAATAAAAATTTTGTCAAAAGACTGGAAAAATTAACTTATAAGATCGAAGAAATGGCTGCCGGAGGATTATCTAAAAAATTAAAAGTTAAAGGAAGAGATGAAATAACGCAATTGGCCGTAGCCCTAAATGAATTAATGAGTCGTTTACAGATGGGCATAGCGCAAGACGTCTCTAAGTCGATGGAATTATCACAGGCTAAAACGGATTTTGTAACGATTGCCTCTCATCAGCTACGGACTCCTTTATCTATTATTAAATGGTATGTAGATTTTCTTTTAAATGAAGACGCTGGGGCTATCAACCCAGAACAGAAAAAATATTTAGCAGAAGTTTATTTAAGCAATGAAAGATTAATAGAATTAGTTAATGCTTTATTGGATGTTTCTAGAATTGACGTAGGAACTTTTTGTATTGAGCCTGAACCTTGTGACATGCTTTTAATAGCTGATCGAGCTATTCAAAAGCATGCTCCGGAGATTTCCAAAAAACAAATTAAACTGAAAAAAATATATGATAAATTACCCCATATCAATCTTGATCCTCGCTTGACTCGGATTGTTTTTGAAAATATTTTATCTAATGCTATAAAATATACTCCAGAAAAGGGGACCGTTCAGCTTGTTATTAAAAAAACAGAAAAGAATGTGTTAATAAAAATTTCCGATTCCGGATGTGGAATTCCGCGGGAACAACAGCCAAAAATATTTACAAAATTATTTCGAGCTGATAATGTAAGAAAAATTGAATCAGTCGGAACGGGTTTAGGACTTTATATTGTTAAAGCGGTAGTGGAAAAATCTGGAGGAAAAATTTGGTTTCAATCTCCAAGTTTAGAGCTTTTATTGTCTGATGGTCAAAATAATTCGGATATCCCCCTAGATAAAAGAAATCGAGGAACGACTTTTTTTATTACTATTCCCTTAGAAGGTATGAAAAGAAAGAGGGGAACAAAAAAACTAACAAGTGCAGACTATTCATCAGAAAAACGAGACAATAATTAAAATCATTTAAATAAGAAAAATAAGAATAAAAAGAAAATAAGAAAAATAGTTTCTTATTTTCTCTTATTTTTCTTTTTATTCTTTATTTACAATTATATGAGTGATGCAAAAAAAATATTAATAGCCGAAGATGAGGAAGCTATGCTTAGCGCCTTGGTTAGCAAGTTTGAAAAATCAGGCTTTGAAGTTATTTCAGCTCAAGATGGAGAAGAAGGTCTTACTAAAGCCTTAGAGGAAAAACCGGACATTTTAATGTTGGATATTATTATGCCCAAAATAGATGGCTTAGAACTCATTAAAAAGATTAGAGAATATAAGTGGGGAGCGCATGTTCCTATAATTATATTGACTAATTTAAGCGATGCCTATAATATATCAGAAGCAGGTAAATATGGAGTTTATGATTTTTTAGTTAAAACGGATTGGCGCTTAGATGATATAGTGAAATTAGCTAA
This sequence comes from uncultured Gammaproteobacteria bacterium, assembly GCA_964505405.1. GTDB lineage: Bacteria > Patescibacteriota > Patescibacteriia > Patescibacteriales > UBA12075 > CAZDHZ01. Next base: position 415 of record CAZDHZ010000088.1, on the reverse strand, counting down.
AGAAAAATTAAATGTTATCTGATAAATAAGGATTAAATTTTGTTTTAGGTAAAAATTTTATGTTGATAGATAGCTCTAAAATGGGAATAAGTTTTATTAAACTCATTGCTTTAGAATTTCTTTATGCGTTAGTTTGTCTTTTTTTGTTGTATTATATATAAAAATAAGAAAAATAAGAATAAAAAGAAAAATAAGAAGATAATCTTCTTATTTTTCTTTTTATTCTTATTTTTCTTATTTTTTTAAGCTTTCGCCATTGTTTTAATACATTTCGTGCAAATTGTCATTTTTATTCCATCAACTTTTTTACTTTGCAAATTTATATTTTGGCGTTTTAGGGTTTTAATATTAGAGTGGGATCTTTTAGCTCCTTTGGTAGCACTTCGTCCACAAATATCACAACTTTTAGACATAT
>CAZDHZ010000087.1:0-2424 GCA_964505405.1 uncultured Gammaproteobacteria bacterium | reverse complement strand
ATTCGCATTATAAATTTCGCATTATAGATATTATTATGAACGTAACTGAACTAGCTAGAATTTTAGGAATTACCCCTCAAGAACTTAGGGATGACTTACCTCCTTTTGGTTTTAGTATTGGACAAAAAGCAATTAAAATTAATCGAAATGTTGCAAATAGAATTATAAAAGAATGGCCGGTTCTAAAGAAAAAAATTGCTCATAGAAAAATAGCGGAAGAGAAAGAAAAACAAGCCGAAATAGAAGAAAAAAAGAAATTAATCGATAAAAAAATTGAAATCCCTAATATAATTACCGTTCGAGATTTTGTCCAAATTTCCGGAATCCAACTCAATACTGTTTTAAGCGAATTAATGAAAAACGGAATTTTTGCTTCCCTAAATGAAAAAATTGATTTTGACACCGCCTGGCTGATCGGTTCTGAATTAGGCATGGATGTAAAACTAAAAGAAGGTCAAGAAGAAGAAAAAGAAGATACTAAATTAAAAGATATTTTAAATAATGAAAACAAAAAAAACCTATTATCTCGTCCACCAGTAATTGTAGTTATGGGACATGTTGATCATGGAAAAACAAAATTATTAGACGCTGTTAGAAAAACCGATGTAGTAGCCGGAGAAGCTGGAGGAATAACCCAGCATATCGGAGCTTATCAAGTTAAAAGAAAAAATCAAATTATAACTTTTATTGATACTCCCGGACATGAAGCCTTTACAGCCATGCGTAGTCGCGGAGCTAAAATTGCAGATGTTGCCATCTTAGTAGTAGCAGCCGATGATGGGGTTAAACCCCAGACCATAGAAGCTTTTAGAATTATTGAGGCAGCCCAAATTCCTTATGTTGTTGCCATTAATAAAATAGATAAAGAAAATGCTAATATTGATAAAGTTAAGCAGGAACTCTCAAGCCAGCTTAAAATCATACCTGAAGACTGGGGTGGAAATATAGTCTGCTCCCCAATTTCGGCTTTAAAAAATGAAGGAATAGATAATTTATTAGATATGGTACTTCTTACCGCCGAAACCAGCAGTGAAAATATTAAAGCTAATCCGAACACAAACGCGGTTGGGACTATTATTGAATCTCATATAGATAAAGGAGCCGGACCAGTCGCTACTATCTTAGTTCAAAACGGAACTCTTAATTTTGGAGATCAACTTATGCTTAATCATATTCATATTGGAAAAGTTAGAAATTTAAAAAATTATTTAGGACAAGATATTAAAAAGGCAGGCCCAGCTACTCCAGTACAAATTATTGGATTAAAAGTTATGCCTAAAGTTGGAGATTTAGTTGAAGTGGGAGACGGAACTCGAATAAATTATAAAAAAATAAAAGCCATGGCTAAACGAAAAGAAGCAGGCGCCGTAAAGCAAATAGAACAAGAGAATGAGTCTCTTAAAAAAATAAATCTTATTGTGAAAAGTGATGTTCTTGGATCCGCTGAAGCAATTGAGGAGTCTTTGGAAAAAATAAATACCACGGAAGTTAAAATAAAAATTGTGCTTAAAGGACTAGGCAACATTACTGAAAATGATATTAAAAGAGCCGAAGCTGTTAATGGAACAATTATCGGCTTTAATGTAAAAACCCCTCCAGATATTCAAATTATTGCTCGAGAAAGAAATATAAATATTAAAAATTATTCTATTATTTATGATTTAATCAATGACATGAAAGAAAGAATTGAAAACATTAGTGACGTGAAAATGGAAAAAGTTGAACTTGGGAAATTAGAAGTTTTAGCTCTTTTCAGAAGTGAAAAAAATAGTCAAATTTTAGGAGGAAAAATTATAGAAGGTTTAGTTGAAACCAATTCTCAAATTGAAATTTTTAGAAAAAATGAATTTATGGGGGACGGAAAATTAACAAAACTCCAAGCTGGAAAACAGGATGTAAACATAGTTGAAAAAGGAGAAGAATGTGGAATTAGATTTGAAGGCCTCCCAGTCGCAGAAGTAGGTGATGTTTTGAAATTTTTTAAAGAGAAAGAGCTTAAGTAATTTTTAAATTTTGTAATTTTTAATTTTTAAAATAAATTTTAAATACTAATTTTTAAACAAAACATTTTATCTTACATGTTTAAAAATTTAAGTTTTAGATTTATTTTAAAAATTAAAAATTAAAAATTAAAAATTAAACAAAAATGTCCGAAAGAATACTAAAAATAAATGAGCAGTTGCGAAAAGAAATCGCTATGCTAATTTCAAAAGAAATCCCAATGGAAAATGGTTTAATAACTATTATTAATGCCAAAACCTCAGCTGACATAAAAAATACTACTCTTTTAATATCAGTCATTCCAGAAAATTTATCCGGAAGCGCTCTTAAACTTTTAAGAAAACACTCTTCTATTTTTAGACATGAGCTTAAAAAAAGATTAAACTTAAAATACATTCCAAAGCTAAATTGGAAAATAGATCC
>CAZDHZ010000086.1:0-2478 GCA_964505405.1 uncultured Gammaproteobacteria bacterium | reverse complement strand
TATATTATACAACATTCAAACCCCTTTGGCGAATAATTTCATACAAAACAACTGCCGTACTAACTGAAGCATTCAAAGAATCAATCTCCCCTAGCATAGGAATTTTAATTTGAGCATCCGCATTCTTAAGCCAAAAATCACTCAAACCCTCATGCTCAGTTCCCACGACTAAAGCTATTGCTTTTGTAAAATCCATTTCTGTATAGAACTGACTAGCCTCCGGAGTAGTTGCAAAGCTAAAAATTTTATTTTTCTGGAGAAAACTCAAAACATTTTTTTTAGTATCAGCAACAAGTGGCACATTAAAAACGGTTCCGATACTCGCCCGAATAACATTCGGATTATATATATCCGTACGTTTATCACAAACTATAATAGCATCTACCCGCGTAGCATCCGCACTCCTTAAAATCGCTCCTAAATTCCCTGGCTTCTCAACAGACTCTAAAACAACAACAAGAGCATTCTTTCTTAATTTCAAATCCTTTAGTTCCATGTCTTGCCTCTTAACCACAGCTAAAACTCCATCAGGATTTTCTTTATAAGAAATCTTTTTAAATACTTCCTGAGAAACATAATATATTTTTTCTTCATTATCTTTCAAATACCTAGGGATATCGCCCGCCAATTCCAAACACAACAACACATAATCCATCTCTACTTGAGCTAAATAAGCCCGCTCTAATTCTTTTCTTCCCTCAATAATAAACAATCCTGTTTTTTTTCGTTCATGATTTTTCTTTAATTTTTGAACCTGCTTAATTTTTAAATTCTGCAAACTCTCTATCTTCTTCATAAAATTATAATAAAATAATTAATTATACATATAATATCTAGTCCCCACTTTTCCTAAACAACAAAAAAGAATAGCCCACTGGCAAAACAACAAGTAGAACTAAAACAAATATAAACAAATATAATCTAAAGCCAAGCGGAATAAGTCCCATCATCATCATTAAAAATCCGGCAAGAATATAAACCAGCCCGCTAAAACGATGCGTCTTATTCCAGTTCTCTTCAGAAGACAATGTCCAAGGCAAACGAATCCCCATAAACCAATTAGATTTAATCTTCCCCAAATAATTCCCAATAAAAATAAATAAAGCCCCAACCATAACTGACACCCAAAGACCGATATTAAAATCAAAGCCCAAAGCGCTCAAAGAGGCTAAAAAATATATCAAAGCCATAAAAAAAATCATCATTAGCTTAAATAAATGATAAACTTTTCTAAACTGCGCATACCTTTCCTTTTTGGGATCCATAAAAGGCAAAACCAAAAACAATAAATACATGCCTAAAAGAATAGCCGGAAATAAAAAAGCTCCCATCATTTTAGAACCATAACGATCAACCTCCCCCGCCATATTCCAATGCATCGGAACCTCAGCTGGAAAATTCTTAAAAAAATAAAAAGAAGCCCCTCCTGTAATTAAAATAATTACCAAAGGTAAAAGCTCAGTCTTAAAATTAGGCTTAATTGGATTAGACATAAATTTATATAAAATTATTTATATACACAACATCAAAACCTGCTCCAGGGGTCGTTCCTCTTTCTGTTTTCCAAAGCCGAAGGCGCCGAAAAACAAGAGGTGCGACCCCTATATAATAAAGGCTCTAAATAATAATTTCCAATCTCTTCAGTTCTCTAATTTATACTCCAAAAAACTCAACAAGCCTCCCCGCAACTTCCTCAAAAACGCTCAAATTCAAAGAATAAATAATTTCTTGTCCTTGCCGTCTATTTGTCACTAAATTAGTATTTTTTAAAATATTTAAATGGTGTGATAAAGAAGGAAGAGTAATTTTAAAACTCTTCGCAATTTCTTTTACAGGCATATCTTTTTTCTTAAGTAAGTCAAGAATCTTCCGCCGATTCGGATCCGCCAAGGCCCGTAATGTTTCTGTAAAGCTCATAATAAAAAATAATTAAATACTTAGATACTTGTCTAAATAATATCAATAAATATATTTTTTGTCAAAATAAAAAGGGGTTCTAAAAAAGAACCCCCACCCCTACTTTAAAAAGCTTAGGGCTTGCCCGACAATTTTTTCGCCAGACATAACAAACAACAGACAACTTAAGAGCCAAGAAGCACCTCCTAAAGTTATCAATTTGTTTTTTTGAGCATCAACTGAAAAGAAAGCAGCCGTACTTAAAAGAATAACTAAAGCGAAAAAGCTAGTCCAAGGATTATCTCTAAAAACGAAAAGAACTCCGCAAAAAATAATCCAATAAGAAAAAGCTAATAGCATAAAAAAAGAATCTTCCATAATAAAAAAAGCACAAGACAAGGTTATTAAAAGAAGAAAAATTTTAAATTCCATAATCCCCTCCCTAATAAAAAGTTAAAAAGACCAATTTCATAAAAAACCTAACATAAAAATCAAGAAAAATCAAGTCCTAAAAACTTAAATTTCAAAATAGTTGACATTTATTAAAAATTATGTTAATTTCTATAATCAAACAAAATACAA
>CAZDHZ010000085.1:0-2487 GCA_964505405.1 uncultured Gammaproteobacteria bacterium | reverse complement strand
ACCGGTAAATGAAAGTTATCTTACCGGGAGAGTTTTATTCAGAGGCTGGCCTTTTAATCGAATTACCTTATTTGAAGCTCCGACCTATAGTAATTAAAAATTTATTTTATATATTGAAAATTGAGAGTAGCAAATAAAAAGTTAAAAGTAAATTATTTAATTACTTTAAACTTTATACTTTAAACTTTTTACTAAAACAAATATGTCTAAAAAAGTAAATTCTAAAATGCCAATTAAATCCAAAGAAAAAACCAAAAAAAATCAGAAATATAATCGTTTGCGTGGCATGAAAGATGTTCTTTTTGATGAATATAAATATTGGAATATCATTTTTAAAAAAGCGCGAGATTTAGCTTCTTATTATGGTTTTAAGCAGATTGATACGCCAATAATGGAAAAACTGGATTTATATGAAAGATCAACCGGAAAAGATACGGATATTGTTTCCAAAGAAATGTATTCTTTTATAGACAAGGGGGGAGAGAAAATAGCTTTGCGTCCCGAAGCTACTCCAGGTTTGGTTCGTTCTTATATTGAACATGGTATGTTTAATTTACCTCAACCGGTAAAAACTTTTTGGATGGGGCCTTTATTTAGGCATGAAAGACCGCAGTCCGGAAGATTGCGTCAGCACAATCAATTTAATCTTGATATTTTTGGAGAAGAAGGACCGGTTGCCGATGCTCAATTAATTCTAATCGCTTATAATTTTTATAGTGAATTGCAAATTCCGGTTCAGGTTGAAATTAACAGTATTGGTTGTAAGGAATGTCGCGGAGAATATCTTAAAAAATTAGATGAGTTTTATAAAGAAAGAGGAAAAAGAAGCAAGCTCTGTCCGGATTGTAAAAAGAGGTTTGTGAAAAATCCTTTGCGCTTACTAGACTGTAAAGAGACTGAATGTATTGCTGTGAGAGAAGACGCTCCGCAGATAGTTGACTCTCTTTGCGACGATTGTCGAGATCATTTTATTAAAGTTTTAGAATATTTGGATGAATTGGAAATTCCTTATAATTTAAATCCTTTTTTAGTGCGCGGTCTAGATTATTATAATCGAACTGTTTTTGAAATAGTTCCTTCTTTGGAAGATGAGAATGCGGAGCAGGAATTAAAGCGTCAGTCTTCTTTAGGTGGAGGCGGAAGATATGATGATTTGGTTGAAGTTTTGGGAGGACGTCCGACGCCAGCTTGCGGTTTTGGATTAGGGATAGAAAGGACTATTATGAAAATTAAGGAAAAAAATATTCCTCTATCTTCCGATAATACTGATTATATATTTTTAGCACAGCTAGGAGAGCAGGCCAAAAGAAAAATACTTGTTCTTTTTGAGGAAATGCGTCGAGCTGGATATCATGTCCGTCAGGCCTTTACAAAAAATAGCTTAAAAGCGCAACTAGAAGAAGCGAATAGAATTGGTGCTAGATATAGTTTGATTCTGGGTCAAAAAGAATTAATTGATGGTACAATTATTATTAGGGACATGGAGTCCGGCACTCAGGAGGTTATTGATTATAAAAAAATATATTCGGAATTAAATAAACGCTTGGAAGAATCAAAGGAAAAAAATAAAGAAATTAGCGCTTAAAAATTATTCACAATTTAAAAAATTAGCATTATAATTATATAATTTAAAATACATTCTAGAAAGGAAGGTGTAAAGCGTGGTAGAATTTAAAAGAAAAAAAGGCGAGAGTTTTGAAAGTTTTTTACGTAGGTTTAATAAAACCCTGATTAAAAGTAGAAAATTAAATGAAGTTCGCCAAAGAAAATATTTAACTTCAAAGAAAAATAAAAGCCAGCAAAAGGCTTCTGCTTTGGCTGGTAAAAAAATTAAAGCCAAAAAAGAATATTTGAAGAAAATTGGAAAATTAAAAGAAGAGACTCGGGGGAGATGGTAGTTTATTCAATTATCAATTAAGAACCTGCCCGAAGTGCTACCCGCCCGAAACGCTTCGCATATGCGTTGCAGGCGGGCAACGTTGCAGGCGGGTTAAAAATTAATTTAATTATTTAAGGAGAATAACATGAGCAAACTAAATGATGAAATTTTAATTGATTTGAAACAGGCTATGAGAGATAAGAAAACTTTAGACTTGAATGTTTTAAGGATGCTTTTGACTGCGATTAAAAATAAGAAAATTTCTTTAGGTGGAGGGGGAAAGGATGATCTAGATGATAATCAGATATCAGCAATAATTAAAAGTGAAATTAAAAAGCGGAAAGACTCTATAGTCGCTTATCGAGATGGTGAGCGAGAAGATCTTGCTTTGAATGAAGAGCGGGAAATTAAAATTTTGGAAAAGTACATGCCCGAGCAGATAAGTGAAGAAGAATTGAAAAAAATAATTATTTTAGCTCTAGAGCCCTTAGGGGAATTAAGTTCTAAAGATTTTGGTAGGGCTATGGGCGCGGTGATGAAAGAAGTCGGGAATAAAGCGGACGGGAATATGGTTAGTAAAATTTTGAAAGAGATTTTGGAGTAGAGAT
>CAZDHZ010000084.1:0-2510 GCA_964505405.1 uncultured Gammaproteobacteria bacterium | reverse complement strand
GATTGTAAAAACTGTATAATTTACAGAGTTGCAAAACATGATCTGGGAGCAATATATCTTCATCGATAAACAAAAATTCTATTATTTCAGATTCAAATGTTTATAATTGCCATAAATTAATATTATTATGAATTCAAAAGCTTCTGAACCTTGGATAAGAATAAGATATAGAATTCTCCTTCAGGAATTTGGAGATAAAGAATTTACAAGAAAAGATGTAGAGAAAATTTTTGAGAAATATAATAAGCAACTGGCAAATATAAACGAATTCTTAAATATTCTGTCAAAAGAAGGATTATTAGAATCTAGAGAAGTTAATAACAAATATTTCTATAAACTCAAAGAGATCCCTCTAAATAAAAATAGCACTACAAAAGATCAAATTATTAAAATTCTGAAAATGGGAGCCGACTTGATAAGAGTAAGAGTTGATTACAAAATTTTATTGGTATTGCTTTTTTACAAAGCTTTAAGCGATAAATGGAAAGAGAAAGCTGAAGAATATCTTTCAGAAATCAAAGATAAAGAAGAAGCATACCATCTTACAAATATTGATTATTATGTACTTTATGATGAATCTTCTAATATTTTGTACACATGGGAAGAAGTAACAAAAGATAAAATAAATCTTATTCCAAATTTTATAACAGCACTGAATAAAGTTTCTGAATTGAATGAAAAACTCTCTGATTTAAAAATTCTGGTTGAGAAATTAGGACTTGCAGGGTTTTTGAATAATGAAGATAATTATCACATATTCTTGGATTTGGTAGATCTTTTCAATAATATTGATCTCTCAAAAATGGATTATGATATTGTAGGAAGTAGCTATGAATGGATTTTATCTTATTTCGCTCCCGTCCAAGCAAAAGAAGGAGAAAATTATACTCCGAGAGAAGTTATTAGGTTGATGATAGAAATTTTAGATATAAAAGAGAATTCCGATGTTCTAGACCCAGCTGTTGGCTCTGCTGCTATGCTAATAGAAGCTTACAAATATGCGAGTGAAAATTACAATGATGGAAAAACTTTAAAACTAGAAGGACAAGAAATTAATGATGTTACTGTTATTTTAGCAAAACTAAATCTACTTTTGCATGGTGCTGAAAATTACGAAATTTATGTGGGAGATAGTTTAATAAATCCTAAGTTTGCTGAAGCTGATTATGTTCTTGCAAATCCTCCATGGAATCAGGATGGCTATGATGAGTCAAAAGTTTCCAGAGAGGATTTGAAAATTATTTACAAATATGGTTTTGTTCCAAAGCAAAGCGCTGATTGGCTCTGGGTTCAACTTATGTTTCATTATGCAAGAAAAAAGGTTGCGGTAATTTTAGATAACGGTGCCTTATTCAGAGGAGGAAAAGAGAAGAAGATAAGGGAAAATATGATAGAAAAAGATTTGATAGAGTGCATAATTTTGCTTCCCGAGAAATTATTTTACAACACAGGAGCACCTGGAATAATAATGATTTTAAACAAAAACAAACCAGAAGAAAGAAAAAGAAAAATTTTGTTCATAAATGCATCCCAAGAATTTGAAAAGCATCCTGAAGTCAGGAAGTTGAATATTCTGAGCAGAAAAAATATTGATAAAATTGTGGAAGCTTACCGCGAGTTTAAAAACATTGAAGGTTTTTGCAAAACTGTAAGTTTGGAAGAAATTAAGGAAAACGATTACAATCTAAATGTAACACTTTATGTTTTCCCTTTGGAAGAAGAGGAAAAAATAGATGTTAAAAAAGAATGGGAAGAACTAAAGAATGTTGATGAAAGATTAGTTGAAATAAATAGAAAAATTGAAAAGTTTGTGTATGGGTCATATTAATTATGCTTTTATAGATGAAAGTGGTGATTTAGGCAGATATGGATCAAAATATTTTTCAATAGCGGCCCTAATTACAGAAGAACCCGAAACTTTAGCAAGAATTATTAAGAAATTAAGACAAAGAAAATTAAAAAAGAAATTAAAACAACTTCCAGAAATAAAAGCTAATAATTCAAACTATATAATAAGAAAGTATGTTCTCAAAAAAGTAAGTCTTTCAAATTGTAAAATTTTTGCTGTAGTAGTTGACAAATCCAAAATATTTGATCATCTTTATAATGTTAAAGATAAACTCTACAATTATCTTTGTGGACAATTATTATCCAGAGTTGAACTATCTTGCAACAAATTTATTGTTATTGTAGATAAAAAACATACAAATACACTCATTAGAAAGGATTTTAATAAATATATAAAATCAAAACTAAATCAAATATCAAAAGAATTAGAAGTTGAAATTCATCACCTACCTTCTTATTCTAAAAATGAACTTCAAGTAGCTGATTTTGTTGTATGGAGCATTAACAGAAAATTTAATTGGAAAGACGATACTTATTATAAACTTTTTGAGACTAAAATTGTAAACAGAAATAATCTATTGTTATGGAAATGATGGACCCAAGCCAATCATAAAGTACACCTTCCGGTATACAAATCTGGCTTGGACTTACCCATCATAATA
>CAZDHZ010000083.1:0-2518 GCA_964505405.1 uncultured Gammaproteobacteria bacterium | reverse complement strand
AATTATAAATTTATTAGATATTATTAATTATTTCTTATTATAGCTTATATTTGTTAAAAATCAAGATGTTATAATAAAAATAAGATGAAAAGAAAAATAAGAGAAATAAGAAATTTATATTCTTATTTCTCTTTTTATTCTTATTTTTCTTCGTGGCTCTATGTCAAATACTGTGATGATAAAATTATTCAAATTCTGGGAAATGCCCACTTTGTCACGCTGAACTCGTTTCAGCATCTTGTTAAAAAGCACAATTCAAAATAAAAAGAGATTTTGAAATAAATTTAGGACGACAAAAAGATGTTTAAAAAACCGCTTTTTTGAGAAAGTGGATTTGGAACAATAATTTACAATTTCAAAGTGAGTTATCCATTACGCTAAATAATATAGAGCCATTTAGACTTGACTCTAAAAATAGATATGTTATAATTATAGTATACTCTAATTTATTAAAATATATTTCAAAATATGGAAAATTTAATTAAAAATAGCAGGAATTTGATAAAAAGTATTAAATTAAAAAATAAGCGTTATTTGTATGAAAAAATAGATTTTTCAGAAAAAATGATTGGAATAATTGGGCAAAGAGGAGTCGGGAAGACAACTATTATGTTGCAGTTTTTGAAAGAAAAGGATAAAAAAAGTGAATCAATATATTTTTCGGCTGATGATATTTATTTTTTAGAAAATTCATTAAAAAAAACAGTAGAAGTGCTATATTATGATTATGGAATTAAAGTTTTTTGTATTGATGAAATTCATAAGTATAGAAATTGGAATCAGGAATTAAAAAATATCTATGATTTGTTGCCTGATATACAAATTATATTTTCAGGAAGTTCTTCTTTGGACATTAGTAGTGGCTTATACGATTTGTCAAGGAGAGTTGTTGTTTATAACTTAAATGGTTTGTCTTTTCGTGAATTTGTTCAGTTTAAAACAGATAAAAAATTTAAGGTAATTTCTGCAGACAATTTGTTTCAAAAATATAAAAGTCATTCATTAAAGATTTCATCCGAGGTGGATGTATTAAAATTATTTAAAGATTATTTAGAACTGGGATATTATCCTTATTTTTTGGAAGGGAAAAAACAAACCTATTATTTAAAAATGGAAAATGCTTTAAATAAAACTATTTATGAAGATATTGCTAATTTAAATAATATAAAAAGTGAACACTTGTACTTGTTTAAAAGAATATTAAATTTTTTATCTAGCATTTCGCCCGGAGAAATAAATACGAATAGACTTTCGTCAAATTTGGGCATTGCATTTGAAACGACAGAATCATATCTTGATATAATGCATAAAATTTCATTAATACGATATTTGTTAAAAGATAAGCGAGGCTATAAATTAATTCGGAAAGCAGAAAAGATATTTTTAGATAATACTAATGTTATGATGTTAATTAATGAAAAGCTAGGGCTAGAAAAAAATATTGGTTCATTGCGGGAATTATTTGTCTTAAATCAATTGCAAAATTCTGAGCAAAAAGTATTTTCCGCTGAAAAGAAAGGGGATTTTATTGTAAAAGTTAAACAAGAAAAAATTACTTTAGAAATTGGTGGTAAATCAAAAAAGTTTAGTCAAATCTCAAAAATAAAAAATTCTTTTTTAATTATTGATAACATAGAGATTGCCGAACAAAACAAAATCCCTTTGTATTTACTTGGTTTTTTATATTAATTTTAAACTCATCTTATGCCAAACCAAAATTTAAAAGAATATATAGTAAAAGGTTTTGTGGTGGATTCCGAAAGGCTCAAAAACCCTAATGGGCGGACGAGTTATTTTGACGAATTATTGGCATAAATTCGTGATATTAGATCATCTGAAAAAGTTTTTTATCAAAAATTAAGAGACTTACTATCACTTAGTAGTAATTATGATTCTACAGATAAAGCTACTCAAATGTTTTTTGCCGAAACTCAAAATAAGATTTTGTATGCGATTACAGGGCAAACGGCAGCAGAAATTATTATTCATCGTGCTGATGAAAAAAAAATAAATATGGCACTGACAAAGTGGAAAGGAAATATTGTTCGAAAACAAGACATTCTTATTTCAAAAAATTATTTAAATCATAATGAGCTTGATAGTTTGAATCGTTTTGTGACAGTGTTTTTGGAAACTGCAGAATTGCGAGCTAAAGATGAAAAAGATATTAGCATTTCTTTTTGGCAAGAGAATGTTGATAAAATTATTGAGTTTAATAATAAAAAATTACTTGGTCACAAAGGAAATATTTCAAGTAAGAAAATGACGAAAAAAGTTTCGGAAATATATGAAAAATTTAATGATAAAAGAAAAAAAGAAGAAATAATACTGGCCGATAAGCAGGATATGAAAGAATTGGAAAGTTTGGAAGCTGATATTAAAAAACTTGCATCTAAATAAAATCACCACAAAAGAAAATTAATAGTTAAGATAATAAATTTATGCCAAATTTAGATTGCCAAAAACTAAAACAAGACCTAGAGAATATCAAAACTCTCAAACAAGAGTTTGATTTGGA
>CAZDHZ010000082.1:0-2605 GCA_964505405.1 uncultured Gammaproteobacteria bacterium | reverse complement strand
GTATTTTTTTAGATATTAAAACTCTGTCAGTGAATTGTTAAATTTATAGGAATGATAAAAAAGGGATTTATCGTTTATAATGTTGTTGAATGTTCTATGTAGAGCAATATTAATGTTTATTTGATTTTTATTTATAAATTTGCCAGATTGAGTAGGTTTATAAATTGTCTTGTTTTGTGTCTTTGTATACTAAAATAAAAATGTTCTGTATAGAGCTTTTATATTTTATGGATAAAATTTTTATTTTAAGAGGGGATTGTTTTGTGCTTTTTTGGACTTAAGTCCACAAAATTGTAGACTTAAATATAATTTTTATAAATAGGGGATAAGTCTACAAAACTCTAGACTTAAGTTTATATAATAGCTAATATTAGTTAAAAAGTTAGTCGGGGATAAGTCGGGGATAAGTGTTTTGAATTTAAGCTTTAAGATTTTTGATTAATAGGTTTTTATGTTAGAATACTTTTTCTTGCTTCGTAATTTATCTTCTTGGCTTTGTGCGTTTGTATTACATAGAGGTCGCATCTCTTGTTCTCCTGCGCCTTTGGCTTTGGAAAACAGAAAGAGGAACGACCTCCTTTCGACAGGCTTGAATAAGATATTTTATATTTTGGAGAAGATGGTAGATTTTGTGGTTTTTAAATTAAATTTTATTGTAATTTGTCGCTGTTTTAAATATTATTAATTTTTAACCCGCCTGCAACGATGTAACACTTCGAGCAGGTTATTAATTTTTAATTGAACACATCCTTGTATTTCATTTTTTTGATGATATAATAGATGTATCAATTAAAAATTAAGAATTAAAAATTAAGAATATTTTTTATTTTTGATTTAATCCTTAATTTTTAACTCGCCTGCAACGATGTAATACTTCGGGCAGGTTATTAATTATTAATTTAAAATAAATATGTATGACATCATTATTATTGGTTCAGGTCCGGCGGGAATGACTGCTGGAATTTATGCAGCTCGTCGAGAGATGAAAACTTTAATTGTGGGGAAAGAACTAGGGGGGCAAGTTGCTTTGGCTTCGGAAATAGAAAATTATCCCGGCTTTAAAACTATTTCTGCAATTGAATTAGTTTATAAGATGAAGGATCAAGTTGAAGCTTTAGGCGTTGAAATCAAAGGAGCGGAAATAAAAAGAATCGAAAAAAAAGAAGATGGAACTTTTGAACTTATAAGTGAACAAGAGACTTTTCAGGCTAAAACTGTTTTAATTGCTATGGGGCTTTCTCCACGTCGTTTAGAAATAGATGGCGAACTTGAATTTAACGGCAAGGGGGTTTCTTATTGTGCTAATTGCGATGGACCTCTTTTTAGAGATAAAAGGGTTGCTGTTGTGGGAGGAGGGAATTCTGCTTTAGATGCAGCGGAGATGCTTTCTAAAATTGCGAAAGAAGTTTATTTGATTCATCGTCGGGGAGAATATCGTGGCTTTGAAGCTTTAATTGAAGAGATTATAGCTCGAAAAAATATTCATGAATTAAGAAATTCAGAGATTTTAAAAATAGAAGGGGATTCTAAAGTAGAAAAAATTATAGTTCATAATAACAAGGAGAAAAAAAATCAAGAAGTTCAGCTTGATGGAGTTTTTGTAGAAGTGGGGCGGATTGCTCATACGGATATTTTAGAAGATTTAGTAGAGCGAAATGCTAGTAATCAGATTATTGTAGATGAATTAGGAGCTACTAAAACTCCAGGGCTTTTTGCCGGAGGAGATGTTATTACTTCTGCTTTTAAACAAATTACAGTAGCGATAGGGACAGCTACTACGGCGGCGCTCTCAGCTTATCAGTATTTACAGTTGAAAGCGGGAGATGAAAAGAAGGTTGTTTTGGATAGAGGGAAAGTTTAGGGATTGACGTTTAGGGTGATTGTTATTCATAATTTTTAAATTTTTAAAATAAATAATAATTTTATAATTTTTAAACAAAACATTTTTATATATTTAAAAATTAGTATTTTAGATTTATTTAAAAATTAAAAATTACAAAAATTATAAAATTAATTATATTTCAAGTTATGTATTATACGTTCCACGATTTATGTATGATTTAAAAGAAGAAAAAGCATTATTTACTCAGGGTTATAAGTTGATTGGGGGAATTGATGAGGTTGGTCGAGGGCCTTTGGCTGGACCTGTTGTGGCGGTTTGTGTTGTGATGCCCTCTGACTTTAAGATAGAAGATAAAAGGCTTTTGGGTGTTAAGGATTCTAAAAAAATGAGTGAGAAGAAACGGGAGAAACTTTTTGATATTATTATGGAAACTTTTCCAGCGATTGGGATTGGTTTATGTGATTATGATACGATTGATAGGATTAATATTTTAGAGGCAACTTTTTTAGCTATGAAAAAATCTTTAGGAGCTTTAAAGGAAAAACCCGATTGCATTTTAATTGATGGAAAATTTAAGATTCCAAATTTATCTTTAGCCCAAAAAACTATTATTAAGGGAGACTCTCTTGTTTTTTTAATCGCGGCGGCTTCTATTGTCGCGAAGGTGACGCGGGACAGAATGATGAGGGAAGTAGATGAGAAATATCCTCAATATGGCTTTGCTCAACATAAGGGTTATGGCACCAAATTTCATATGGAAGC
>CAZDHZ010000081.1:0-2806 GCA_964505405.1 uncultured Gammaproteobacteria bacterium | reverse complement strand
AAAAGGCCAGCCTCTGAATAAAACTCTCCCGGTAAGATAACTTTCATTTACCGGTCCAAAAGAACGAGAGTCTTTTGATGAATTCCGATTATCTCCCAAAACAAAAAATTCATTATTTCCCAAAACAATTTTCTCATCAGTCATACCATAAGTTTTTAAATCATCTGGCAAATAATATTCTTCCAAAATTTTCCCATCTGGATTTTCTTCATTAAAAATAATTACCTGTCCGTCTTTAATCTGCACACTTTCTCCGGGAAGACCAATCATTCTTTTAATAAAATATTCTTGCGGATTACGCGGATATCTAAAAACCACAATATCTCCTCTCTGCGGATCATTAAATCTATAAGTAATTTCATCTATAATTAAATATTCATGATCATAAAAACTAGGTTCCATAGAGGCTCCTTTTACATAGAAAGGCTGAATCAAAAAATATCTGATTGGAATTATAATCACTAAAGAGATAACAACAATTTTTAACAATTCAAAAACAAAATTAAAAAAATTTTTAAGCATGGTTTTATTTAATAATTTAATTAACAACAAAAAACCTAAATAAAAACAAACCTTTTATTTAAGATTTCTATTTTTAGTCAATTTAAATACAATACATAATCAAAAGATTTTTCTATTGTATTTAAAAATATATACTTTGATAGTATAACATTAACAAATAAAAAAATCAAGGGGATAAAAGCATTGATTTTTCTACTTTTAAGATAAGGTTCGAAGCCATTCCACAATAGTCCTCACCCCCGCTCCACTAGCTCCATGAGGGTTCTCCCCCCAAACCTTTTCTTTGTAAGCCGGCCCAGCAATATCAATATGAATCCATTTATTTCTATTTTTATCTTCAATAAATTCTCCCAAAAAAATACCAGCAGTTATCGCACCACCATATTTACTAGAAGAAATATTAGAAATATCTGCAATCTCGCTTTTTAACAATTTAGCTAAATATTTATTAAAAGGTAAAACGTCCATAAACTCCCCAGATTTAAACGAAGCTTTGATTATTGATTCATTTAATTTTTGATCATAGCCCATCACGGCACTCGTATATTCTCCCAAGGCTACCAGAGAAGCTCCTGTTAAAGTAGCTAAGTCTAAAATATAATCCGGTTTTTCTTTTTGGACATAAACAAGACAATCAGCTAAAACTAATCTTCCCTCCGCATCGGTATTTCTAA
The DNA here is from genome assembly GCA_964505405.1 of uncultured Gammaproteobacteria bacterium. Taxonomy (GTDB): domain Bacteria; phylum Patescibacteriota; class Patescibacteriia; order Patescibacteriales; family UBA12075; genus CAZDHZ01. Next base: position 1,610 of record CAZDHZ010000081.1, on the reverse strand, counting down.
CTTCAATCGTTTTTCCATTCATCGCTTTTAAAATATCATCAGGCTTATAAGCATCCTGCCCAATCGCATTTTCTGTCACACCTAAAATCGCATGAACTTCTAAATTTAATTTCAATTGACTTACAGCCAGAATCGTTCCTAAAACTGCCCCGGCTCCTCCCATATCCATTTTCATAGTAAGCATCCCCTCTCCTAATTTTAAACTCAATCCTCCCGTATCATAAGTTAAGCCTTTCCCAACTAAAACAATTTTCTTTTTTGCATTTTTGGGTTTATAGCTTAAATGAATTAATTGCGGAGGGTAAGTACTTGCTCGATTCACTGCCAAAAAAGCATTCATGCCTAATTTCTTTAATTCTTTTTCTCCATAAACTTTAATTTGCAGATTATTCTTCTTCGCTTCTGCTTTCGCAATTCTAGAAAATTCAAGTGGAGTTAAATCAGACGGAGCTTCATTAACTATATCACGCACAAAATTTACATTTTCAGAAATCACAACAGATTCATCTAAAACTTTTTTCAAATTTTTAATATCTATTTTTTTATTTTCATACCCTCGGGGCACTTTGTAATTTTCAGAAGAAATAAAAATTTCTTTTAAATTTTGTTTTTCTACTTTTGATTTATACTTTTGAAAACTATAAGCCCCAAGTAAAAACCCTTCCACAAGTGCTTTTATACCCTCTTCTGATTTTTTTTCAAAATACAATCCAATTTTAACTTGTTTTATTTTTAACTTTAAAACATGGCGAATAACCAAAGCACTCGCTACTCTCAAATTTTCATGTTCTAAATTTTCCACGCCAATATAAATTATTTTTTTCTCAGGCAAAAACAAAACTTCTTCATCCTTACCTTTAAAATTTAAATCACCAAACAATTTTAAGTCCTGAACAAATTTATGTTTTAAATTTTTATTAACAACAAAAACAATCTCCAAATCAGATTTTATATCTTTTAGCTTTTTATCTATTAGTTTTATTTTCATGATATTAATTAATTTTATAATTTTTAATTTTTATAATTTTTAAAATAAACTCTAATTTTTAATTTTTAATTGCTGTTTTTTGATATTTTTGCAAAAATTAATTAATCTGCTAATAAAATTTATTCAAAACTCACAATAAGAATCATCACCTTTGTCATTCTCGAAGCCGCAGGCTATCGGGAATCCAGGAGGAAAAGCTATATGCGTCATAAATCTTCTTGGGTTTAAAAATATTCATATCTTTTTCTCCTGGATTCCTTTCCCTCGCTTTGCTCGCCAGGAATGACAAGTAGTGAAGATATGCTTTGTTAATTGAGAAAAAATTTAAAAATTTAAAAATTAATCAAATCTCCATTCCCCTCAAAACCGCAATCCTTTCCTTAACTGGCGGATGAGTCATAAAAGCTTTTTTAAAAAAAGATTTTTTATCTCGCTGATCACGTTTGCCCTCAAATGGCGAAGCAATATATAAATGAGCCGTAGCTCGATTGGCAACCTCCAAGGGTTCCAGATCAGCTGATATTTTTTCTAAAGCCCGCGCTAATCCTTCAGGATACCTCGTTAATAAAGCTCCATCAGCATCAGCGGAAAATTCTCTTTTGCGTGAAATAGCAAACTGCAT
>CAZDHZ010000080.1:0-2924 GCA_964505405.1 uncultured Gammaproteobacteria bacterium | reverse complement strand
AAAATTTAAAAATTATATACATTATGTTATAATATAGGTAATTAATACATTTATGCAAGATAAAGAAATAAAAAAATCCAAAGCCTTAGTCCTTTTTTCCGGAGGTCTTGATTCTATTTTGGCTGTAAAAACTTTAGAAGCGCAAAACATTGATGTGACTGCTATATGTTTTAAAAGTAATTTTTTCAATGAAAACCAGGCAAAAAAGTCTGCTGAAGACTTTAATATTAAATTGATAGTAAAAGACATTGGAGATAAATTTTTAGAAGTAGTTAAAAATCCGCCCTCCGGTTATGGAAAAAATTTGAATCCTTGTATTGATTGTCACGCTCTCATGGCCCAAGAAGCTTTTCAGATCATGAAAGACGGAGACTATGATTTTTTGGCAAGTGGAGAAGTTTTAGGTCAAAGACCCTTTTCTCAAAATAAAAATGCCTTAGAACAAGTAGAAAAAAAATCCGGTTTGGAAATTTTAAGACCTCTAAGTGCTAAACTTCTTCTAGAAACGGAAGTAGAAAAAAAAGGTTTAGTTAAGAGGGGTTTACTTCATAGAATTAAAGGAAGGGGGCGGGAGGATCAAATGGATTTAGCTCTAAAATATAAAATAAATAAATATCCAAGTCCCGCCGGGGGATGTATTTTAACTGATCCGGAATTTAGTTCTCGGATGATTAAGATGCTTAGTTTTTGGCCGGAATGTAATACTAAGGATATAGAGCTACTAAAATCAGGTCGTATTTTTTGGCTAAAGTTAAAAGAGAAAAAAGAGGAAAATATTTTAATAGTAGTTGGTCGTCATAAAGAAGATAACGCAAAACTATTGTCTCTAGCACAAAAGGGTGATTTTATGGTAGAATTAAAAGATATAAATGGTCCCATAACTTTAGTTAGGCAAAAAAATAATTTAGAAGAGATTTATGAAAATGAATATGAAATAGAGGGACCCAAAAAATTATTGGATATAGATTTAAAACTTAAAAATAATTTTAAAGATATTTTGATTAGTGCCGGGTTTTTAACAGCTTTTTATAGTCCAAAGGCCAGAGGTCTAAAATTAAAAATATCAATAATTAAAAATGGATAAAAAATTAGATCCCAATCAAAAAGTTGATATTATAAAATTAACAAATAATATTTTTGTGGAAGGGATTAATGCCGGAGCATCTGATATTCATATAGAGCCTTTTCAAGAAGGAATTATAGTTCGTTATAGAATTGATGGTATTCTTCGGGTTGTTTTTGAAGGTGATAAGGCGACTTTTGAATTAATGCTTTCTCGCATTAAAATTATGGCTGATATTGATTCTACCGGTTTGCCTCGTCCTTTGGAAGGGAATATAAAAATAAAAGTAAGTGATGAGCATGTGGATTTGCGTATTTCTATTTTTCCAACTAGTAAGGGAGAAGTTGTTGTGGTTAGGGTTTTGGAAAGTAAAAGAAATTTTATAAGTTATCCAGAACTGGGGTTTAATGGAGAGCAGGTGGCTGCTTTGGAAAAAATAACTAAAAAACCCTATGGTTTAATACTTGTTACTGGTCCAAACGGAAGTGGTAAATCTACAACTCTTTTTACAATTTTAAATAATTTAAATGTTCCAGAAAAAAGTTTAGTAACCTTAGAAGATCCGGTAGAACGAAAAATAGACATGGTTCGGCAGACTAATGTTAATCCAGAAATAGGCCTTACTTTCGCAAGCGGTCTTAGATATCTATTAAGACAAGACCCGGATATTTTAATGGTAGGTGAAATTCGCGATAAAGAAACTGCGCGGATTGCCGTAGAGGCTGCTATTACTGGGCATCTGGTTTTAGCTACGATCCATACCAATAACGCTGCCGGAGCTATAGTTCGTTTAATTAATATGGGTATTGAGCCATTTCTTTTAGCTTCGGCCTTAAAGTTTGTTTCTGCTCAAAGATTGGCTCGGACGAATTGCCCACATTGTAAAGTGCAATATGACCCTCCCAAAGAACTATTGAATGTTTTGGGGGCTCCCAAGGGAGTTAAATTTTATCATTCTACCGGGTGCGAGGAATGTGGAGGAAAAGGGATGAAAGGGAGAGAAGGAATTCATGAAGTGTTGATTGTTACTAAAGCAATTGAGGAATTAATTCTTCAAAGGCCATCAGACGAACATATTAATACTTTAGCTATGAAAGAAGGGATGGCTACTTTAAGACAAGCTGCCTTGCAAAAAGTTTATGAAGGAAAAATAAGTATAGAAGAAGCTTTAAGGCTTACTGAATAGATAAACTAATTAACTAATTAATTAACTAATAAACTAATTAACTAACACTATGTCTACAGCATTAATTATTATTTTAGTTGTTATTGCCGCTCTGGCTTTGGCAATTGTCGGTATGTATAATGGTTTAATTCGTCTTAAAAATAGAGTAGGCGAAGCTTGGAGTGATATTGACGTGCAATTAAAGCGTCGCTATGATTTAATACCGAACTTAGTAGAAATTGTAAAGGGCTATGCCAGTCATGAAAGTTCTACTTTTGAAAAAGTAACCAAAGCAAGAACTGCGGCTATGTCTGCGCAAGGGAGCGGAGATGCTAAAGCACAGGCTGAAGCGGAAAATATGTTGAGTTCAACGCTCAAGTCAATTTTTGCCTTATCAGAAAATTATCCGGATTTAAAAGCTAATACTAATTTTTTGGATTTACAAAATGAATTAAGCGATACGGAAAATAAAATTCAAGCTTCAAGAAGATTTTATAATGGCAATGTTCGTGATTTTAATACTAAGCTAGAAATTTTTCCAACAAATATCATAGCCGGTATGCTCGGATTTAAATCTCGTGAATATTTTGAGATTGAAAATGAAGAAGAAAAAGAAAATGTCAAAGTAAAATTTTAATTTGAAATTAAAATTGATTATTGATTTATAAAATGAACGTTCAATGAACGTTCATTTTT
>CAZDHZ010000079.1:0-3012 GCA_964505405.1 uncultured Gammaproteobacteria bacterium | reverse complement strand
GTGCTTTTCTCTTATCAATATTAAACTTTACTGGTAGGTAATATGTTTGGAAGAAGCGAGTGAATCTTGACTCGTAGTGTTTCCCTCCATAATCCCTCCATCCCAGTTCTCTCTTCAAAGTTTCTTTTGCTCCCTCCTTTTTATAATCTATATAGTTCAAAATTTTTATTATTTTTAATCTTTTTAGATAAAGATAATAAATTTCTTTTAATGGAGTCATTATAGGGAAAGTCCTTAATTTTATCTTACCAAACTTTCTTTGAATTGCTATTATATGTTTTCCATCTCGATTATCATGACCCCAGTTTTTAGGCATAATATATTCTGTTCTTATATTCGAGCCGTTAAGTAAATATTTTATTTTGAATTTTATTGCTGCTTGATAAAGTCCTACAAGAATCGCATGGTCTTGTGGGATATCACAATTTGCTACTGATGCTTTAAAAAATGATAATTGTAAATCCTTCATTTCTTTCCAATTAATAACTATTGTATAAAGGCTGAGGTCTAATTTTCTAAGCACTCTTTTAATATTACCTACGGCTATCTCAGAATTCCAACCAGTATCAATATGTACTGCCAAGGGATTTAATCCTAATTTTTTCTTTGCAATGTATGCCGTGTAAGTACTATCTATCCCACCACTGAGTCCTATTATTGAATCATATTCTCTTCCTTTAGCATCTTTTTTTATTTTCTCACCAATCTTTTTTAATCTTTCCCATCCATCTTTCCCTGAGAATGTTTTTTCTTTGACTATTTTTTTATATCTTTTACAATGCCCACAAATACCATTCTTATCAAATTTTATATTTGGATCTATAATATTATCCATAACACATCTTTTACAAATTTTGTATTTTTTCATTTTTAAGATAACACTTTTTCTAACAATTTTCTTTCTTCTATTTCCCATCTCCATTCTTTCCTTATTTCTTTAGGATCAAATTTAATTTTTTTCAATTTTATTATTGCTTTTTTAAGTTCATCAATTGTTGCTTGTTTTATTGTTATTCCGCATTTGTACTTTTTTACAAAATCACCCATTAATGACTCTTCATTTGTGATTACAGGTATTCCAAGTATCGCTGCTTCAAAAATTTTCGTTGCAAGCCCTCTTGAAACATTAAGTCTTGGTGGAAAAAAAGAGTAAATAGCATCACATATTTTGTAATAATTCGGAATTAACGAATACTTTATTTTCCCTACAAAATCAATTTTTATTTTATATTTTTTACTTTCCTTTTCAAGAATTTTTCTTTTTAGTCCATCTCCGATTAAGATTATTCGATAATTTTTACCTAATTTTTCCACAGCCATAAATAAAAGAATAAAATTATTTATCGTCCTTAGATTACCAACGAATCCTATCGTATACTCCTTTTGTTTTTTAAGTTTCAAATTTTCATACTTTAGAAAATTTTCCATTTCTGGAACATTCCATATAGTCAATATTTTTTTAACTTTATTTTTTTGATAGTACTCTTTGATCCCTTCATAACGACCACCTATGCTTTTTGTTGGAACTATTAACAAATCACTTTTTCTTGCTAAAAATAAATCGATTTTTTCAACTATTTTAGTTATTAAAGATTCTTTTCTTCCTTCCATCATAAAAAATGTAAAATACAGATCGTGGCAATCGTAAATCCACTTTTTCCTTTTGAAAATTTTTAATAGATATCCTACAATTGCGGTGTCAAAATCATGACTATATATAATATCAAAATCTTTCCTAATTGCTTTAAAAAAGAGAAGCAACCAAAAAACAGATATTTTTAAAAATACAGCTTTAAAACCATAGCCTGCTTTCAATCTTATCCTTTCAATGCGTATTCCATCAACCACTTCTTTTTTTTTATATTTCAATTCTCTATCCCAACATAGAACAGTAACTTTGCAACCTTGATTTACTAAAGATTTTGCTTCTTTATAGGGTCTTGGATCGGTTACAAAAGGATTTGATAAAGTCATTACTATTCTCATTTTCTAAAACATTTCTTCCCCCTAATTAAACCATAAATAAATCCAAATCCAATTAAATTGTGAAACAAAAAATAAAAGAAAGGTAATATTAAAGATTCTGTCTTTTTTGTATTCATAAATATCTTAACAGAAACAAAGAAAGACATAATGAAGTAAGCAATTAAAGGCAAAAAGGCAAAAAAAGAATGAAAAAAGATTAAACTTATTTCATATAAAACAAAAAACATAGGAACAAACCAAAGAATACTAAAATATTTTTTTCTTACTGATAAACCTTTTACAGAACCATATCTAAAACTTTGTTCTAAAAATTTTCTAAAAGAAGTTCTAGGAAAATAATCTATTTTTATATTTGGATTTGTATATATTTTGTATCCTTTTTTATTTAATCTTAGGTTTATTTCAAAATCTTGTCCAGTAATAAAATCTTCATCAAATTTTCCAATTTTTTTAATAATCTTTTTATCATATAATCCAAAAACAATTGTTTTAGAAAAATGCGGTTTTTTATTGTATCTATAGCTACTTCCACCTGAAAAGGGTGAACTATAAATAAGAGTAGCAATTCTTGAAATTTTATTTTCAAATTTATCTTCTATTCTGCCCCCGACACCTGCGAGTTTAGGTTCTTTTTTCTTTATTTTTAGGAAAGTCTGTATATAGTCTTCTATGAATTTTTCATTAATATGAGAGTGTGCTCCTACAATAACAAAATACTCCCCTTTTGCTTTTTCAATACCTTTGTTAAAAGCATAAACTTGTCTTATTTTATAGTTCCTAAAAATCCTTACATTTGGTATTTCTTTATATTTATTAACAATCTCAAATGTTTTATCTTTAGACATACCATCAAATATTAAAATTTCATATTTATTTTTTGGATAGGTCTGAGAAATTAAAGAATTAAGTAATTTTCCAATATATTTCTCATCATTTTTTGTTGGAACTATCACAGAAACAAAAGGATACCTCATAAACTATATTTTAACATTTTCTTAACTCCTTCCTCAAAAGAAGTTGTTTTTA
>CAZDHZ010000078.1:0-3171 GCA_964505405.1 uncultured Gammaproteobacteria bacterium | reverse complement strand
AAACAAAACCAAGACTGTTTTTTAGTTTTGGTTTTTTTGTTGGTTTAATGTTTTGGGGGTGTTTTTGAATATTTTAAGTGATTTTAAATTTATGATAAAAAAACAAAATAATTAAAACATACCCGTTTTGCTCACGAAATTTATGAAAAAAATAAAAGAAAAAATAAATTTAGAAGATTTTTCAAAGTTAAAAGAAAAAATCAGGCTTATTTATAAAGAGATTGGCAGTGTTTATAGCCCTGCTTTAAAATCAAATATTGTTTTTAATTCAGACGGTTTTCATCATTTAAGTTATGATGGCAGTCGGAAGGAGAGAAATAAGCGAGTTCAAAAAAATAAATTTATGTTTTTAAAAGATGGAGTGGAAGTGTTAAAAAAATCAACAACAATTCAAGAATATAGGCGTTTAATTTATCCTATTGGGAAAAAAGACAAAAATGGACTTAGAAAAACCGCGCTTATTGAATGGTTTGGATTTTTTTCAATTATAAACTTTAGTCGAAAAATAAGGATAAAAGTTATTGTGAGAAGAGTGGGCGAAGATAAGGGTAAATATCATTTTTGGAGCATAATGCCTTTTTGGGCATTGTCTAAAGATATTAGGATAATAGGCTCAAAGGAAATAGAGGATAAATAAAAACACCCTCGCGTGCGAGAGTGTTTTTAGATAGTACTTGCTTATCGGCTTATAGTCCAAAAGGATTAGCCGAACGGGGCTTTCGCCCGCAAGCACTAGTTAAATAGTAGCATAAATAAAAAAAAAGTAAAGCCCATTAGATAAAATAACAAACCTTAAATAACAAATAAATTTCAAATTAGAAATTAAAAAATGTTTAATAGAGGAATAAAAATTACTAAGCCCAAGCTTAGCTTGGAATTCATTATTTAATAGAGAAAAAAAATGAAAAATATCAAAAATTTTAATAACAAAAAAGATAATTCAATAATTATATTTAAGCAAAAGAAAATTAGAAGAGTTTGGGACGATGAAAAAGAATTATGGTATTTTTCCGTGATTGATGTTATTGCAGTTTTAACGGAGAGTTCAATTCCAAAGAGATATTGGTCTGATTTAAAAATTAAATTAGAAAAAGAAGGAAGCGAAGTGTACGAAAATATCGTACGGTTCAAAATAGTAGCTGAAGATGGAAAAAATCGTGAAACAGATATGGCCGACACAGAAACATTATTTCGCTTAATCCAGTCCATCCCATCACCAAAAGCAGAGCCTTTTAAACTATGGTTGGCGCGAGTTGGCTATGAACGAGTAGAAGAAACAGAAGATCCCGAGCTTTCAATAAACAGAGCTATGGAAACATATTTAAAGAAAGGATATTCGGAAAAATGGATTAACCAAAGGTTAAAATCAATAGAAATAAGAAAAGATTTAACTGATGAATGGAAAAATAGAGGTATGAAAAGCACTGATTATGCCATATTAACAGATGAGATTAGCAAAGCATGGTCAGATATGAATACGAAAGAGTATAAAAGATTTAAAAATTTAAAGAAGCAAAATTTGAGAGACAATATGACAAATCTTGAATTGGTTTTAAATATGTTAGCTGAAGTTAGTACAACCGAAATTTCCAAAAATAAAAAACCAAAAGGCCTGAAAGGAAATAAAAAAGTTGCGAGAGAGGGAGGTTCTATTGCCGGTCAGGCGAGAAAAAATATTGAAAGAAAAACAGGAAAAAAAGTTAGTACGAAAGATAATTTTTTAGATTTAAATAAGAAAATCAAATAAATGTTTAATAGAAGAATAAAATTAAATATTTTGAGCAAGACGAAGAAGCCTGGCTTCGGGTACCCGAAGCCAGGCTTCAGATTTGGATATTGCTTGTTTATTTTTGCTCTATTTATACTTCTAGCACCATCAGGAGCGTACGGGGCCACCGAATTTATCTCCATCATAGATCCCGACAATGCCGAAGGGACGGATTATTCTTCTTTAAATAATTGGCAGATAGGGGTGCATAGTGATTTAACTGCGACTAGTACTTTGGTATTTTCTATTTCTAATCATATCGGAACAACAACAGACGGAGCTACTATGGTGGGTCAAACTAGCGGAGCGACTGCTACGGTTTTACATCTTGCTAGCTCTAGCGCTCAGGTATTAATGAAAGACATATCGGGAACATTTCAAAATGGAGAAGTGATCAGTACTGGAGTGGGGACGACGACTATAATGGCTACAGGAACTCAGGCTATTGCTGTTGCTAAATGTCGAAGTACGGGAGGAACTGCTGATAATACCGCAGTTAATATATCCGGATGGACAACTTCATCTTCTACCTATATAAAGATCTGGACTGATCCGGATGATCCTTATGGGAGGCATAATGGGAAGTGGGATGAGGGGAAGTATCGGTTGGAAGTGGATGCTGGATATTCGTATGTTTTGAGTATTGATGAAGATTATGTGCATTTTAATGGTTTGCAGATATATAATATAGATAATTCAGATAATTCAGGAATAATTGATGTTAATTCTAATTATTGTTATATAAATAATAATATTATTTGTGGTGGAGGGGGCAGTGGTCGTTATGCTGTAGATTTAGGAATAACAAATGATACATATGCATATATATGGAATAATATTTTTTATGATGTTAATACAGCGGTATATTCTCAAAATTATTCTGCAACATCATCTTATTATTTTATTTACAATAATACTGTTGATAATTTTTCGATAGAAGGTTTTGATATTGGCGGAAGTGGATCTGTTGTATATTTAAAAAATAACATAGTTCAAGGAGATAATAGAAATTATTTTTTTCCAAGCGTTTCAAATCTTAATTCCGACTACAACATCTCTTCCGACAGCACAGCCCCTGGAACACATTCTAAAGCCAGCACCACCGTCCAATTCCTAGACGCTCAAAACAACGACTTCCACCTCTCTCCAAACGATACAGCAGCAAGAAACGCCGGTACTTCCACTTTGTCATTCCCGGCGAGCGATAGCGAGGGAAGGGAATCTCTGTATTACGACATAGACGGAACTGCCCGCGGAAACGCTTATGATATCGGCGCCGACGAAGTCCCGGTGGAGTATGTTTCCACAATATGTGAAAACACTTCTGCCGGAGGGGATTGTTCTACTGATATGGATTATAGTTATTTATCTCAATGGGAAGATAAAGTAGAATGTGATTTAAC
>CAZDHZ010000077.1:0-3246 GCA_964505405.1 uncultured Gammaproteobacteria bacterium | reverse complement strand
AAAATTAATTTCATGAACTACGATAAAAAAGCCATAGAGCTTCATAAAAAAAATAAAGGGAAAATTGAAATTAAGTCTAAAGTTCCCTTGAAAACTAAAGATGATTTGTCTCTTGCTTATACTCCGGGTGTGGGAGCTGTTTGCATGGAGATTGCTAAAAATAAAAAGAAGAGCTGGGAATTGACGAATAGAGCTAATCAAATTGCTATTGTTTCTGATGGAACTGCTATTTTGGGTTTAGGAGATATTGGTCCAGAGGCTGGGATGCCGGTTATGGAAGGGAAGTCGGTTATTTTTAAAGAGTTTGCTGATATTGATGCTGTGCCAATTTGTATTAATACAAAAGATGTAGATGAAATAGTGAAATTTTGTAAGCAAATAGAACCTTCTTTTGGAGGAATTAATTTAGAGGATATTTCTGCTCCGCGCTGTTTTGATATTTTAGAGCGTTTAGAAAAAGAATTAAGTATTCCAGTTTTTCATGATGATCAAGACGGAACTGCTATTGTGGTTTTGGCTGCACTTATTAATGCTTGTCGCGTCAGTGGCAAAGTGATGAAAGAATTAAAAATAGTAATTAATGGTGCAGGTGCTGCGGGGATAGCTATAGCTAGATTATTATTAGCTCAAGGGGTAAAAGATATAATTTTAGTAGATAGTCAGGGGACTCTTTGCGATTGTCGATGGAATATGAATAAGTATAAAAGAGAAATTGCCAAGAAGACTAATAAGAAAAAAATTGAAGGATATAAAGAGGAAGCTTTAGTTGGGGCGGATGTGTTTATTGGAGTTTCTAAATCTAAGCAATTAACAGGGGAGATGATAAAAACTATGAATGTAGATCCTATTATTTTTGCCATGGCTAATCCTGAGCCGGAAATTTTACCAGAAGAGGCTTTGAAGGCGGGTGCTGTTGTGGTCGGAACTGGTAGAAGTGATTTTCCTAATCAGATTAATAATGCTTTAGTTTTTCCTGGTATTTTTAGAGGACTTTTAGATCATAAAAAAAGAAAGGTGAGCACAAAAGCAAAATTAAAAGCAAGTCTAGCCATAGCTTATTCTCTAAAACCCACAAAAAATAAAATATTACCTAATATTACTGATAAAAAAGTAGTAAAAGCAATTTCTAATGCCATAAAAAATTCTTAGGGCTTGATTTTTTATTGATTTTGTGCTAATTTTTATTGTTCTCTAAAAATAAAATAGGACTTTAACATTCTAAAGAAAGGAGCTTGTCATGGAAATTAAAAGGATAGTTGTGATTGAGGATTCGGAGTCTTTGTTAAGCTTATTGGAAATGTTATTAATGTCTTATCTTTTAAAATTGGGGATTAGCGCTGAGATTCATCTTTTCTCAAGTGCCGATTCTTATTTAAGCGATTTTGGAGATTTTGTTCCAAATCTAATATTATCGGATGTGGACACGAAATCAAGAATAAACGGAATAGAACTTCTTCAGAAAATTAGGGCAAAAGTTTCTAATACATTTTATGTTATTATGTCTGGGATATCAGAAAACAGATATTTAGCTCTGAAATTCGGAGCTGATCGTTTTTTAGAAAAACCCTTCAAAAATGAAGAAATTCAAGCTATTTTGCGAAAAATAGCCTGAGAGCATTATGTGGAGATATTCTAAGCTATTTCCCTAAAACCCGGAAATAGCTTTTTTATTTTTCTTCCATTGACATTTTTGTGAAAATAAGTATAATAATAATACCGCTAAAAGGCGGGTTTTATTTTGAAAATAATTAAAATTTTAAGTCTAAATGTAAAGTTAATTAAACTTCACTTAAAATCAAGAAAAAAATATGACAAAAATAGCGGTTATTAAAACCGGAGGAAAACAATATAAGGTTAAAGAGGGGGATGTTTTAAAAATTGAAAAAATTGATAAAAAAGATGGAGCAAAAATTGCTTTTGATACTTTATTAACTGCCGATACGGAAGGTAAGGAAGTAAACATTGGGAAGCCTTTAGTGAAGGGGAAAACTGAGGGAAAATTATTAGAGCAAGGTAAGGATAAAAAAATATCAGTTATTAAATATAAAAGCAAAACTAGATATTTAAGAAATAAGGGACATCGCCAAAATTTTTCTAAAGTAGAAATAACTAAAATAGCTTAAACATAGTACTCCGAGGGTAAAAAAATAAAAGAACCGTCCGATGATTTGGACGGTTTTTTTGTTTTTACAGAAAGCAAACAGCGATGATAGATGCAAATATTATACACATAAGAACTACAAAAGCTTGATCTATGTATTTGTCTTTAATTTGCAAGCCGTTTTGTTGATTTTGATTTTTAGCCATCACATATCCTCCTTATTCAATTTTGTTTCTGTATTTTAAGGCATTAGAAAGAGTTAGCTCATCAGCATATTCAATATTAAATCCGGATGGGAGACCTTTCGCGAGCCGGCTTATTTTTATGCTCTTGGGATATTTTGTATTTCTAAGTTCTTTAGTTAAATACATGGCGGTTGTTTCACCTTCTATGGTTGGATTTAGCGCAATAATAATTTCTTTTATATTATTATTTGGGGCACTTCGTATTTTTTTAAATAAGCTTTTTATATTAAGTTTTTCAGGACCGATGCCTTTGATCGGATCAATATTTCCTCCTAAAATATGGTAAAGGCCATTATATTCTTTGGTATTTTCCATAGCAATAAGATCACGGGTATTGGCAACTATACAGAGAATAGATTTATTTCGTTTTTGACTAGAACATATTTCACAAGGAGAGCTATCGCTTACCGCATGGCAAATTTTACAAACGACGGTTTTTTCTTTGAGCTCGGCAATAGCTTGAGCAAATTTTTGCAATTCATCATCGTTTTGCTGAAGAAGATAAAAAATATAACGCTCAGCAGTTTTAGGTCCGACTGATGGGAGGTGAGTGAGCATAGATATTAGATTTTCTATTGATTTGGGATACTTCATTGTGTTTTTAAACTAACAGATGTCTTGAATTTTTATTTATCCTAATCCTGGGAATCCTCCCATTTCTTGCATTTTTTGAGCCATAATTCTTTGAGTTTTTTTAATAGCTTCGTTCATTGCCTCTTTCAGAATATTGTTCAGGCTATTTTTATTTAGTCCTTCCGGAGTTTCAATACTTTGTATTTCCATATTACCGTTCATAATGATTTTTACACCTTTTTTATTAATAGTTACAGTTTCTTGGGCCAATACATCCTGCATACTTTTAGCTTGGCTTCTTAAGTCTTTGAATTGTTTTAATTTGTT
>CAZDHZ010000076.1:0-3262 GCA_964505405.1 uncultured Gammaproteobacteria bacterium | reverse complement strand
GTTCCATCATTCAAAACAGCCTCAACTATAGCACTCTCAGAAAGACCATCTAAATCTTTAACATACCAAGCTAAATATGATCTATTTTTAATAAATTCATGAATATTCATATAAATATTTTATATTTTTGAACTAAAATAATTTTCAACTGCAAACTGATATTGCTCTATAAATAATTTTTTAAAATAACTTAAATTATTTTGCTCATAAAATAAGATAAGGGCTTTTTTATATTCTAATTCATCAATACTTCTGAAAGACAAGGGGCAATAATCGTGTGCTATCAAAATTGCATTTCCCATTAAACGACTTGTTCTTTTATTTCCATCATTAAAGGGTTGGATATAAGCTATTAAAAAATTTAATAATATTGCTTTTTCAAAAATATTTTTTTTCTCATTAACAAGTATGCTCATTTTTTTTAAAGCATCTTTTATCCTCTTTTCTTCTACTAAGGGCTTATAAATTGTTCCCGTAATACCAACCGGTTTATTTCTAATATTTTCCGAAATGCCCATTTCACTAATTAAAATATTGTGAATTTCTTTAACTTTTTCTAAAGAAATTTTTTTAATTTTTTTCTTTTGAATAAATTTTAAAGCATCTTTATGGTTTAAAATCATTTGAGCCTCAAGCCTTGTATGCCCCTCAGCCTTTCTATTCTCTTTAATTAAAAATTCTGTTTCTAATAAATCGTAAGTATTCCCTTCAATCTTTGATGACTTCCAACTCAACTCTATCATTAATCTTTCAGATTCTTTTTTAATAATTTCTAGAGGCAAACTTTTAATATTTTTTTGAAAAATACTATTTAATTCTGCCAAAAACATCTTCTCACTATTATTTAATATTTGATTTTTTTGAAATACATTAAAAATATCAAAGTTAAAAACATCTTTAGATTTTCTTTGTTCTGATTCATCTAAAAAATATTTTCTAACATCAATATCTTTAAAAAATGAAAAAGCTGAAGATATCTGATATTTAACAGCTGGCCCCTTCCCTACTCTTATAACTAATCCTTGTTTAATTAAATTATCTAAATCACGAATAATAGTAATTCTAGAAACTTTTTTTACAAGTATTTTATTAACATCTAATAATAAATTATTAATACCAATATCTCTATTTTTTATTATATCAACTATTATTTCTTTTCTATTTTTCATAAAATAATTGTATCATTTTTATATAATAATTATATCATATTTTTAAAATCAAATCAACTCTTTTATAATTTTATTTTAATATTAGATAAATAAATCTTACTAAATCGTATCATTTTTAATAAAAAAACACTTCAATAAAAACCAAAAAAGCGGAAAATCCGCTTTTTTAGCTCCTCCTTGGATAATTTCTTATTGCGACTAATCGCTATCTATAAAAGAAATTATTGAATTAATGTCTTCTCTGAGAATTTCCAAAACCCCCTCACCTAACCAATTTCTCCTCTCATAAAACCCCAATCTAAACTTCATAGCCTCCAGCCCAAACTTAATTCTATTTTTAATCATAGTCTTCTGCCATTTATGTCTTTTCTTATCTAATTTATTATATAATTTTTCATAATGATTAATCCGCGCCTTAATCCAATTATTCGCCTGCTTTTTTATTTTTCCCTCTTCATAAAAACCCACTAAATCAAATAGCATTTTTTCAAAAGGATTCATTTCTTCTATATCAGATTCGGGATATACAGTTTCTTCATATACCCCGTCTCCATCGCTATCAAGCAATAAAAAATAATCTTCTCGATCATCGCTCACATTAATTTTCATACTAGTGCTCGCACTGCTTAATCTAATTTTATGAAAATAAAATGTTTCTAAATACTCACCATCCACAATCTTTTCTATCCGAGCATCAAAAAATCCAGCCCTCTCAGCTCGTCCCTCTACCACATAATCATCCCCCCAAGGCAAAAACATAAATTTATCTCCTTCTATAATATCATAAGCCGATCTAGGAATTTCCTGATCATAAGAACCATATTCATTCGGACCGTTATGATTGTTAAGAGAATCAAAGGCATGCAGTTCTATTGGACTATGAAGGGAAATTTGTGTTCCAGAAATTAAACAAATATTATTATCTGCGCTAAAATTCTGATAAACATCATAATTAAATGTATCTTCTTTATCATCTAAAATCGCCAAAACTAAATTTTTAACACCATCAGAGCTAGAAAGTTTAGCATGTGCAATCTCCCGACTATAAGCCAAAGGCTCTTTCATAAAATCCGCACTCTCCAAAGGAACAGTCCCATCCCCATCAATATACTTAAGACGATATTCATATTTCTCATCTCCATTAATAGCTATTATCTCCCCAATCGTAGGATGCCCGCAACCCACAATATTATATGTATTTTCATTAACCAAAAAATCATCTATAGCATTATGCAAATCATAATTCCATGCCCGAGCATAAGGATTAAGCCCAATCTCATTAAAATAATCAAAACTTTCTTCATAGTCTAACAATTCCATATCTTGAGCCCGATCAAAAATACCTAAATAATAATTATACTTATCCCCCTGATTAAAATATTTTTGACTAGGAAGAAGTTCATAAATACTAGGCATATTCCGAGAAACAATCCTCAACCTATCCGAATTTAAAACCGGAATTCCCATATTATCACCATAAGCCAAAATCTTAAAAGCCTTCGGCGCCCCAAGATGCGGAGTCCCAATATCAATAAATTTATTTATTTTCTCATCCCCAAAAGCTTCAATATATTTCTTAGCGATTAAGCCACCCATACTATGCGCAATCAAATCAACTTTAGTTGAACTACTTAAAGCTAAAACCTGTTCAATTTTTGTGTTCAGAGCGAAGTCATTAACGATAGAAAAAACCCCCGCATTTTCCGCATTACTCTTCCGCCAGTCATAAGGAAAATAAAAAAGATCCTCACCGGGAGAATATCCTTCTTCGTTTACCAATTTATTAATCAAACCCTCAAAAAAATCCTGTTCTTCAAAACCCAACACATTCATCTTATCAATAATCTGATCGCTATCTAAATCAACAATTTCATTCCCCTCTTCATCCATCTTCAAAGCATCCAAAAAATCATCATCTTTATCAATAATCATGCTAGTTAAATTAGGCCAAAGACAAGCAATATCATTTTTTAAATAAGAAGCAGAAATTCCAGGGATAATTATGACTGGGAATTTCCCTAGCTCTTCTTCTATGGTGTAGGTTATTTCTAGGTAGGGTGCGGTGGATGTTCCGGATTCGGAGTAGTAGCCAT
>CAZDHZ010000075.1:0-3461 GCA_964505405.1 uncultured Gammaproteobacteria bacterium | reverse complement strand
TATGGACAAAGAAAAAAAGAGAAAAATTATAAAATATTCTTTAATTGGTTTTTTATTATTAGTGTTTTTAATTTTTACCTTATTTTTATTAAATTATGCTAAAAATAAGAATTATGATATTGAGGTTTTGTCGGGGGTTGAATCTATCAGAGCGGATCTTATTTCTTTTTATTCAAATTATAATATTTATCCACTAGAAATAAAAAATCGGAATGATATTTTAGATAAAGATTTTAAGGAAGAGTGTTGTCGTAATTTATGTTTGGATTCCGCTATGTTTAATAGGATGAATGCTTTAAATATAAAATATTTACCATGTGCGGAAGAGGGAGGGGAATGTAGTTTAGAAATAGAAAATCCGCAAGCTTATCGTTTTATTTATAGCTTGAAAAGCAAGTAAATAGTTTCTACTGCTGATGGAAATTATTAGGCTATAATTCCTATTGACAATGGGAATTATTTATGATAAGATTATTTTAATTTTATAAATAAATATTTTTATGGATAAAAATAGGATAAAAAAAATAATTCTAGATCAAAGCTTGATAAAAGAAAAAAAAGATATTATTAAGCGAGAATTGGAAAATGATATAGAAAAAAATAAGAAATCAAAGCAGATTTTGATTCTTTCGGGTATTAGGAGGTGCGGAAAATCAACTTTATTGCATAAAATAAGGAGTAAAAATAAAGAAAGCGATTATTATTTAAATTTTGATGATGAGAGATTGATAGATTTTAAGGTTGATGATTTTCAGAAATTGTATGAAATATTTTTGGAATTGTTTGGTGAGCAAAAAACTTTTTATTTTGATGAAATTCAAAATATAGAAAATTGGGAGAGGTTTGTTAGAAGAATCCATGATGATGGTAATAAAATTTATATAACTGGATCAAACGCATCTATGCTAAGCAGGGAATTAGGAACGCATTTAACTGGCAGACATGTTCAAAAAAAATTATTTCCTTTTTCTTTTAGAGAATTTTTAAATTACAATAATATAAGAATATCAAATGTTGAGCGATTAGATACTAGGGAAAGCATAAAAATGAAAAAAGCCTTTAATTTATTTTTTAAAAAAGGAGGTTTCCCCGAATATCTTAAAACAAATGATATTGAATATTTAAAATCTCTATATGAAAGTATTATATATAGAGACATAGTTACGAGGTATAAATTAACCAATGAAAAGCAGATTAAAGAGTTGGTTTTTTATTCAGCTTCAAACATTGGGAAAGAAGTAAGTTTTAATTCTCTTAAGAATGTTATTGGAGTTAAAAATTCAACAACTGTTAAGGAGTATTTTGGATATTTAGAAAATAGTTTTTTAGTTTTTCTTCTCCCCAAATATGATTATTCTTTAAAAAAGCAGATTTATTATAATAAAAAATTATATATAATTGACAATGCTTTAGCTCAAGCCGTTGGATTTAGGTTTTCAGAAGATTATGGAAGAATGCTTGAAAATATTGTTTTTTTGGAATTGAAAAGAAGAGCAAAAGAAATATTTTATCATCAAGCTAAAAAGGAATGTGATTTTATAATAAAGGAGGGAATAAAAATAGTTGAGGCTATCCAAATTGTGAAAACAATGTCTGAAGAAAAAACAAGAAAACGAGAGATGGATGGCTTAATTGAGGCTATGGAAGCTTATAAATTAAAACAGGGTTTGATATTAACAGAGGATGAGGAGGGAGAAGAGATGATTGCTAATAAAAAAATAAAAATTATGCCTGTCTGGAAATGGTTATTAAGAATTTAATATATTTTATTGTTTTAAATAATCCTTAGTTCATTTATGTGGATAGCACTACTCATAAATGTTATTTTTATTAGTAGTGGAGTGCCAATAGATGTAAAAATATAAAAAAATAGCTTATATTAAATAAAATCTAACTCTCTAGCTCTCTAACTCTCTAATGCATGTTCTACTTCATAATCTTCATAATCTTCATCTTCGGTTTAAGCATAGGCAGTTTTATAAACTGTCTTGTTTGGCGTTTGCATGAAAAGAAAACTATTTTAGGGCGTTCAATTTGTCCAAAATGTAAATATCAACTCTCTTGGTATGATAATATTCCTGTTTTTAGTTTTCTGTTTTTGCGTGGGAAATGTCGAAAATGTGGGAAAAGCATTTCTTGGCAATATCCGGCGGTGGAATTGATTACAGCTATTCTTTTTGTCTTGGCTTTTTTAATTAATTTCCAATTTCCAATTTCCAATTTCCAAACAATTTCCAATTTCCAATTTCCAATTTCTAAACTTTTAACTTTTAACTTTTTACTCTTAACTTTAAAATCCTGGCTTCTAATCACCATAATGATAATAATATTTATCTATGATTTAAAATATTATTTAATTTTAGATATCATTACTTTACCAGCCTGCATAATAATATTTATTTTAAATTTATTTCTTGGATTTAATTTGGTAAATTTGCTTATTTCTGGTATAATAGGAGGTAGTTTCTTTTTATTACAGTTCTTAATATCTAAGGGAAAATGGATTGGAGGAGGGGATATTCGCTTAGGTTTGCTCATAGGTTTAAGTTTAGCTTGGCCCATGTCTATTTTTGCCATTTTTCTAGCCTATATTATTGGCTCTATTGTTGCCATACCTCTTTTAATTTCTAAAAAGAAAAAACTAAAATCGGAAATTCCTTTAGGTATATTCCTGTCTACCGCAACTATAATTACTCTATTTTGGGGAGAGCAGATTTTAGATTGGTATTTGAATTTATTTATTTTTTAAATTTATATATGAAAAAGATTTTTAAAAAAAGTAAAATATTTTTGATTTTCTTAAGTTTTTTTATTATTGCGGTTTTGGCTTATTTTAATTTTAGTAAGTCTAATCTACCAATACAACTAGCTCAGGCTGGAGTTTATGATTCCGCTGCTGGCACTGGTCATAATCTAAGGGGTTTTGCTTGGAGTTCTAATATTGGATGGATTAGTTTTAATTCTACTGATTGTGATAATAATGGAAATATATATTTAGGAAATCCTGCAGGTTGTCCTGTTAATGGTACAGCCTTTTTTGATTATGGAGTTTATATTGATAATAATACTGGTGATATTTCCGGTTTTGCTTGGAGTGAGAATGTAGGTTGGATAAGTTTTAATCGGGAAAATTATTGCGAATCCGGAGTAAATATCGGCAAGACTTGTGCGAATTCAGGTGATTGTGATGGGGCAACTTGCGGAGGAGATCCTGCTGGAAAAACCGGTGATCCATTATATCCTCCATATAATTCAACAACGGGTACTATTGCCAAATATAATACTGGAACTCATGTGATTGATGGCTGGGCTAAGATTTTGTCTATGGGGGATGATGGTTGGATTAGTTTTAATTGTTCTAATAATGGTGGTAGCTGTGGAACTTCGGATTATAAAGTAATCGCAAATGTGACTAATAGTGAATTAGAAGGTTGGGCTTGGAATGGAAATGATGATGATTC
>CAZDHZ010000074.1:0-3533 GCA_964505405.1 uncultured Gammaproteobacteria bacterium | reverse complement strand
AAAATATTAAAAATTATAAATTATATTATGAATCCAAGAAAAATTAAAAAAAACATATTTTTAATGGGGGCCATAGATTGGAATAGACGATTATTTGATTCGCTAATTCCTCTGCCAGACGGCACAAGTTATAACGCATATTTAATCAAGGGAAGTGAGAAAACAGTATTATTAGATACAGTAGACCCAGAAATGTCCGATATTCTTCTATCTCAGTTAAAAGATATTAAGAACATTGATTTTATAGTATCCCACCATGCAGAACAAGACCATTCTGGAACAATACCTCTTGTCTTAGAAAAATATCCCTCTGCAAAAATTATTACTTCCTCGCAAGGAAAAGATATGATTATCAATCATCTATGTATACCGGAGGAAAAAATAGTTATGGTAGAAGATGGAGAAGAGTTATCTTTAGGAGATAAAACTTTAAAGTTCATATATACTCCTTGGGTTCATTGGCCAGAAACGATGACCTCATATCTTAAAGAAGATAATATTCTGTTTTCGTGCGATTTTTTCGGTTCACATATTGCAACTACGGATATGTATGTTACTGATGAAGGTCAGGTATATGAAGCTGCGAAGAGATACTTCGCTGAGATAATGATGCCGTTTAGAAATATTATCAAGAAAAATATAGAAAAAATTAGTGAATATGAAATAGCCATGATAGCCCCCAGCCATGGTCCAATATATAATAAACCGAACTTCATAATTGAAGCTTATAAGGATTGGATCTCGGATACTCCTAAAAACATTGTTGTCATCCCTTATATCTCAATGCATGGTAGTACTGAAAAAATGGTTCAACATCTAGTCGCAGCATTATTGAAAAGAGGTATCGAGGTACATCAATTTAATTTAGCTGTAACGGACATAGGAAAACTCGCAATAAGCTTAGTGGATGCAGCGACCATAGTTATAGGAACACCGACGGTCCTTAATGGACCACATCCAAATGTTAGTTACGCTGTAAATTTAGCCAACATTTTAAAACCAAAGACTAAATTTGCGTCAGTAATAGCGTCCTATGCTTGGGGTGGCAAAGCGATTGAACAAATAGCAGGTATGATCCCAAATCTTGAGGTAGAAATTTTAAAACCAGTTCTAGTTAAAGGATATCCAAAAGAAAATGATATTAAAGCTTTAGAAAAATTAGCAGACACCATCGCAAAGAAACATAAAGAGAATGGATTTTTGTGAATATTACAAGCGCTTCCCCCATAACTCTTCGGTGAACTTCATATATTCGGACACCTTGCACAAAATTAAAAATAGAAAAAATAATTAAATATTATGATAAAAAGAATTATTATTATTATTATTTTAGGATTATTAGCATCCCAATTCAAAAAATTACCGCCTGAATCTAAGAGAGATGTCTTATGCTACCCGGCGAAACAACAATATCATTCTTCTAGAGATAGTCTAGAAAATAATTATTATTTTAAATATAATAATCATGTTTATTATCACTCATCTAGTAATATAAACATGAATGGAAATGATTATAATCATGACTTTAAAATCTCAAATTCTAGCCCAGACACTTTTAAATGTATAGATATTAATTTTGCTAAAGACAAAGACCACGTTTATTATCATGGAGTTTTAGTAAAAAAAGCAGATCCTGAAAGTTTTAAGCCTCTTGAGTGGCCTTATGCTCAAGATAAAAATTATTATTTTAAAGAAACAGAAATTACCCAAGAAGTTTTTAATTTTATTCCAAATATACTTGAAAAAACATATAAAAATGATGAATTAGGCGTTTCTTTCCGCTACTATTTTGATAATCGTTATAATTTAAAGGAAGATTCAGGAAGATTTTATTTTCAAGAAAATAAAAATTCAAATGATATTTTTTCCCCAGAATATCAAGAATATGTTGAAATTTATAGAAAAGAAGAAAATCAAAACCTAGAAAACGCTGTAAGAAAAATGTTATCAGACCTTAAATTAGAAAATAGCTGTTTAATAAAAAATATTAAAATAGAAAAAAACAAAGAATCTCTAGAATTACGGCCAAAAAATAGTTTTTCTGAATCTGAATGCCTGACAAATAGTCCTTGCCGTGCTTATCAAACTAATTCAGTAGAGCAAGCTAAATGTTGCGAAGAAATAAAAAGAAAGTTTTGTTTTTCTCAATGCGCATCTTTGTCTTGCGGATATTTTGAATATCAGCCTCAAAATTCAAAAAATAAAATGTTTCGAGCTTGTCGACCTCTTCTTGACACACCTTTTTTTAATTTTAATTCAATCAAATTATTTGATAATAAATAAAAATATGTTTATTTTTATTTTTTAAACTTTTTGACAAAGCCCTTTGTTTCCCTTATATTAAAAGTACAAAATTAATAAATAATATAAAAAATATGTTTAACAAAGAGAGTGGGCAAATCAATGTTAAAGAAGCAGAAACTATAATTGGACCTTCGATTAAAGTAAAAGGTAATTTTCATGGACAAGGCAATATTATTATTGAGGGCATGGTAGAAGGAAGCATTAAAACCGATAAATTTCTATTAATCGGTGATAAATCTAAAATAACAGCTAATATTGAGGCAAAAGACGCTAAAATCGGAGGAGAAGTAAATGGTAATATAAATATTTCTGGATATTTGGAAATTAATGCTTCTGCTAAAATTAGCGGAGAAATAAAAGCTTCCCAAATATCAGTAGCTCGGGGTGCGGAGTTAAATGGTCAATTAATTATGAATAAAAATTCAGAAGCATTAAGTTCTCAAAAGAAAGCATAATTTTATGCATATTTATATTTACGACACATATGTTTCCCAAAAAAAGAATAATTCTACGATCATAAAAATTGAAACTCGAATTACCGATTTGGGATTAAATGGAAAAATAGTCCGGCTAAGCATGCTCAGCTCTTTATTTGAAGTTGTCCAAAACGAAATAAAAAAAGGAGCTAAAACTATTACTGTAGTTGGAAATAATAATATTTTACATAATGCCATTAATGCTTTGGCTAAACTTAAATCTCAAAATATTATTCAAAAAACAATACCTCTTGGTTTTATTCCTGTCGGAAAAGTAAACAATTCCATCGCCTTTAATCTGGGACTTAGTTTAGAAGAATCTGCCTGTGATACAATTTCAGCAAGACGCATTAAAACTTTTGACTTAGGACAGGCCAACGATCATTATTTTTTAACAGAAGCTATAATTGGCTCCAGAGGAACTAGCGTTAATATAGACCAAAATTATTCTATCGAAATACTGGGGGTGGGGGAGATTGGAGTAGTGAATTTACCAATTTTAAGCGAACTACCTAAAGAAGCTGGCTCTAATGCTGAAGATGGAATTTTAGAATTATTTATTAAAACCACGGAAAATAATAAATTTCTACCTTTCCCAAATAAAAACATGAAGCAAAGTATTTTTAGTTTTACAGAACTTACTATCCAAAATAAAACTAAAAAAGTTTTACTTGATAAAACTTTTGAAATTAATACTCCGGTTAAAATCAGCATCGCTCCAGTTAAAATTGATTTAATTGTTGGAAAGAGTCT
>CAZDHZ010000073.1:0-3748 GCA_964505405.1 uncultured Gammaproteobacteria bacterium | reverse complement strand
TAAAAAACCGCCCTTCGGGACGATTTTTAATTTGGGGTAGCTAGAGGGAATCGAACCCTCATCATCGGCACCACAAGCCGATGTTCTAACCGTTGAACTATAGCCACCATCATTGCTATTGTGTACCCGTGTGTGATTCGAAGGGATTAAATCCCACGCCAAAATTCAGATTCGAATAACACACCAAATACTCAATATTTTTATTAACACCGCTATTGCTTATGTTAATAAAATATATTGTGTACCCGACAGGATTCGAACCTGTGACCTACGGCTTAGAAGGCCGTTGCTCTATCCAGCTGAGCTACGGGTACTCAACAACCGTTAATTACCTGCCCGAAATGTTATAACCTTACAGACGAATTAACAATTAACTTTGTTTTAAATAAAAAGCTGCCCTTTCGGCAACATTTTTAATTTAACAAGAAAAAACCAAAAAGTCAAGCATAAAAAAAACAGCGTAAAAAAACCTTGCCAAAAAGACAAGATTTTTTATATGTGATCCCTAGGGGAATCGAACCCCTGTTACCAGGATGAAAACCTGGTGTCCTAACCACTAGACGAAGGGACCAGAAGAGCTATTAATTATTAACTTAGTCTCCACTAGAACAATTAATAAAATAAAACAGCCCGTTTAAGGACTAAAAATAGTATAAACTAATGCCCTGTTTATGTCAAGCACACACTATTTCTAAATATTTAATATTTTGCTATAATAACAATATAAAAATTAAACATAAAATCATGAAAGAAAACTACGAAAAAACTTTAATTAATTTATCAAAGGAAGCCTTAGATAACTTGCCTTTTGGGGCTTATGTTATTGATGATGAGGGAATTATTTTATTTTTTAATAAAGAAATGACTAGAATTAGCGGAGTAGAAGAAGCAAAAGAAATAGAAGGACAAAATGTTTTTGATGTTCCTTCTTATCAAAAATATGGACTTCTACAATATATTAAAAGAGGATTAGAGGGTAGTCCCTTTAGACTAAAAGGCATTCAATATATTTCCCATGTTGGTAAAAAAGAAAGTTTTCGCGATTATTATGGAATTCCAATTAAAAATGAAAAGGGGGAAGTTGAAAAATTACTTTGTATCGTAGAAGACACTACTCAAAGAAAAATTCTAGAAAACCAAGTTGTAGAAGAAATAGAAGAAAAAGAAAAAATGATTACAGAAATTAGAGATCGTTTAGACAAGGACATGAATAGAATTAACGACGTTTTAACCTCCACTAAAGGATATCTACAAGAAAGAACTTAAAAAACATATATTAAAAGGTATCTTTAAAGATACCTTTTAAGATACACAAAAAATATAACAAAAAATTAATTAATAAGAAAATTTTTAATCTCCTGAATAATGTTATTATGAATCAAACCGTTACTAAGTAAATATCCATTTTTATTACTCGTATTTTTTTTATTATAAAAAATAATATCTCCTTGAATATCTGTGAATTTTCCTCCAGCTTCATAAATAATAATATCCGAAGCACAAATATCCCATTCCTGTGTTTTTGGAGAAGGATTAAAATTAAATTCTCCTTCTCCCAAAGCCACCAAAGTAGCCTTTAGAGAACTTCCTTTGATTATAGTTTTTTGAACATTTAATTTTAGAGCGACTTTTTTTTCCATGTCCGTAGAGTGACTTCTGCTCGTTAGCATGATTAAAAAATCATTTTTAAATTTTCCCGAAACTTTTATTTGCTTAATTTCTTTCTCTTTATGTTGGATCCAAGAGCCCTCATCCTTTAACGCATAATACAAAACATCCCCCAAAGGCTTATATATTAGCCCTAAAACAGGACGATATTTATTATTGTTTTGCTTTTTAACTAAAGCAATCATAAGCGTAAATTCGCCCGTTTGATTAATAAAATCTTTAGTGCCATCCAGAGGATCAACTATCCAGACATATCCGGATTTAAAACGAGCCGGATTATCTTCGGACTCTTCTGATAAAATTGGGATTCCTGTTTTCTTAAGATGAGAAATAATAATTTCGTTAGAAGCTAAATCCGCGCTAGTCAAAGGTGTTTCGTTTTTTTTAAATTCTAAATCATAATCTTTCCCATAAAAACCTAAAATCGCCTGCCCGGCTTCTT
Organism: uncultured Gammaproteobacteria bacterium; assembly: GCA_964505405.1. Classification (GTDB taxonomy): domain Bacteria; phylum Patescibacteriota; class Patescibacteriia; order Patescibacteriales; family UBA12075; genus CAZDHZ01. The sequence goes on along the minus strand of CAZDHZ010000073.1, from coordinate 1,638 downwards.
TTGAAGCTTCTTTTGCAATTTGAAATAAATAAGTTTTTTCTTGTTTATTCATAAATTAATACTAACAAATATAGAATAAAATGCAAAGACAAAACGATTGACTTATACGAACATTAAGAATAAACTTTATTTAAAATATTAATTATTAATAAAAAATATGATAAAATTAAATCAAATTTATAAATGTGAAGTTTGTGGGAATATTATAGAAATAGTACATGAAGGAGCTGAAGAATTAGTTTGTTGCGGACAAATTATGCTTTTACAAACTGAAAAAATAAAAGACGAAGGGCAAGAAAAACATTTACCAGTCATAGAACATGGAGATAATAACTTAATTACTATTATGGTCGGAAAAACACAACACCCCATGGAAGAAAAACATCATATAGAATGGATAGAAATTATTACAAAAGATAATAAAATTTTAAAAAAACAACTTAATGTGGGCGAACTTCCAGCTACTGCCTTTAAATGTATTTCTCCCATTAAAGAAGTGAGAGCTTATTGCAATGTTCATGGACTTTGGGTAAATAAGCAATAAAATATATGCCCGAGCTTCCAGAAGTAGAAACAATTGTTAATGACTTAAGAGAAGAAATCATTAATAAAAAAATAATTAAAATAGATATTCGACTTAAGAAAATTGTTAAAAACAAAACGAATGTTTTTTGTGATGCTCTTATTGGTAAATCTTTTTCGGAAATCATTAGAAGGGGGAAATATATATTTTTCAAAATTAATAATTCTAAAGAATATTTAATGGTGCATCTTAGAATGACGGGACAGCTCATTTATCAAAAAGAAGATAAAATTATTGCCGGAGGACATAGTGATAAAAAAAATATTTTAAATCTTCCCAACGAACAAAGTCATTTAATTATTTATTTTAAAAATAATGCACGCCTATTTTATAATGATCAAAGACAATTTGGTATAGTACAAATTATAGATGAAACAGAATTTAATATTATTAATAAAAGACAAGGGATAGAACCCTTAGATCCAAAATTTACCTTTAAACAATTTGAAAAAATTATTCAAAATAAAAAAAAGAACATTAAAGCCTTTCTTTTAGATCAAAAACTAGTTACCGGAATTGGAAATATTTATACGGATGAGATTTTATTTGATGCGAGCATTAATCCTCATAGAAATACGCGGGATTTAAACATGAAAGAAAAACAAAAAATATATTTAGCCATCAAGAAAATATTAAAAAAAGCCATTAAATATAGAGGTACTACTTTTAATGACTACAGGGATGCTCAGGGCAATCAGGGAAATTTTTTAAATAAACTTAAAATTTATGGACGAGATGGAGAAAAATGTTTAAGATGTGGAAATACGATTTTAAAAACAAAGTTAGCAGGGAGAGGAACGAGATATTGTGAGGGGTGCCAGAAATAAAAAACATTCCTCTTTCTTGTCATTCCTGGCGAGCGGAGCGAGGGAAAGGAATCCAGGAGGAGAAACATTAAGCAATAATATACACAAAAAGTTTTAAGAATAATATAATAGAAAAATATCACTCAAAAAAAGTGATATTTTTTATTTTAACAATATTCTATGTTTTTAAAACCTGTAAAGAATAAGCTCGTTTTGACGCCTCTCCTTCTGGATTCCTTTCCCTCGCTC
>CAZDHZ010000072.1:1636-4032 GCA_964505405.1 uncultured Gammaproteobacteria bacterium | reverse complement strand
AATAAATTATGAAGAAAAAAATATTATATTTTTTATTTGTTATTTTTTTGATATTCTTTGTATTTTATCTATCTTTTTTTCAAACTGAATTGTTTAATGAGAAAGAAAATGTTCAACTTCATGATTTTGATAGTCCAATACTTTATAAAGTAAGTCGGGTTATTGATGGTGATACAATCGAGGTAATAATTGGTAATAAATATGAGAGGGTAAGACTTTTAGGAATTAATACTCCGGAAGTTGATTCTTCTTATACTAAGGAGGAGTGTTATGGTCCAGAAGCATCAGCGTATTTGAAAAAAATATTGGAAAATAAATATGTTTCTTTAAAATCTGATGAGCAAAATGATAATCGTGATAAATATAATCGTTTATTGCGGTATGTATTTATGCAAGACGGAACTTTTGTTGAAGAAGAATTAATTAAAAATGGCTATGCTTATAATTATCCCTATTTTCCATTTGAGTTTATGGAGCAATTTAGCGATTGGGAAAAGCAAGCTAAAGAAAATAGGATTGGATTATGGAGTGTATGTTTATCACAATAGATTGACTATTTAGTTTTAAAAATGCTAAATTAAAAGGACTATTGAGATATTAATTTATTTTTTAAATAATGTATGACTTTAAAAGTATATAACACAATGAGTCGTAAAAAGGAGAAATTTACTCCGATAAATACTAATGAAATTGGTTTTTATACTTGCGGACCAACTGTCTATAATTATGCTCATCTTGGAAATTTGCGTTCTTATATTTTTGCAGATACTTTAAAAAGAGTCTTGAAATACAATGGATATAAGGTGAGGCATGTGATGAATATAACTGATGTGGGGCATCTTACGGGGGATGGGGATATGGGAGAGGATAAGCTTGAAAAAGAGTCTAAACGGGAAGGAAAAAGTGCCTGGGATATTGCTGAATTTTATACCAAAGCTTTTAAAGATGATTTTAAAAAATTAAATATTCTTGAACCAGATAAGTGGACCAAGGCTACGGATTATATAGATGAGCAGATAAATCTAATTAGAATTTTAGAAAATAAGGGCTATACTTATAAAATAAGTGATGGAATTTATTTTGATACTTCTAAATTTAAAGATTATAATAAATTAAGTCATTTAGATTTGGAAACTTTGCGTGAAGGAGCGCGAGTTGAAATTAATAAAGAAAAGAAAAATTCAACAGATTTTGCTTTATGGAAATTTTCACCTAAGGAAGAAAAACGTCAAATGGAATGGGATTCTCCTTGGGGACTTGGTTTCCCAGGTTGGCACGTGGAATGTTCTGCTATGAGCATGGCTGAACTTCAGGGAAGATTAGACATCCATACGGGAGGGATTGATCATATTAATGTTCATCATACTAATGAAATAGCTCAATCGGAATCTGCTTATCCAGAAACTAAATTTTTTAATTATTGGATGCATAATGCTTTTTTAAATATTAAAGGGGGAAAAAAGATGGCTAAGAGCGAGAATAATTTTTTAACTCTGGAAAATGCTTTAATAAAAAAAGGGATTGATCCCTTAGTATATAGGTTTGCTAATTTACAAGTGCATTATAGAAAGCCGATGGAATATTCGGAAGAAGGGATTAGAAATGCGGAAAAAGGTTTAAGACATTTAGTAAATCAGGTGAGGAGTTTAGGGCTAGACTCTGGTATAATTATTTCTGAACTTAAAAAAGAATTTACAAAAGCAATTAATGATGATTTAAATATGCCCAAAGCTCTAGCTATTGTTCAGGAAATGCTTAAATCTGAAAAAATATCTAATGAGGATAAAAGAGCAACTTTTGTTGATTTTGATAAGGTTTTAGGATTTGATATTACGGAAACTATTACAGAAGTATATCCTCAGGAAATAGCGGATTTAAAAAAACAAAGAGAATTGGCAAGAGAAGAAAAAAATTGGGAAGAATCTGATAAGATTCGTGATGAAATTGAGAAATTAGGGTATATTGTTGAGGATGCTAAAGATGGAATGAAGGTTTTTAAAAAATAGTTTATTTTTGAATAATTTTTAATTAAATGATCAATAAAATAAATTCATGATTTATGACTTAGTTGTATTTTTTAATTTAAATTACATAATAGTATGCAAAATCTATTGCCTTTATTTATAAAAAGCTTGGCAGCAAGTATAAAAATTACTTTAATCATTTTTGTTTTAATGGTTATAGTGGAACTTTTAGTTTTAAAATATCAAGATAAAATAATTGTCTTTGTTAATAAAAATAAATTTTTAGGATATATTATTTCTTCTTTTTTTGGGATTATTCCCGGTTGTGTCGGGACCTTTGTGATGGATTCTCTTTATATGTCTGGTCTTTTGGGCTTTGGGGGAATTATTGCGGTTATGATTGCTACTAGTGGAGATGAGGCTTTTCTAATG
>CAZDHZ010000072.1:0-1536 GCA_964505405.1 uncultured Gammaproteobacteria bacterium | reverse complement strand
GGAATGGTTGATACAGAAACTATTTTTCAAGCTTCAAATTTAATTTATATTTTGCTTATTGCGGCTTTAATTGGCATTCTACCTATATCCGGACCTAATATTTTTTTATTAGTGCTTTTTTCCAAAGGGCTTATTCCTTTTTCTATTTTGCTTGCTAATTCTATAATTCAAGATGGGCATGGTCTTCTTCCTATTATGGGTTTTTCCATGGATGATGCCTTAAGAATTAAATTATTTAATTTTATTTTTGGTTTAACTATTGGAGGAGTTTTATTATTTTTTGGTTTTTGAAGGTTTGACTTTTTTCTCTATTTTTAGTAAAGTGAGCGTAGTAAATAACAAATCTTAGGAGGTATTCTCAAAGGTTTGTTTTTTTTATACAGCTCTTTGACAATTTTCAAAAAGATTACAAAACCTTTAAATTATAGGAGTGTTGATATGATTAAAAGAAGGAAAGGAAAGCCTTCGAAAGATCTTAAAAAAGAAGCAAGAAAAAGAATAAAAGAAGATTGTATTTAATTAAAATTTAATTTTTGTAAATTTGAAGAGAGGAGGTTTGCTCATGAGTGGATTTATTTTAAGGGACATTAATTTTCATCCTATTTTTAATGCCTCCGGATCTCTTAATTTTTTCGGGGAGGGTTGGAGAAATTATCATCCTTTGTGTAAAGCGATTTTTAGAGAAGGTTTTGATTTTTCTGGATCAACTTTTATTTCCAAAACAACAACTCTTGAAGTTCGGGAAGGTAATATGCCTTTGCGTGATGATTTACAATCTAAAGAATGGTTTCCTGGTTGTGTTAAAGTATACCCCTTTAAAAGGCTTGTTTTAAATTCAGTTGGTTTAAGCGGTCCGGGAGCAGAAAATTTGCTTCAGAGGGGGGAATGGCAGAAAAGAACAGAAGCTTTTATGATTTCTTTTATGAGTATTGCAAAAACACGGGAAGAAAGGATAGAAGAGGCTAAAAAATTTGTTCAGCTTATTTTAAGAGAGATGAAAAATTTTCAAGCTCCTTTTGGTATTCAGATTAATATTTCTTGTCCTAATACCGGACATCCGACTCAGGATTTACTTCTTGATGCTTTTGCTATTTTGGAAGTTTTCAACATTCTTTCTGTTCCGCTTGATCTTAAAATCGGGGTGGCTGATGCTTTAGAAGCTGGTCTTGATTTTGTAAAAGAAATTGAAGATTCTGGTTTGTGCGATTGTCTTACTTGTTCTAACACTATTCCTTGGGGGAAATTACCCAATTTAATTAATTGGCAGGGTATTTTTGGAACTAAAGTTTCTTCCTTAGCGCATCTTGGTGGAGGTGGTTTGTCCGGATGGATTTTGAAGCCGATTGTTATATATTGGCTGAAGCAAGTTCGGGCCGGTGGCGTAAAGATGCCTATTAAAGCTGGTGGCGGTATTTTGAACGAAAAGGACGCTTTTGATTATGTTCGGGCTGGAGCTTCGGCTCTAGAAATTGGATCGGTAAATCTCTTGGCGCCTTGGAATGTCCAAAAGATTATTCGGCTTACTAATTTTATGTT
>CAZDHZ010000071.1:0-4034 GCA_964505405.1 uncultured Gammaproteobacteria bacterium | reverse complement strand
GCTTATCATAAATTAACTCAGAACAATCCGGGAAATTTAGCTGAAGAAGCTTATCGGGGAGATATTTTAGCTGAAAAAACTTTTGAGGAATTAGGGGAGTTTTTAGGGATTGCCGTTGCTAATATTATAAATTTAATCGCTCCGGAAGTAATCGTTTTAGGTGGGGGAGCTATGGAGTCCAGCAACCTTTTTCTGTCTATTGCTAAAAAAACAATGCGAGCGCATATAGCGTCCTCTGAAGTTCGCAAAAATATTAAACTCTTAAAATCAAAAATAGGTAAAAAGGCCGGTGCCATCGGTGCGGCTTTGATGTTTGAATAAAAATCAAATAATAAAAAACGGCATGATTTGAAATCCATGCCGTTTGAAGATGAAAGAAGAGTTTAGCTAAGAGCTATATTTTTTTTATTTTTCCCAGAATAAGCTCCCAGCCCATGTCTCCCAGACAGGCAATATGATTGTCTTGGATTGAAATTTCAGCAAATTCTCTCAAGCAATCAATTTTTGTTTTTTTAATATAAGCTTGCCAGGTCTTCAATTTTTTTTGAAGATTTTCTTTCTCCTTAAATTTTTTACCAATAATTTTTTCATCAAGAAATTGAAGAAGAACTTGATGAATTTCAAGTGATTTATGCAGAACTGTCCCTTTTAGAGTATCGGGACATTCTTGTCCGCTAATTTTTTGTAAAAAACCATCATTTCTGTGTTCAACAGTAATCGTCATAATTCCCCCTTTCAATTTTAAATGAACAATAAAATTTAATTATTTAATTTAAGCATATTACTTTAATTTGGTCAATATTTTACAAATTTAATTATTATTTGATTTTATAATTAAATTATGTTAATTTAATTATAATCAAGATCATTTTATTTTTATCCGCTGAATAGGGAGGCGGATTTTGTTTTTTAACAATTTAAAATATTTATTAAGATTAATGAATTAATTAGTCTAAAAAAGGAGGGGAAAATGAGTGAAAAAGAAAAAGTAGCGAAAACTAACAAAATTTTTGTATTGGATACAAATGTAATTCTTCATGATTATGAGTGCATATATTTATTTGAAGAAAATGATATTGTGGTTCCAGTTAGTGTTCTTGAGGAGATAGAATCATTTCAAAAAGGGAACAAAACAATAAATAGTAATGCTAGAGAATTTATTAAGAGTCTTGATAAAATTTCTGGACCAGCTCTCTATAATGGAGGCGTCTCTATTGCTCCAGGGAAAGGGAAGATACGGGTTAAATATTTAGACACACTTCAAAAAACTTTAAAAGACAAAGGTATTATGTTGGATGAAACGGGGCACCATGTTTTAAATATGGTGTCTTGTATTATGAGTAATGAGGCTAGTAATCATCGGAAAAGACCTGTTGTTTTGGTTACTAAAAATGCAATTTTAAGAATGAAAGCACAGTCTATTGGTTTTTTAGCCGAAGATTATACTTCCGATTATGTTGAAAATGTTGAAGAATTTTATAAAAAGCCAAGGGTCATAGAAAATGTTTCTAAAAAGTTTATAGAAGAATTATATAAAAATAATTCTGGATTAATGTTTCATGACTTTGTTGAATCTATAAAAACAAATCCCTTGAACAATGAGTTTTTCATTTTAAAAAATGGAAGCAGTTCTGTTTTAGCGACTTTTGATGCGAATTTAGAGAGAGTAAGAAGAGTTCGTACTGAACCTTGTGTTAGAATTAAACCTAGAAATACGGAACAAATCTTTGCCTTAGATGCTTTAATGAATGAAGATATTAGCTTGATAACTATAACGGGAAAAGCCGGAACGGGGAAAACTTTATTAGCTTTAGCTGCTGCTATAGAACAAAGGAAAAAATATCGTGAAATTATGTTGGCGCGACCCACAGTGCCTTTAAGTAATCGGGACATGGGTTTTTTGCCTGGTGATATTGATTCCAAAATCAGTCCTTATGTTATGCCTTTAAATGATAATTTATCTGTTATAAAAAACGGATCAAGTGAATTTTCCAGTTCCATAGTAAAAATGCAAGAAGAAAATAAAATACATATTGAGGCCTTAGCTTATATTCGAGGACGAAGTTTAATGAAAGCTTATTTCATTATTGATGAAGCTCAAAATTTAAGTCCTCACGAAGTAAAAACAATAGTAACTCGAGCTGGAGAAGGAACCAAAATTATTTTTACCGGAGATATTTTTCAGATTGATCATCCTTATTTAAACACGAAATCTAATGGTTTAAGCCATGTCATTAACAGGATGCAGGGTCAAAAGCGCTATGCTCATGTTAATCTAGAGAAAGGTGAGCGTTCAGAATTAGCTGAATTAGCAGCTAACTTGCTTTAAATTTAAATCTTTTCAAGCGGGTAGAATAAAAATTTATTCTCCCGCTTTTTCTTTTTTCAAAAATATTGTATAATAATGTATATAAAATTCAAAAAGTAAAATTAAGATAATTTATTGTGAAGTGATACATAAATTTTGATTTTTAGTTTTTGTATTTTGATTTTATTTGTTAATTGTTAACTGTTGATTGTCTATATTATGTATTTAGAAAAACTGGAAATTCAAGGATTTAAATCTTTTGCCAATAAAAATGTTTTAACTTTTCCCGGAATGGTTTCGGCCGATAAGAGAGGATTAACTGCTATAGTTGGTCCTAATGGAAGTGGAAAATCAAATGTAGCTGATGCGGTTCGCTGGACTTTGGGTGAGCAGAGTATGAAAACCTTAAGGGGCAAGAGAGCGGAAGATATTATTTTTTCTGGATCAGATAAAAAGGGGAAACTTGGGATGGCCGAGGTTTCTTTGTTTTTAAATAATGAAGATGGAACTTATTCGGAATCTCTTCTGAATCATGAAAATTCTGAAAGCGAAGAAGGCAAAGAAAAAAAAGCAAGTCCGATGGATTTAAGTCAAATAGTAATTTCCCGTCGTCTTTACCGTAATGGCGATAGTGAATATATGCTTAATAATAATCGGGTTAGATTATCCGATATTCAGATGCTTTTGGCTCGTGCGAAATTTGGCCAGAAAACCTATAGTGTTATCGGGCAGGGTATGGTAGAGGGATTTTTAAATACTTCCCTTGCTGAACGCAAGGAATTTTTTGATGAAGCGACCGGTGTAAAGCAATTCCAGATTAAGCGGGACGAGTCTTTAAATAAATTAAAATCAAGTTATGAAAATCTAGCGCAGGCGCAGATGCTTTTGATTGAAATTGAGCCTCGCTTAAAAAGTTTAACTCGACAGGTTAATAAATTACAAAAGCGCGGGGAGTTAGAACATGAACTAAAAAAATTACAGATTTTATATTATGGTTTTTTATGGAAAGATATTAATGAGAAATTTGGAAAGTATAATAATGAATTTTTAGAATTGGAAAAAATTAAACTGGATAAAGATAAAAAACTGGAAGGCTTTAATCGTGATTTGGAAAACTTAAAAAATGAAAGCGAGGAAAATAATAATTTTAATGAACTCCAGTCCGAAATTAGCGCTTTGCAGTCTGAAAAAGAAGATATAAATAAAAAACTGGCTCGAATTGAAGCTCAAAAAGAAGTGGAGCTTGAAGCTAAAGGAAAATTTGATCTTTCCTTTTTAATGAATAAAAAAGAGGAAATTAGAACTGAGATTGAAAAATTAAAAGAAGAAATAAAAGAAGAAGAGCGTTTATTTTTAATAGAGGAAAATAAAGATGATGGTCTTTCAAAAGAAAAAGAAGAGCAGGAAGAAAGAATTAAAAATTTACGCGAAGAGCTTTTTAAAATTCAAAATGAAAATGAGAAAGAAAATAATATTCCTGTAAATTCCCGTCTGAAGAGTATTTTAGATCACTTAGAAGATATTATTCATGAAGAAGATTTAGGTAGAATAAAAAAGTTTTTAGCAAGAGCCCAAAAAGAAATCAAAGAAATTATTGGTTTTAATTCTAGTACAAAGCCTCATGAAGTAAAAGAACAAGAAAATAATTGGCAGAAAATTCAGAACGAGATAAATGAGCTAAGCTCAATGCGAGAGCGGACTATTAGTGCTATTAATGAAAAGCAAA
>CAZDHZ010000070.1:0-4176 GCA_964505405.1 uncultured Gammaproteobacteria bacterium | reverse complement strand
GGTCGTTTCTTGCCATTTTCATCATACATAGCAATACAGCTTTCTGGGCAGACCTGAGCGCATCGTCCACAGCCGATACATTTATCATAATCAGTTACTGGCTTATAGGTTCGCCATCCACCGGTTTTATTTTTAATTGTTGATCCTGGTTTTGAAGTAATGTCCATATTTGTAGAATTTTGTAATTTTTAATTTTTAAATTTTTAAAATAATTTCTAATTTTTAATGTTTAAAAATTAATATTTTAGATTTATTTTAAAAATTACAAAATTTAAAAATTAATTATAAGTTATATGCCTCTCTCACCGCTTCAATATTCTTATCAATTAAATCCTGGCTTTTATGTGCAAACTTTTGCTTGATTGCTTTTTCTAAAGCTTCTAGGCTTACTAAGTCTTCAGCTTTAGCAAAAGCGCCTAAAATAACTGTATTAACAATATTTTTTCCTAGAATTTTTAAAGCAATTTTTGTTGCGTCTATTACAAAAAGATTGTCCTGGGGGAGTTTTAAGTCTTTTTTGTTTTGAGTGCTGTTAATTACTATTTTTGTATTTTTATTACATCCTTTTAAAACATCAACCGTTCCAAGAAGAGAAGCATCCTGAATAATTAAGATATCCGGATTTTGAACTTGTTCTCGAGTCCTAATCGGTTTATCATCAATACGCACAAAAGACTCAATCGGCGCTCCAGTTCGCTCTACCCCAAAAGAGGGAAAAGCTTGAGCTTCGTGCCCATCATTAAAGGCAGATATTGCGGTAAGTTCTGCGGCGGTCACAACCCCCTGGCCTCCTCGGCCATGAATTCTTATTTGTTTCATAATGTTTATTTTAGTTATTTATATAGTAGAGTTCAAACATCAAATCTCAAATCTCAAATCTCAAAAATCAAAATGACAAAGAAAAATTTAAAATTATTTTTTATTTTTCAGTGTTAAAACACTACTTGCTAAGATATTAGCTATTTCAATATTTTCTTTCAGATTTTTATTAATTATAACTTTAAGATTAGGATAAGCTTCTTTTATTACGGCTAGCCAATATTTTGTTTCATTTGCTGATTTTAAAGCTATTTCAAAATATTTAATATAATCTTTTTTAGAATGGGATGATTTTGCTTCAACTACATTAGCCCCAATTGAGCTTGATGATCTGATTAATTGATCTATTAAAGAGTAGAATGCTTTTTGCTTTTTTAGTATTTCTGCTAGTTGTATATTGTTAATGGAAAATTTGATTAATCTTTGAATAAATTCTTTTTTGAATTTTTCTTTGTCATTTTGCATTTTGATTTTTGCATTTTGATTTTTAAGTAGCTCCCAATATTTTCTCAACTAAATCTAAAAACATTTCTCTCGGTATATCTCCATTAATATTATTTCCATTTATAAACCAAGCTGGTGTTCCTTTAATTTCTAGAGTATCTGCATCTTTTATATCTTTTTGAATGTCCTGATAATATCTTTTAGCATTAAGGCAGGTCATAAATTTTTCTGTATTTCCTCCGATTTGATCAAAAACATTTTGAATTTCTTTATTAGTGCTAATACCTTGATTTAAATAAAGCTTGTCATACATTGGCCAAAAAAGTCCTTGTTCTCCGGCACATCTTCCAGCCATGGCCAAATCAAGGGAATGCTCAGATATGATAGGGAAGTCACGAAAAATAATTTTAACTTGATCTTTATGTTTAACACTGATTTCTCTCAAAATAGAAAAAGAATTTTTACAAGCTGAGCAGGAAAAATCACCAAATTCCACAATAGTTAATTTAGGATTAGCGCTTCCAAGCCAATAAGCATTTTCTCCTTCAATTATTTTCATGTCTATTCCTTTCCGATTCGGAACAAGGGTATTAATGAGCAGGGGATTATTTTTAATTTGCCGAGAATAATTTAAAAAAGTAAGCCCTAAAGTCATTATTATAATTAAAACAAAGGCTAAAACAAGAATAATCAATATTCCCCACCATTTTGCATACCAGGCTTTTTTTGTATCTCTCATTGTGTTAAAATATAAGTAGCTTGTATTTTATTATAACATTTTTTTATGAATTCCCAAAATTATGAAAATATAGAAAAAGAAGTTTTAGAAAAACATAAGAAAAAAAGCAAAGCCAAGCAGAAAAATATGAAAGTGAGTGGCGCCGGAGTTAAGAAATTGCAGAAAATTATTAGTGGAAATAAGAAAAATAAGAAGATAAATATCTTATTTTTCTTATTTTTCTTTTTATTCTTATTTATAATGCCTGCTCTAGCCTCCGAGCAGGTTGACGATTTTACAGTAAAAATTAATTTACAAAAAGACGGAAGTTTGAATATAGAGGAAAGCATCTTTTATAATTTCGATGATTTGCAAAAACATGGTATTTACAGAATCATTCCTTGTAAATATAAAGCCCGAGGTGGAAATTATAATTTGCGCTTAAGTGATATTAATGTGAGAGATGAAAAAGGGAATAGCTATAATTTTTTCATAAGTCAGAAAAATGGAAAAAAGAAAATTAAAATAGGTGACGCTGATAAACTTGTCAGCGGAAGAAAAAAATATATTATTACTTATAAAGTAAATCGTGCTATTAATTATTTTGAAAATCATGATGAGCTTTATTGGAATGTGGTTGGGGATGAATGGGAAGTTCCTATTATGCAATCTAAAGCTACTGTTTTTTTTGAACATGCTCTGCCGTCAAGCGAAATAAAAGATGAGTGTTTTTCCGGACGACTAGGGTCACAAAATTCTTGTAATTCCTCAAGATATAATTATCAAGGCGATTCAGTAAAAAGCATAGTTTTTATTGACGATAAATTAAATCCGGGTAATTTTTTTACAATAGTAGTTGGAACTCCTAAAGGTTTCATAGAAAAATCAGGAATTATTAAAAATGCATATTTTATCTTAGCCGATAATCTAATTATTCTCTTGCCCTTAGCAGTATTAATATTTTTCTTTTTATGGTGGTTTTTAAAAGGAAAAGATCCGGAAGGACGCAAAACAATTATTGCTCAGTTTGAGTCTCCAGATGCTTTAACGCCTTCTGAAGTGGGGACGCTTATTGATGAAAAAGTTAATAAAAAAGATATTTCCGCGGAAATTATTAATTTAGCGATTAAGGGTTATTTGAAGATTGTTCGGATAAACAGTAAAAAATTATTTTTTAAGAAAGACGATTATATTTTGCAAAAACAAACAAAACAAGAAAAATTAAAAAATAAACATGAGCAACAACTTTTAGATCTGCTATTTAAATCTAAAAATAAAATAAAAAATAAAGACGCTCAAAAACTGAAAGAAGAAAAAATAATAGAAGATAATATTCCTCTGGAAAATTTAATAAGATTATCGGACTTAAAGGATAAATTTTATAAAGATTTAGAAATAGTCAGGGGAAAAGTTTATAAATCTTTAGTAAGTAAAGGATATTTTCCTAAAAATCCTAAAAAAGTAAGAGGTATGTATATGGGTTTTGGTTTTGTGTTTATTTTTCTGGGATTTTTTTCTGGTTCTTTTTTGGGAACTATTGGTTTTTTAAGCTTTTTGGTTTCCGCCCTGATTATTATATTTTTTTCTTTTATTATGCCCCAGAAAACGAGAAAAGGCGTTTTAGCTCGTGAGCATATTTTAGGTCTTAAAAAATATTTAGAGGTCGCCGAAAAAGACAGAATTAACTTTCATAATGCGCCCTCCAATTGGGCGGGCAGGCCCAGCAAGGATCCAAAACATTTTGAAAAACTATTGCCTTTTGCAATGGTTTTAGGAGTAGAGAAAAAATGGGCTAAGCAGTTTGAAGATATTTATGATGGTAATTCCGATTGGTATAGTGATCAGAATGCCGGACATTTTTCTGCATTAAATATGGCTAATAGTCTAAATAATTTTAGCACTAAAACTAATTCAGTTTTAGCTTCAAGCCCATCAGGCAAAGGAGCATCCGGAGGAGGAAGCGGTTTCTCTGGGGGAGGATTTTCTGGAGGAGGATTTGGAGGCGGTGGAGGAGGGTCTTGGTGAATTCAATTATCAATTAAGAATTAGGAATTAATAATTTGTTTTTTTGTCATCCTGGGGGCGCGAAGCGCAACCCGGGATCCAGGAGGAAAAGGTAAAAATATTTTTAAATCTCAGAAGGTTTAAGTAGTATATAACTTTTTCTCCTGGATCCCGGATATTTTTCTGCGCAT
>CAZDHZ010000069.1:2125-4488 GCA_964505405.1 uncultured Gammaproteobacteria bacterium | reverse complement strand
TGAATCTTAAAATTATTTCTTATTTTCTGTTTAATTAAGCTAATTAGAGTAATAACATCTTTAGCAGTCGCCTTCCCAGTATTAACAATGTGATTGGCATGCTCTAAACTAATTTTGGCTCCACCTATAGTTTTGCCTTTCAACCCAGCCATATCTATTAACAAGCCTGCTCCTACATTTCCTAAACGATTATCTATTTTGTCTTTAATTTCATTAAAAAGCAAAGGATTATTTTCCTCAACTTCTTTTAAAGCTACATTTTTAAAAATACTACCAATACTCGGAAGTTTCGGATATTTTTTAGTGCGAAACAAAACTGCTTCTTCCATTAAATTTTTTACAAGCTCACTTTTTTCTTTTCTTAATTTTAAAACTGCCCCCCAAATAATTAAATTATTTTTTTCTTTAAATAAGCTATTTCTGTATGAAAACAAACAATTCCGATTACTTAAAGTCAAGAATTGTTTTTTATCTATATCAAAAGCTTCTACAGTCTCTACTAAAACTCCAATAGAATTTCCAAAAGCTTCAGCATTACCTCGAATGGCCCCACCTAGAGTCGCCCCAGGAATACCTGCCGACCATTCTAAACCACTTAAATTATTACTTACACTTAAGTGAAGTGCCCGACCCAACTTAGTCCCAGCCTGCACTTCTATTCGTTCTCCTTTCACTCCTAGACTATCATTTTTAAAAACTAAAACTAAGCCCTCTATCAAACCGTCATTAATTAAGGTATTACTCCCCCCACCTAAAATATGAATTTTTTTACCCTCGGGGCACTTCGTACTATTTTCATGAGCAAAATTAAAAGCATCAATCAGATCCTCTTTCTCCTTAATTTCCAAAAATAATTCCGCCTCTCCCCCAATTTTAAAAGTAGAAAAATTTTTCAAACTAACATTTTCTTTAATTTTTGATTCTATATTTTGCATACTTTTATTATAGCAAAATTAATTAAAAATAAATAATTAAACCATCACATCTATATTATTACCTATATCACTATCATTACCACTCTTTAATATTCTTTTCTTTTCATCTTCTTGTTTCTTTTCCTCTTGCATTTTCCTATATTTTTCTTCTCTATTTTTTCTTCTTTGTTCTGGATTTTCTTCATTTTCGGGATGTTGAGAAAAAGGTATTGATTTAATTTTTTCTATCATATTTTTATATTAATATTTATTCACTCCTCAAAGCATCAACTGGATCTAAACGACTCGCTTTTAATGCCGGATAAAAACCAAAAGTAATTCCCACTAAAGCGGAAAATATAAAACCAAGCAAGGGACCGGTAAATGTGGAAGTTACAAACATACCCCCAAATTTACTAATTAAAGGTATGGCAACTTGCCCTAGAATCACGCCAATTATCCCTCCTAAAGCAGAGAGAATAATAGACTCAAATAAAAATTGACTTAAAATATCGCCCCGTTTCGCTCCAATCGCCTTAGCAATCCCAATTTCTTTAGTGCGCTCAGCAACAGTTACGAACATAACATTCATAATTCCAATCCCGGAAACAAGTAAAACAATAGCGGCTACTAAAGTTAAAACCGTAGTCATAAGACTCGCCGATTCTTGCGCCGCCCCCACCATAGATCCGGCATCAAAAATTCTAAAGTCATCTGCCTGGCTAGCCTTAAGCTTATGTTCCTCTCTTAATATTTCGGTTACTTCATCAAGAGCTAAAGAAACATTATCAACAGTATCTGACTCTAAAGTTAAAATGGTCTGACCACCTTTTCCTAAAAGACTATCTTCGGCAGTTTGATATGGAACATAAACAGAATCATCTTTACTCATCTTTCCTAAATTACCTCCCGTTTCTTTAAATACTCCGATAACTTCCACTTTTTTCCCACCAATAGTAATAGTGCTCCCGATAGGATCTTCTCCTTCCGCATATAAACCTTCAGCAACAGCGAAACCTAAAACAGCAACCCTGTCTTTTGAACGCATCTCTTCTTCATTAAAAGATCTCCCGCTATTTAATTCTAATTTTGAAACTTTAAAAAAGTCAGAATCAATACCAGCCACGGTATAATTTGCCTCTTCCATATTATAAGAAACGGCGCTACTACCCTGGATTATTCCAGTCGCTACTGAAATATATCTAGCATTTTCCTTAATAACTTGCACATCTTTAATGCTTAGCTTCGAACTGGCCGTAGCACTTCTATTAAAAGATCCCATTATAATAAGTGACTTAGCACTTAAACCGGCAAACTGTTTATCAACTGCTGATTGTGCGCCTTGCCCAATAGCAAAAACAGCAATAACCGTAGAAACTCCAATAATTACCCCCAGCATAGAAAGTATAGTCCGCGTTTTATTTTGCTTTAATGACTCTAAGGCCATTA
>CAZDHZ010000069.1:0-2025 GCA_964505405.1 uncultured Gammaproteobacteria bacterium | reverse complement strand
AATTTTGATTGAATTTTGAATTATCCAATGTTTTAATATTTAAACATTAAAAATTAAAACATTCATTCAAAATTGACCAAAGGGAATGCCCTTGTGGTACAAAATTAGAAACTCAAAATTTAATAAAAAATCTTATCCCCTACATTCAAACCACCAATAAGCTCCACATTTTTTCCATCAGTAAATCCAGTAGTAACTGGAATCCATTCTCCACTTTCTGCCTGCACAGACGGTTTACCACCAACATTTCGAACAGAAGCAACGGGAATAACTAAAATATCTCTTGCTTCAGAACTTACAAAATCAAGATAAGCAGTCATGCCTTCTCTAATTTGATGTTCCCCTTTAGTAAATATTACTCTCACTAAATAAGTAACAATTCCGTTATTATTAGTTTTAGAAGTTAGAGATATAAAAGAAATTTCACCCTCAAGTTTCAATTCTCCTAAAGCGTCAAAAGTCGCATAGACTTTTTGACCTACTGATAATTTTGAAATATCCGCCTCTTCAATATTCGCCTCTATAAATAAAGTATCGTTATTAATAATAATAGCTATTGGATTATTATCACCAGTAATAATAATATCTCCTTCCGCATAATTTAACTGCACTAATTCTCCATCTATCGGAGAAGTCAAAACTGATTTATCTAATTCATACTGAGCCTTTTCTAGATTAATAGAAGCTGAAGTTAAACGAGAACGAGCAGAAGCAAGATCGGCCGAGCTCAAAGGAGCAATTAATTTTTCATAATCACGCTTAACCTGCTCTAAAGAAAGCTCTTTAGATTCTACATTAGCTTCAGAACTTTCTATATCCCTTTCTCCGTCTGCTTTAATATTTTCTAAATCTCGCAAAGCTTCCTCATAGTCATCCGCATAATCACTAATCTCGTCTTTAACATCTTCAACTAAAGAAACTTTTGAATTTAAAGTTGTAATTTTTGTATTAATACTTGTTCTATTAGCGCTAATTGTAGAAATAAAAGAATCTAACGCGGTTTGTGTTAAATCCGCGTTAGTAATAGTATTATCAAGCATAAGCTTCATATCATATAAATGCTTTTCAAATTCTTGTAAAGCTAAAACAGCACTCTCAGAAGCAGTATCAATATCACTATAATCACTATTAATATTTAAATTTAAAGCATAAGCATTTAAATTTTCATTTTCATCTCTAGCTCTTTTATAAGAAATTTTAGCATTATTTAATGTAGAAAGATCTTTTACACCTAAATTTTGTTCATAATCATCATTTAAAGATTCCTGATCAACACCTATAATTTCATCAGAATCTTTTAGGATACCTTCTAAAGATATATTAATAGCCTTAATGTTATCAACTAAATCTTCATAGCTATCTTTTACATCTTCACTATTATTAATATTTTTATTATCATCTAAATTTTCTTTGGCATCTTTAAGATCCTTTTCAGCATCATAAACATTATTTTTCATGTTTTGTCTTGTATTTTCCAAACTAATTTTAGCTTGAGATAAAGAAAGTTCAGCTGAACTTATTCTGTCCTTAGCATCAGCAATATCTTCATCGCTAGCACCGTCAATAGTTTCATTATAATCAGCTAAAGCCGACTGATAGGAACTCCAAGCATTCCTTAAATTAAAATCAAGAGTTTCCGTTTTAACTGAGGCAATCTTATCTCCCTTCTTTACTTTATCCCCTTCTTTTACAAAAACTTTATCTACCTCTAAATTATCACCGCTAACTGAAAAACTAAGCTCCACCCCATCTTTAGCTACAACTTTTCCATCAGATTCAACCGACACAATAATGTCACCTTGTTTAACTGTCCATTCTTTTTGAGCGACAATCTTAACTTCCTCTGAATCTTTATTCAGAAAAAAATAAGAAGATAAGGCAATAACTATTAAAACTATTGCTCCATAAATAAATTTTTTATTTCGCCAAAATCCTAATACCCCTCCCTGTTTAGCTTTTTGACTTTCTTCAATAATTGATGTCATATATGTTGGTTTATTTGTTAATTGGTTTATTGGTTAATTA
>CAZDHZ010000068.1:0-4504 GCA_964505405.1 uncultured Gammaproteobacteria bacterium | reverse complement strand
GGATTTATAACATACAAAGATTTAACGGCAAAATATTTGCCGTTTTTTCTCTTAAGCTTACAAAAACAAACTTTTCAAGATTTTAAAATATTAGTTTTTGATAATAGTGGAAACAGCGGTAATAATAATGTAAAATATATCCAGAAAAATTATCCGCAATTCGAGATTATATCTCAGAATAAAAATCTAGGTTTTGCAGGTGCTTATAATTTGATGATTAAAAGAGCTCTTGAGATTGGTTCTGAATATTTTTTGGCTTTAAATTCTGATATGATTTTAGAGCCGGATGCAATTTTAAAAATGTTAAAAATTATAGATTTTGATAAAAATTTTGCTTCGGTAGCACCTAAAATATTGAAATGGAATTTTGATAATAATATAGATTATCCGGGAGGCGAGAAAACTAATATTATTGATTCTTGTGGAATTAAGGAAATAAGCGCTATTCGCTTTAAAGATTTAGGGCAGGGTGAAATTGACAAAAATCAATATATAAATAGTGAAATTTTAGGTCCGAGTGGCGCGGCTGCTATGTATAGAATTTCTGCCTTGGAAAAAGTTAAAGAAGGTCAAAATTATTTTGATGAACTGATGTTTATGTATGAAGAGGATTGTGATTTAGTCTATAGATTAAAATTAGCCGGTTTTAAATCAGAATTTATTAATGATGCTATTATTTATCATGACAGAACCGCAAGCTCTCAAGGACAAGGTAACATGGAAGTAGTTAGAAACAGAAAAAATAAAAACAAAAATATTAGAAAATGGGCTTTTTTGAATAAACATATTATGTTCGTTAAATATTGGAAAACTTTAAATTTGAAAGGAAAATTAGAGGTTTTTTGGTTTGCTTTTCGGATGTTTGTTTTTGCTTGTTTGTTTGAGCAATTTTTAATTAAACAGTATTTTGTTTTGTTTAAAATGCGTTTAAAAATAAAAAGGTACCTTTAAAGGTACCTTAAAAGGTACCTTTTTATTTTTATGAATTTAAGTATAATAATTGTTTCTTTTAATGTTCGGGAGCAATTAAGAAAAAACTTAGAATCAATTTTTAATTCAAATGTTAATTTTGGCTTTGAAGTTTTTGTTGTTGATAATAATTCTGTTGACAAGAGTGTCGAAATGATAAAAAAATATTTTCCCCAAGTGCGACTTATCGAAAATAAAAATAATTTGGGATTTGCTAAAGCTAATAATCAAATATTGAAATTAATTAAAAATAAATACGCTTTACTTTTAAATCCAGACATGAAGCTCAAGAATGATACTCTCCAAAATATCTATAATTGGATGGAAAATAATAAACAGGTAAGTATTGCTGGAATTAAATTATTAGGTAAAGATGGCAAAATTATTAAGCATGTCCGAAGATTTCCTAAATTTTTTGATCAGCTTGCAATTATTTTAAAAATTCCACATATATTTCCGCAAATTTTAAATAAATATATTTTAAATAAATTTAATTATACTAAAGAATGTCAAGTTGATTCAATTAGAGGAGGATTTTTTATGATGAATCTAAAAAATTTGCAAAAATTACAAAAAGTTTCTGTACTGAAAAACCTGGATAACACTTTACCTTTTTTAGACGAAAGATATTTTATTTGGTTTGAAGAGGTTGATTTCTGTAAACAAGTTTATGTTGCTGGCGGAGAAGTTTGGTATACTCCAGTAGCAGAATGCATCGATTATGTGGGACAAAGTTTTAACCAGGTAGATAGAAAAGTAAAGCAAAATTATTTCAAAGATTCACAATTAAAATACTTTAAAAAATGGCACTCAATTTGGCAGTATTTTGTTTTAAAAATTGCTTGGGTTTTAGGCAAAATAATTACTAATGTTCTGGAAGTTTTTCATGTTAAGGGGAAGGGGAAGACTTAGCTTAAAATTGTTTTGTTTAATAGTTTTTTTCTTTTTTTGTCATCCTGGGGGCGCGAAGCGCAACCCGGGATCCAGGAGAAAAAGATATAAATATTTTTAAACTTAAGAAGGCTTAAATAATATATAGCTTTTTCTCCTGGATCCTGGATATTTTTCTGCGCATTCGCTCCGAAAAATTCCAGGATGACAAGGGCGGGTGTTAAGAGTGTGAGTTTTATACTTTAAGAATATTATTCTGGGGGTTAAAACTACATTTCAAATTCATATGAAAACAAAAAAACAAAAAAAAGTTGCGATAATAATATCTCCAAATTATAAAGATTATGCTCAAAAGTATTTGTCTGCTTGTATTGGAAGTATTCGTCAGCAAGACTATGAGGGAGAGATGAAGATATTTATGACGGACAATAAAACAAGTCCGGAAAGCTTTTTGTTTTTGTCTAAAACAGTTCCAGAAGCAGAACTCGTTTTGAATCAGGGCAATGATGGTTTTGCTAAAGGAGTAAATGATTCTATCCGCTTGGCTTTGTTTCAAAATTTTGATTATATTGCTGTAATTAGTATTCACTCCACTATAGCAACAAACTATATCAGTGAGCTAGTTAATGTTCTTGAGAGTGATAAAAAAATAGGAGTAGCGCAGGCCTTAGTATTAATGCCAGATAAAAAAATAATAAATAGTCTAGGGAACGAAACACATTTTTTAGGTTTTGGTTATTGTAATGGATATAAAGATGATTTAGGTTCTAAAAATTTAGATTTTAATTCTGTTCATGAAATTTTTTATCCAAGTGGGGCTTCTATGATTTTTAAAAAAGAAATTTTAGAAAAAATAGGTTTACTTGATGAGGAATATTGGATGTATAATGAGGATCAAGAAATAGGTTGGCGTTTACGTTTAGCTGGCTATAAATGTGTTTTGGCCCCCAGGGCGCAGATGTATAGCTCTTACGAATTTTTACGCTCTATTCAGAAATATTATTGGATGGATAGAAATAGAATTTTGGTCATTTTAGAATGTTATCACATCTTAACCTTAACTTTAATTTTTCCAGTTTTAATAATAATGGAACTAGGCTTAATTTTATTTTCTTTGAAAACAGGATGGTTTAAGGAGAGGATAAAAGTTTGGAAATATTTCTTGACTTTAAGAACTTGGATTTATATAATAAGAGCGCGAAAAAGAAATCAGAAATTAAGAGTAGTTAGGGATAGGGAAATTATAAAATTAATTAGTGGTAGAATTTGGTATCAAGAAGTTGATGATTGGAAATTGCGTTTCATAAATCCAGTATTTAATTTTTATTGGAGTATAGTTAAGAAAATAGTTGCTTGGTAGATTTTTAGTTTTGTTGATTATATTTTTATTTCCCTCCCCTTTGTCATTCCCGGCGAGCGGAGCGAGGGAAGGAAATCTCGGAGTGAGAAATTAATTATGATTAGCAAGTTGATATTGATACATTTTTATTAAATCTGGAATTATACCCCATGCCTTTAACATTATTTAGTACTCTTCCCGAGATTCCCTTCCCTCGCTCCGCTCGCCGGGAATGGCAAAGGGGAGGGATGAATTTTTTAATTTATATGGACATAAGCATAATAATAGTAAATTATAAATCAAAAGGACATACTTTAAATTGTATTAAATCAATTAGAGAAAGTGATTTTGGAAATTTAAAATATGAAATTATTGTAGTTGATAATAATTCCGGAGACAGTATTGGAAAAATTTTAAATTGGCAATATCCGGATATTATTTTTATTCAAGCGAAGGAAAATAAAGGTTTGGGAGTTGGGAATAATGTTGGAATTAAAAGAGCTCAAGGAAAATATATTGTAGTAATGAATCCGGATACAATTGCCTTAGATAATGTATTTGAAAAATTATATGCTTATATGGAAAATAATCTAAGAGTTGGATTAGTGGGTCCCAAACAATTAAATCCAGATAAAACAATTCAAGATTCTTGTTTTAGGTTTCCTGGGATTTTTACTTTAATATCTAGAAGAACTTTTTTGGGAAGATTAAAATTTGCAAAAAAAAGTATTGATAAATATTTAATGAAAGACCTTGATCATAATTTTGAAAAAGAAGCAGATTGGCTTTTGGGTTCTTTTATGTTTATGCGAGCAGAAGCACTTAAAGATATCGGGATGTTTGATGAAAGATTCTTTTTATATTTTGAGGATACGGATCTATGTCGTCGTTTTTGGAAGAAGGGATGGAAAGTTGTTTATTATCCTTTGGCTCAAATTATTCATAATCATGCGAGGGAGAGCGCTCAAATAAAGTGGTATAAATTCTTTTTAAGTACTACTGGCCGTTATCATTTTATTTCTTGGTTGAAGTATTTAAGGAAATGGGGAATGGGTACGAGGTAGAGAATATAAATTTTATAAAATTAAATTAATTGTTTTATCTTATAATGGGCTTAAGTAAATAATATAATTTTTAATTTTTATATTTTTTAATTTTTAAATAAATATTAAATCTTAATTTTTAAACATTAAAAATTAAGATTTATTTAAAAATTAAAAATTATAAAATTATAAAATTCAAAAAGTAATTATGAAAAAAATTAAAAAAGCGATTATTGCCGTAGCTGGTTCAGGGACTAGACTT
>CAZDHZ010000067.1:0-4765 GCA_964505405.1 uncultured Gammaproteobacteria bacterium | reverse complement strand
AGAAGACGAGGAAGAATTGGGAATCCCAGCATTTATTCGGAAAAAGATGATGTAATTTATGTTTAAAGATATGTTTCAAAATAAAAAAAACGAGAGTAAAAGCTACTCGTTTTTTTGTTTTTATTGTGATATATTTAGTGTATAATAAATTAAGTGTTACGTAGCATGCTACGTAACAAAATAAATATGACAAACGAGATTGTGGTCACTTCAATAAATAAAGATTTTGAGAGTATTAAAAAGATCGATGAAAATGGGGTTGAATATTGGGAAGCAAGAGAATTGATGCCGATTTTAGGGTATCCCAATTGGCAGAAAGCTGAGGATGTTATTGCTAGAGCCGCTAAAGCTTGTATTAATAGCGGGCAGGATGTGGATAACCATTTTAACCAATTGGTTAAAATGGTCAGAATCGGCTCAGATTCGATAAGAAAAGTTGGAGATTGGAAATTAGACAGATATGCTTGTTATTTGATTGCTCAAAATGGTGATCCAAATAAGCAAGAAATTTCGTTAGCACAAACATATTTTGCCATTCAAACCAGAAAACAAGAGGTTTTTGAGCACTTATCAGAAGCAGAAAAAAGGTTGTTCATTAGAGGTGAAGTAAGTGAGGAAAATAAGAAATTGTTCAGTACAGCCAAGCAGGCTGGCGTAAGAAAGTTTGGGTCATTTAATGACGCTGGTTATCGCGGATTGTATGGTATGCGACTTCAGGATGTAGAAAATAAAAAAGGAATTAAAAAGGGTGAACTTTTGGATAGGGCTGGCAAGACAGAGTTGGCTGCTAATTTATTTCGAATTACGCAAACGGATGAGAAGATTAAAAAAGATAATGTCAAAGGAGATACGCAGGCGGCTAGTGCTCATTTTATGGTGGGCGGAAAAGTTAGGCAGACAATTAAAGATATTGGCGGTACTACCCCAGAGAATCTGGCGCCTGAAAGGAATATTAAAGAGTTAAAAAGCGAGAAGAAAAAAATGTTAAAAGATGCGGAGAAAAAGGCAAAAGAAATAAAAGACAAATAATTTTATGAAATATCAAGCATACACAAAATATAATACCTAACAAAATAAATATGATGAAAAAAGCGGAAGAGCTTTTGTTACTGGTGATCTTATTTCCGAACAAAGCGGAATTAAATCTGAACTTATAGGGGGACAATATGCTACTTGAGAAGTTGAAGATATTCAATATGCGATGTTAAAATCAGATTTTGGAGATTTATTAAAAAATCGTAGTGTCTTAGTCTCTTTTTTGATATGCAAGAAAATATTGTTTTCTGCGTAGTACTTAGTGTAGAGGAAATAAGGTGATCACTAATTTCTTTAAAATAAAATAATTAATAATAAATCTAAAATTATGACTAATAAAAAAATAACAATCGGAGCAGCCGCTTTAGTAGCGATTATTGCTTCTGCCGGATTTGCGATGAGCACTTTTGCTTATCAGGGAGATCCTAGTATGGAGGGGCCAAATTATAACGAAGAAAGGCATGAGGCCATGTTAAATGCTTTTGAAAATAAGGATTATAACGCCTGGAAAGAAGCTCGAGGGGATCATGGAAAAGGAGATCAAATTAATGAAGATAATTTTTCTAAATTTGTAGAAATGCGAGAGTTGAGATTAGCGGGAGATACGGATGGCGCTGATGCTTTAAGAGCCGAACTTGGATTGGGTCAAGGCATGATGAGACATGGACATGGGAAAGGTCAAGGACAAGGAAGAGGAAGACATATGAGTAATGAAAACAGAGGGCAAAATAGAGGTGGAAATTTTGTAGATGATAATGATGATGGAATTTGTGATTTAGTAGAATAAAATAATTTTTTCGTCTTCGCGCTCAGAGCACTATAAATGCTCTGAGCGTTTTTTGTTTTTATATTAAATTATTTAATCTAACACTAATACTCAATATTTAATATCTGTTTTTATTCCAATTTGTGTATTTGTAATTAGATTTGTAAATTTGTGGGTGTCAGTAGATTTATAGGCTTCACATAAATTGACATTTCTTTTACATTATTGTATGGTATTAATATTCACTAACCGTTCGGTTAGTAGATTAATAAATAATGGTAAAATTATGGAAAATATTAAAACGCAAAAACAAGATATTATTCAGGATACTAAAAGGCAAATTATTGATATTGCTCGACAACTTTTTTCAGATTATAGCTATTTGGGTGTTTCTATGAGTGATATTGCTAAAAAAGTTAATATTACAAAGGGAGCTTTGTATTATCATTTTACTGGTAAGGTTGAAATTTATCAAAAAGTTCTTGATGATGTTTTTACTGGTTTAAGTTCTGTTATTATTGAAGCTAGTAATAGAAAAAATACAAAGGATAAGTTATTTACTTTGGTAAAAAATTATTTAGATTTTGGATTTAAGGAAAAAAATCTTATTAAGGCTTTAACCTTGAAATTGTCACCAGCTAATTATCAGTTAAATGAATATATTGTTAAGTCGAGAGAGCAGACAGTTGATTTAATTCAGCCGATAATTAAAGAAGTGTTTGCAAAGAAGAAAGCAATAAAAAAAAATGATAGTCGAATGCTCTCTTCTTTGTTAATGGGTATGATGGATGGTTTGCTTTTGGAATACTCATTGTTGAATAAAAAAATAAATTCAGAAAAAGTTTCAAATCAAATTATTACAGTATTATTTTAGATAAAAAAATAGTTTAATTATTGATATGCGAAATAAAAAAAAGCCTAAAATCGGTTTAGCTCTTGGTAGCGGTAGCGCTAAGGGGCTGGCTCATATTGGTGTTATTAAGGCATTGGTGGAAAACAATATTCCTATTGATTTTATTGCTGGTTCTAGTATTGGTGCTTTAGTTGGAGCTTATTATGCAATCTATAAAGATGTGGATAAGATGGAAAAAATAGCTTTAAGCACTAATTGGCGCACAGCTTTGTCCTTATTTGACCCAAGTCTAAGTGGCGGATTTGTTAAAGGATCTAAAGTTGAGAATCTGATAAAAAATTGGTTTAATGGATATAATTTTGATGATTTAAAAATTCCCTTAACTACTGTTGCTACTGATTTAATTTCCGGACAAGAAGTGGATATAAATAATGGAGATATTATTAAAGCAGTAAGAGCCAGTATTTCAATCCCATTTATTTTTAAACCGATTAAATATAATGGCTATTTATTAGCAGACGGTGGTTTATCTAATCCCTTGCCGGACAATATAGCACGAAAAATGGGAGCTGACATAGTTATTTCCGTTAATTTGGATAATAAATTTTTTGATAATAAGTTAAATGAAGATAATTTGTCAATTTCAAAAACCGGAGCAAGGGCATTAAATATAATTCGTTATCATTTTGCGCAACATTCTTCAAAAAGTGGAGATATAATTATAGAGCCAAAAGTAGAAGAAGTGGGATTAGTTAGTTGGAATAAATTTTTTAACAATCATGAATCAAAAGAGATAATTAAAATGGGAGAAATAGCGGTCAGAGAAGCTCTTCCTCAAATAGAAAATCTTATAAAAGAATGGAACAAAAAGTGGTGGTATATTAATTCTATAAAGAAAATTATAAAAAAATAAAAGAAATATTTAAATAATTATTAATAATAAAAATTATGTCAGATTTAATCAAAAAAACAATTTTAACGGGGTTAGGTATAGCCTCATTAACAAAGGGAAAAGTAGAGAGTTTAGTCCAGGATTTAATAAAGGAAGGTGAGGTATCTGAAGGTGAGGGATCAAAATTAGTAAAAGAGTTATTGGAAAAGGTGGAAGATAATAAAAAAATAATGGAGAATAAAATTGAAAAGACAGTTTATGATGTATTAAAAAAACTTAATATTCCTAGCAGAAAAGATATCACTGGTTTAAATAGTAAGATTGAGAAACTAGAGAAAAAATTAAGTAATGAATAATAATAATTTTTTTTACATGTAAATTATGAATACTGAATAGATTTATTCAGTATTTGTGGTTTGTATTTTACAAGTTATATTCAAAAGACACTAACAGCAGTGGGAATATTCAAATTTCTTAACTATAAATCAAACTATGTTGAATTTAAAGCAAAAGTATAAAAATTTAAAACGTACCAAGAAAATTTTGTTTGTTTTAAGCAAATATGGTTTGGGTTATTTTTTGAATTTGTCGGCAATAGAACAATATTTTAAATTAGGTAAAAAGTTTTTTATTAAAAAAACAGATAAAGAAGATATAAAGCGCTTAACTTTAGCACAAAGAGCCCGCATGGTTTGTGAAGATTTGGGACCGACTTTTGTTAAATTAGGTCAGATTTTAAGCACTCGCTCCGATTTAATATCTCGTGAGTTTATAGAAGAATTTAGTAAATTACAAGATAATGTTTCGCCCTTTAGTTTTTTAGAAGTAAGAAAGATGCTCGAAGAAGAGTTTAGTAGACCAATTGATGAATTGTTTATTGAATTTGATGAGCGTCCGGTAGCTTCCGCCTCTTTAAGTCAAGTGCATAAAGCCAAGTTGCCGAGCGGTGAATATGTGGCGGTTAAGGTGCAGCGTCCAAATATTGAAGAACATATTAAATCGGATATTTCAATTTTGTTTGATTTGGCAAAATTTATGGAAAAAAGATTAATAAACGGTCATATTTATCAGCCAATAGAAATAGTGAAAGAATTTTCTAAAACTATTAAACAAGAATTGGATTTTATTAATGAGGGGCGCAATATTGATAAATTCAGAGTAAACTTTAAAAACAGTGAAACAGTTCATATTCCAAAAGTATATTGGCAATTAACAACAT
>CAZDHZ010000066.1:2900-4873 GCA_964505405.1 uncultured Gammaproteobacteria bacterium | reverse complement strand
TCGCTGAACCCTTTTTTTATTTATGTTGACTCAAAAACAAAAGTTAGGGGATTTTGGTGAGATGTTAGCTAAAAATTATTTGATTCAGAAAGGATATATTATTATAGAACAAAATTATCAGAGTTCTTATCAAGAACTAGATATTATAGCTAAGATTAAGAAAAAATATGTGTTTGTGGAGGTTAAAACTCGGGAAAGTGGGCTTGAGGATCCGGAAAATGCCTTAAATCATAGGAAAACTAATAATTTAAAAAGAGCAATTTCGGCTTATTTAGGGAAAAGACCGTGGATAAGTGAGTTTCAATTGGATTTAATTGCTATTAGAGTTGATAAAAAAAGAAAAAGAGCTAATATTAAGCATTATAAAGAGATATTTTAAAATTTTAAAACTTGTAGATTGTTTGTTTTTACGCTTTCGGGGCGTATTTTCTTTGTATTTTTGAGGTGTTTTTGCACAGCTTTTTCCCCAGAAAAACCCCTATTTACCCCCATGATATCTACTGTTTATATACTTGACCTCTTATATATTTTTAGATAAAGTAAGCGTACATAATCTTTTTTAAGATGAAATTTTGAGGTCAAAGGGCAGAGTTGGATTAGTCTAGTTCGCTTCTTTGGCCTTATGGTTTTTTTAGGACCTACAAATTTGTAACTAGTAATTAAAAAAAGCGTTTGGAGGGGCGGTTTCAGAAATATGAAAAAATATATAAAAGGGGTTTTAGTAGTAGTTGCGTTTCTTTTTTGTTTATTGCCATTTAATAATTTATATGCCTTAGGTGTTTCAGCACCGACGCTTTTAAAAGTTGAAGGTGGGAAAGTTTTAGGGTTAGCCCATATTAATTCGGAAGTAATGATTTATGTTGATGGGACTTATATGGGGAATGCTGATATGGGAGAGAGCGAAACTCAAACTAATAATTTTGTTTATAATTTACCTCAAGACATTGAAGCTGGACAACACATTGTTGAAGCGATAGCAAAAGATAGAACTTCACTTCTTCTTTCTATTTTTTCAAATCCAATTAATTTTTATGTTCAAGATTTGCCGGCGCCGACTATGATAGAGCCGGATGAAAATACTATTACCGGAAAAGTTAAACCTTTTGTTACTGGGCTTACTGTTAATGGAACTAAAGTGCATGTTTTTATAGATGGAACTTATAATGGGAAAACTGAATTTTTAGAGCATGTATCTGGAACAGCAAATTTTGTTTATCGTCCATTTTTAAATTTAGGAATAGGTTCTCATACTATTTGGACTATTGCGGAAGATGCGCAAGGAAGAAAGAGTAGTCCTTCTAATATTTTATATTTTAATATTGAAAAGCCATTACCAAGTCCAACAATTTTCACACCAGTTGTAAATAAATATACTAACGCAGAACAGCCTTTTATAGTTGGTTTAGCTAAAAATGATTCAAAAATTAAAGTTTTTATTGATCATAGGCTAGACGGAGAGTTTGATGTAGAGAATCATATATCCGGAACTGCTAATTTTGCTTATCGTCCGTTTAGAGCCTTAGCTTCTGGAAATCATTTAGTTTATACGGTTTCTGTTGATGCTCGAGGAAAAGAAAGCAGATGGTCTAATATAATTTATTTTTCTGTGGCTGAGCCAGTTGTTTTATCCGCGGAGTTTGTGCCGGGGACAGAAGAGGAAAAGGAAATTTCAGTTTCAAAAATTTCAGAGCCGGTTAAGGAAAAGGAAATTAAGGAAGTCAAAATTAAAAAAGAAGAAGATGGCGAGGATGTTGAGACTCTAAAACCCTCCTATGTTGAAACTCTGGAGGACGAGCAAGTTCAGGATGATAAAGAAGAAGGGTTTAGTGTAGATCAGGACTTGGAAAATATTATTAAATATAATGGTGATGATGAGAAGGATGAGTCGGGAGTTATTAATGAGGGTGAGGAAAGTCAGACAGCCTTAAAAATGAATTTAATTATTTTCTTAGCTTTCTTGCTAGCAATTATTG
>CAZDHZ010000066.1:0-2800 GCA_964505405.1 uncultured Gammaproteobacteria bacterium | reverse complement strand
CTAGCGGAATCCGTTTTGGACATTTGTTTAAAACGGACCCCTTCTTTTGCCGAAAACTCCCTCCTCCCTTTTATGGGGGGAGTTTTTGTTTTCGCAGTCCGGCGGATGCTGGATGGAAAATTTAAGATAAAATGTTTTGATTGAATTCTTTTTCAAAGGGATGACAGACACCCAAGAGGGTGACTGACATCGGTGAGAGGTTTGTTATTTGGTGGTGTTTAGTGGTATTATATTGTTATATTTGTTAAACTATTTTTATGAAAAAAAAATATAAAATTTTTATTATTTTATTGTTTTTGGGGTTTTTAGTTTTATCTCCCCAGAATGTTTTGCCGGCTCAGGCCAACCCGGGGATTAATGTTTACTTTTTTTATGGGGATGGTTGTCCTCATTGTGCGAAAGAGGAGGAGTTTTTAGATAAACTTGAAGCGGAGAATGAAAATATAGAGATTTACAGATATGAGGTTTGGAAAGATCGGAATAATGCGGAGCTTTTGCAGAAGCTTTCAAAAAGTATGGATTTAGATATTCGGGGGGTACCTTTAACCGTAATTGGAGATCGAACCGTTTCCGGTTATTATAATGAGGAGACTAGTGGGGTAAAAATTTTATCAATTATTAAGGACTTTGAAGATAAGGGATGTGCGGATTTAGAAGATCCCTTGCTTAAAATGAATAGAAGCGCGGAGCAGTGCGTGAATTTTTTGGAAGACTGTGATGAGTCTTGTGATAATGATTGTGGGTGCAAGGAAGATTGTGGATGTACTTTTAACAGCTTGCCAAGCGATAAAGATGTTCTGGAATCCGTTCATATTCCTTTTGTGGGGGATGTAAATACAAAAACAGTTTCTCTTCCTATTTTAACTTTTTTAATAGCGGCGACGGACGGATTTAATCCTTGCGCTATGTGGGTGCTTTTATTTTTAATTTCTCTTTTGTTGGGCATGGAAAATAAAAAGCGGATGTGGATTTTAGGCTTGGCTTTTATTATTTCAAGTGGCGCTGTTTATTTTTTATTTTTGTCAGCTTGGTTGAATTTATTTTTATTTTTGGGTTTTATTTTTTGGATCCGTTTTTTAATTGGAATTGTTGCTTTGGGTAGTGGAGGATATCATCTTTATGATGCTTACAAAAATCGTGATGGGGGTTGTCATGTGACGAAAAGTGAAAAACGACGAGCCATTTTTAAGAAACTTCGCGATTTGGTCGCCCAAAAGAAATTTTATCTTGCTGTTCTTGGTATCGTTTTACTTGCTGCTGCGGTTAATTTAGTTGAGCTAGTTTGTTCGGCTGGACTTCCAGCGGTTTATACGCAGGTTTTAGCTTCAGCCGGTTTAGCTAAGTGGCAATATTATGCATATCTCATTTTTTATATTTTTATTTTTATGTTGGATGATATGTTGATATTTTTTATTGCCATGAGCACTTTAGAAATTAAGGCAATTAGCTCTAAGTATACGGTTTGGGCACAGTGGGTCGGGGGGATTGTTATATTTGTTATCGGTTTGCTTTTAATATTTAAGCCGGGGTGGATTATGTTTGGGTGAGGGGTGGTTAATTGGAATTAGCGCAGTGATTTGGTTACTGTGTGAAGGTGGTTGTTATTTTTGTGTTTTTATTGCATAGGGGTCGGACCCCTAACTTTCCTGCGCCTTCGGCTTTGGAAAGTGTAAAGGGGTGCGACCCCTGGAGCAAGCTTATTTAAATCTTATGAATAAATTTTTTGGTTTAAAATTTAATATTATATTAGCGTTTGCCTTTCTTTTTTTATTTGGGGCTGTTTTTAGTGTGCAAGCGGAAGGGGGGAAGAAAGATGAATTTTTTAAGTCGCGAGTTTTGGAAATAAAAAACATAAAATCAGAAGATGGAAAATATATTCATCAGGAAATGAAATTAAAAGCTTTGAGCGGATCGTCTAAGGGAGAGGAATTAGAATTTAAAGAAGATGGAAATTATGAAGTTTTAAAAAAGAATATTTATAAAAAAGGAGATTTGGTTTTAACGGTAGCTTCTTTTGATGATGTTGGTGATAGAACTATTTATGTGACGGACTATGTGCGGACAAATAGTTTGGCTTATCTTTTAATTATTTTTGCTTTAACTATTATTATTGTTGGTGGATGGAAAGGAGCTCGTTCTCTTCTTTCTCTCTTTCTTACGGCTTTAGTAATTATTTATTTTATTGTTCCAAAAATTTTAGATGGAAATAATGCTCTTTTTGTTACTTTAATTGGTTCATTTTTTATTTTATTAGCTATTATCTATATTACTGAGGGTTTTCATAAAAAAGCGCATCTAGCAGTTTTTAGTATTTTAATTTCTTTAATTTTTACGGTAATTTTATCATGGGTTTTTGTAAGTTTAACAAAACTTTCCGGTTTATCAGAAGAAGCTAGTTTATTTTTGATTAATATTCATGATCAAGTTATAAATTTTAAAGGTTTGCTTTTAGCGGGAATTGTTATTGGAGCTTTGGGGGTTTTGGATGATGTAGTTGTTTCTCAGATTGCAGTAGTGGAGGAACTTTATGAAACTGATAAGATGCAAACGCAAAAAGAAGTTTTTAAAAAAGCTTATCGGGTAGGAGTATCACATATTTCTTCTATGACTAATACTTTGTTTTTGGCGTACGCTGGGGCTTCGTTTTCTTTGCTCCTTTTATTTTTAAGTGGGGGAAGCGCCTTTTCTTCTTTTGCAGATATTTTAAATAACGAAGCGATAGCTACTGAAGTAGTGCGAACTTTGGCCGGTTCGGTCGGACTTATTCTTTCAGTTCCCATCGCTACTTGGATGGCGGTTT
>CAZDHZ010000065.1:2201-4930 GCA_964505405.1 uncultured Gammaproteobacteria bacterium | reverse complement strand
TAAATATATGTTTAAAATCAATAAAATTAAAATTTTAGCTATTGCGTTTTTGGTGTTATTATTAGGACCGGTGTTTTTGAGTCCGGTTTTGGCTCAGCCGGATATTGGGATTGAATTTGCAGAGAACCTTGATTTAGTGGCTGCTAACGAAGAAGATCCAAGAGACATGGCAGTAATTATTATTAAATATTTAATTACTTTTTTAGGGCTTATTGCTGTCGGGGTTATTCTTTATGGTGGTTTTATATGGATGACGGCGGCTGGGAATGATGATCGTTTGGCTAAGGCTAAAAAAATAATAGTGGCCGGAGTTATCGGATTAATTATTATCTTAGCAGCTTTTGCAATTGTTAATTTTATAGTGACTATGACGGACAATGCTTTGGATGGAGATTTTTAAATTTAAAATTTCAGATTTTGTTGATATATTAAAGAATGTTATGGTTTTTATATTATAAGTTTTGAGACTTTAATTTTTATAAAATGTCTATATTAGCTTATTTAAACAAAAAAAATATTTTTTTGAGCCTTTTTTTGGCTTTTTTTGTTTTTGGGGGAGTTGGTTTTGGAGGTGGTGCGGTTTGTGCGGAGGATGGGATTAATAAGGCTTTGGATGGGTTAGGGAAGTCGGCTACTCAGGGGTATTTAGGAAAACAAGAAGGAGATAATTCGGATACAGCTCGTACAGCTTTAAATACTGCAAAAATAATGACCAGTATTCCCGGAGCTTTGGGGAAGATTATTGGGGCGGGGCTTTCTTTGATTGGGGTTTTATTTTTGGTATTAATGATTTATGGAGGATTTCGGTGGATGATTGCTCGGGGGAATGATACGGAAATTGAAAAGGCTAAGCATTTAATAGAGGCGGCGATTATGGGGTTGATTATTGTTGTTGCAGCTTATGCGATTACGACTTTTGTGGGGAATATTTTAATATGAAAAAGTTTAGATATTTATTTGTTTTAACAGTTTTATTTTCTTTTTTGTTTTCATCTGGGGTGGTTTTTGCAGGGACTGCTAAACAAGATTTTGAAAATGGTTTAAAAGAAACAGCGAAAGAGACAGGGCATGATTCAGGGATAGCGAAAGATGATGTTTTAACTATGACTGGCAAATTTATTAAAGCTACTTTGTCTCTTGTAGGAATTTTATTTTTAGCTTTAATGATTTATGGTGGATTGATCTGGATGATTGCTCGGGGGAATGAGCAGAATACGGAGAAAGCCAAGAAAATTATTAGAAATTCTATTATTGGTTTGATTATAGTTTTTGCGGCTTACGCGATTACAGCTTTTGTGGGGCATTCTTTAATTGAGGGTACTCAGCCTTTTTTAGATTCTTCTGGGATTGAAGATTAAATTTAAATTATGAATATTTTAAATAAAAAAGGAATAATATTTTTATTGATTGTTATTTTTGTTTTTGGTTTTTTTAGTTTTTCTTATGCACAGGGATTAAAGGAAGCTTTTGCACCGGAAGGGAAGACAGATTCTGTTGCGCGGAGCGCTGGATATAATACCGCAGAAGGAGTAAACGCATCCAGTATTTTTATTGGAAACTTAATTAAAGTTATTTTGTCTTTAATTGGGGTTTTGTTTTTGATTATGATGATTTATGGGGGATTTTTATGGATGACGGCTGGGGGGAACGAAACACAAGTTGAGAAAGCTAAGAAGCTTATTATTGCGGCGGTTATTGGGACAATTATTGTAGTTTCAGCTTATGCTATTTCTTATTTTGTAATAGAGGCTTTGACTAAGGCGGCCTTGACGGATGTGCCGGTTGGCAATTAGTTAAATATATGTCTTGGAGGATATTTATTAATGCGCTTAATAGTAATTTTTCATAGTTTTTATTATTTTGACGCTTTTCATGGATTCCCGCCTGCGCGGGAATGACAAAGTGGTATGAAAAAACATTTTAAAAGTTTATTTAGTTTAATTATTTTGATTGCTATTTTGGTTTTGCCTTATTTTGTTTTTGCCCAAACTCCTATGAATCAGCTTCAAAAAGTTCAACCAGGAAGCGGTTATCAGTCTCCTGAAGGAGATCAGGGAGCGGATATTGCGAGTATTATTGGAAAAGCAATTGGGGCATTTTTTTCATTACTAGGGGTTATATTTATAATTTTAATGCTTATTGGTGGTCATTATTATATGATTGCCGGGGGGAATCAGGATAAGGTTGATAAGGGGCTTGCTTATATTCGGCGAGGGATTGTTGGCTTGATTCTTGTTGTGGGGTCTTATGCGATTTGGTGGTTTGTTTATTTAAGGCTTATTGCTGGTGTTTCTAGTGGGTCTGGTTTTGGTGGTGATTTTTAATTTAAGAATATTATGAAAAAATATTTTCAAGTTTTATTTTTTATTTTTGGATTGTTTTTTATTTTTAATAATGTTTTTGCAGCACCGTTGCTTAATCTAAATAAAATTAATCCAAAAGATATGGCAGCAGAAGCAGCCGAAGAGGGAGGCATGAATATTGGTTCTAATATAAATGTTGGTAGTGTTATGGCAACAGTAATTAAAGCTTTTCTTTCTCTTTTGGGCTTGTTATTTATTATTTTGGTTATTTTAGGGGGGTATTATTGGATGACGGCTGGGGGGGATGAGACTAAGATGACTAAGGCGAAGGATACTTTGAAAAAGGCAATTATTGGTTTGATTATTATAGTTTCGGCTTACGCGATTACAGCTTTTGTGTTTAAGGCTTTGGATGATACGGTGGGG
>CAZDHZ010000065.1:0-2101 GCA_964505405.1 uncultured Gammaproteobacteria bacterium | reverse complement strand
TTAGCTTATTTTTGGGGATTTGTCAATACTAGATTTCGGATATTTATGATGGATGTTTAATTTTGTGTTTTTGCTAGATTTTGGATGGCGGGTTTTATTATATAGGGGGTCGCACCTCTTGCTTTCCAGCGCCTTTGGTTTTGGAAAGCAGAAAGAGGAACGACCCCTCTCATTCGATAAACTCAGGATAGGCTAGAGCAAGCTTTATGATTTTAGGGTTTTTGAGGAATATTTTGTTTTTGTTTAAGATTATATGAAGATTTTTATTTAATATTAGCTTTAGAATTTAGTTTTCCTCTTGACTTTTTTTTCTTGATGTGATAATATTAAGGTGTAGTAAGGAAATCCTATCAAAATACATTTTTTTGTATGATAGGGTTTTTTGTTTGGGAAATTAGTTAAAAGTTGAACTTGGAAAGTTTAAAATAAGTCTGGAAGTAATTTTAGAGCTTATATTAAATTTTTTGACTAATATTAAATAAAAATGAACAAAGAAGAGAATATTCAACAGAATATAATTTCGCTTAAATTAGCTAAAAAGCTTATTTTTAGCTTGGTTTTTGTTTTAATATTTGATTTTATTTTATTTCCAGCGCCTAGTATGGCAGCAGAATATAATGATTTACAGGAAAATCAGGATTTTGAAGAGATTTTAAGTGAAAATAAGGGGAATATTGAAGACATTCAAGTTAAAAATAATTTTCCGGAGAATAGTGATATTAAAATTTCATGGACAGGAAATTATACTATGACTGCCTATAATTCAGAGGCAGTTCAATGTGATGCTTCTCCATGTATTACGGCCAATGGTTTTAATGTTTGTGAACATGGAGTGGAAGATACGATTGCAGCTAATTTTTTGCCTTTTGGAGCTAAGGTTCGTATTCCGGATTTATTTGGAGAGAAAGTTTTTATTGTTCGAGATAGAATGCATAGACGATATGATAATAGGGTTGATATTTGGATGCTTGAAAAACAGGATGCGCTTAAATTTGGTGTAAAATATGCGAAAATAGAAGTTTTAGGGCCTTGAAGAAACTTTTTATTTAATTAATTTTAGGAAGGGCTCTTGAAGGGGGCTTTTTTAGTTACTAATTACGAATCTTTACGAATTTACAAATATATTTTTGGATTTTTACTCTTGTTTTAAGTAATTATTTTTGATATATTGAAGTAGTGCTTAAAAAATGTTTTTAAAGAATAATAGTCAATATAAAATTTAAGTTTTGTGGTTAATAATTAATTGAATTGTTTTTTTATTCTTAATTAATAATTGTTAATTTTTAATTAATTTAGGCCTGGTAGCCAAGTGGCTAAGGCAACAGTTTGCAAAACTGTCATTCACCGGTTCGAATCCGGTTCAGGCCTCAAAAATAAACTAGCTTTTGCTAGTTTTATTTTTGAGCATAAACCATGATTCGAACCGGATTGATAGTCTTTTTCTTATTTATTAGTATTTAAGTCTAGGTTTTACTAGACTTAAGTCTTTTTTTATGAAGTTTGGATTTGAATTGTAGTTTTTTAGTTTAAGTCTAGGTTTATGTGGACTTAAAGTTATTAATAAAATTGGGGATAAGTATGGGAAAAAGTGGATAAAATATTTATTTAAGTCTAGGCTTCTCTAGACTTAAGTTTTTAGATTGTGTATAAGTCTTAGTAATGTCTTTAAAATTATTTAATCTTAGATGTTTAACTTAAGTCTACAATACTGTTGACTTAAGTCCAAAAATATGATATATTTATTATAGATGATATTTAACAATATATTAGAAAGATGTATCTAATTTATTAGATATATATTTCTGTTTTTTACTAGTTCTTCTTGGCCAGTTCCGACAAGCCACATTAAAACAAAAACAAAAAAAAGGCGTTTTCTGATAGAATATAAAAAATTTATTGGGGAATACCATGAATTGGTAAAAAATTAGCATTTAAAGTTGGAAAAATGCTCCAAGCCCGAGAGAATTAGGATTTTCTTACTTATAGCAATATGAGTACTAAAAAAATTCTTAGGGTTGGGGCTCAAACTTACGACTCATAAATTAATTTTTTATATAAAAAAGAAGGGGTCCGTTTGGGCCCCTTTTTTTATATTTAAAAA
>CAZDHZ010000064.1:0-4938 GCA_964505405.1 uncultured Gammaproteobacteria bacterium | reverse complement strand
ATGATTTATATAATAGACGCTAATAATTTGGCTGGGAAAATGGATTTATTGAAAGAAAAAGATTTTGATAAAGTGCTAATAAAATTAATTAGTGCTTATTTTTTTAATAAAAGGAATAATATATATTTAGTCTTTGATAGTGCAGATCCTTTTGGAGACAAATATGTACAAGATAATATTACAATTATTTACACTCCTAAAAATGAGCTATATACGACGGCAGATGAGAAAATTATTGAGTTGATTAATAAAAAATTATTTGAAGAAAAAATTCAAGATGAGATAACCTTAATTACAGATGATAGAGGAATTGTTGATGAAATTTTAAAAATGAAAGATAGGCGAGGTGGTGAGAAAATAAAAGTTATTAGTGCTACTAGTTTTGCTGGGAGATTAGTTGATGATGCAGAGCTCGATGATGACGATGATTCAGATGATCGGGGTTTGGATGCGAGTAAAGTAGATAAACTTAGTGAAGAGCTTTTAGATGTTTGGAGAAGCAAAGGCTAATTTTTTAAAATTCAAAATTATTAATTTATTTATAATATTTAATGCTATAAATAAATTTTTAGTTTTAAGTTGACAAGACTTGTCAAAAATAGAATTATAATATATAATATTTTTGAGCTTTAAAAATGATATTTAGAGCTTATTTTTATTAGTTTGAAAAGCCTGGGTGGCGAAACTGGTATACGCGAGAGACTTAAAATCTCTTGGTGGCGACACCGTGCGGGTTCGAGTCCCGCCCCAGGCACAAGGAAATACTATATTTTGAAAAAATATAGTATTTTTTTGTGTTTGGGATGGATGAGAACCCGCTGTGATAATAAAATAATAAAAATAATTTTGAATTTTGAATTTTGAGTTTTGAATTTTGATTGAATGTTTAATGATTGAATATTTAATTAATATTGATTGTTGATTATTGAATATTATCAATATTTTTAATAATTTGATATATCTTCTCCCTTGTGCTACTTTAGGCATAAGAAATGTTTTTATAAATAATAATTTTAAACATGAAGATTGCGGAAGTTCATAATTTTTTAGAAAAAAATAAAATTCCATCTTATCGTTTGAAGCAGATTATCAAAGCTATTTATCAAGATTCTGTTTCTTCTTTTGAGGAGATTTCTGTTTTGCCGAAAGACTTAAGAGAGAAGATGTTAGAAGAGATTGATATTTTGCCTTTTATAGGTTCGGAAGTTTTAGTTTCTAAGAAAAAAGATTCTTATAAAGCGCTTTTAGAATTGCAGGATGGTAAAAAAATCGAAACTGTTTTATTGAAGCAGGATGGTTTTTGGTCAGCTTGTGTTTCTTCTCAGGTGGGTTGTGCTTTGGGTTGTCGATTTTGTGCTACCGGAGCTTTTGGCTTTAGTCGGAATTTAACGAGTGAGGAAATAGTTGGGCAGGTTTTGTTTTGGAAACAATATATTAAAAAATATAAGTTAGAAAATAGTTTGCGTAATATTGTTTTTATGGGTATGGGAGAAGCCTTTATGAATTATAAGGAAGTTAAAAAAAGTATTGAAAATCTACTTGATCCGGAACTTTTTAATTTTGGTGTGCGTCATCTCTCTTTATCAACCTCCGGACTTCCTTCTGGGATTAAAGATTTAGCGCGTGATTTTCCGCAGATGAATTTAGCAGTTTCTATTATTTCGGCTAATGATGAAAAAAGAAGTGATTTAATGCCTATTAATAAAAAATTTAACTTAAAAGATATAAATAAAGCTCTTGATTATTATTTTAGCAAAACTCAGCGTAAAGTTTTTTTAGAGTACATTATGTTTTATAATTTAAATGATTCTAAAAAAGACGCTAATAATTTAATTGATTTTGTAAAATCTAATTCTCGCCCTGATCTTTTACATGTTAATCTAATTGCTTATAATACTACTGGGGAAGAATTTAAACCTTCTCCTCGGGCTACGATTGATTGGTTTCGGAATTATATGTTGAAAAATAAAATTAACACTACTGTGCGGAAAAGTTTGGGAGATGAAATAAAAGCAGCTTGTGGGCAGTTAGCGGGCGAGATTGACAAAGCATAAAAATAGTGATAATTTTTATTATTAAATAATAATCCGTTCATTACAATAAAGGAGGAGATTATGAAGAGCAGGAATTCTAATTTAAAAAAACTTTGTTTTTTTCTTTGGTCTTTTTTATTTATTTTAATTATTTTTGAACTCTATCCATCTTTTGCGGAAGATCATCGAGCCGAATGGAATGTTGTTCAATTTGAGATGGATTGGGAGAAAGGAAAAGCGCCGAAGTGGTATATGGGACCTTTGCTAGCTAAAGAAATTTTTGCTCCTATTATATATAAATATAAGGGAGACATTAAACTTTGGCGTTTTCACCGTCGAGCGAGCCGAGATAAGAGCGGACATCAATTTTCTTTTATTTTTTTTGCGAAGAAAAATGCAGCCGAACTTATTTTTAGGGAAGTGCAAGAAATATCGCTTTTAAATGAACTTTCCGAAAAAAAATATATAATTCGAGAGAATTATATTTCTACGGAAAAATTCGAAGAGGGTGAATATAGCGATCCGCATTGGAGTTCTGAGATGCAGGCAGCTTGGCCGGAATATGCTATGGGTTTTAGTAAACTTTGGCTAAGGCTTATTTTTATTTATGACACAGAACTTCCGATGGGAAAGAATATGATAGAGCATTACATGCGTGTTGAGGAAAAGCTTAGCGGGGAATGGAGAAATAGCGCAACGCATGCTTTTTTTCATCATGTTCATGCTATGTTTGCTTATGTGAAATCTTAAAATATTTAACAGGGAAGCTTTAAAAAAGCTTCCTTTTTTATTTTTACCATTATCCGGATTATGATTTGCTAAACATTTTCTTTTATATTACAATAAATATATAATAATTAAATTAAATTTATGACTAGTATTAATCCTTTGGTACATTTAGTATCTGATGATGAGGTAAAAGGACAGGCCAAGGACCTGTTTGAGCAAATTAAAAAAGGAACGGGGAGTGTTCCTAAGTGGATGCGAGTTATGGCTAATTGTGATGATGTTTTGGTTGGCTTCTTTACTATGTTTAAGGCTATTATGGATGATGCTCCTGTGGAAAAAATACTCAAATGGAAAATTGCCTGTCAAATTTCCGATTTGAATAAATGCGAGTTTTGTGTCAGTGTAGCAAAGCAGCAGATGAAGAGTTTAGGTTTAAGTGATGA
Organism: uncultured Gammaproteobacteria bacterium; assembly: GCA_964505405.1. GTDB lineage: Bacteria > Patescibacteriota > Patescibacteriia > Patescibacteriales > UBA12075 > CAZDHZ01. Next base: position 1,733 of record CAZDHZ010000064.1, on the reverse strand, counting down.
AGATATTTTAAAAGTAGACAAAAATTTAAATGAAAAGGAAAAAGCGGCTATGAATTATTGCTTAGCATCTACTACTCATGCTTATAATATTGATCCTAAAATTATTGAAGAAGCAAAAAAATATTATGATGATGCACAGTTGGTGGAATTAACTAGCGTTGTTGGGTTATTTAATTTTATTAATCGCTTTAATGATTCTTTGGGGGTTTTACCGGAAATGTAATTATATTTTGAATAAAAAAATGGACATAGGCTTTTTAGGGCTTTAAACTATGTCTTTTTTTATTTTTGAAAAGAGGATACTAGTGTTAAACACTAGTTTGACGGGCATTAAATGCCCTTGTCTCTTTACATTATCAATATAGCATTTAATTATTAAAATTAGATGAAAATAAAATTGATTATTTAATGTGGAGATGGCGAGAGTTGAACTCGCGTGTAGTAATTGGCTATAAATACTTTTACGAAAATAGATTAGTTTTGGTTTTTGCTAAGAATGTAAAAACTAAACAAAATCATTCTTAGCTAGCTTAATAAGTTTTGATATAAAGCCTTAAGCGTTCTTTATATCTAGTCTAATAATATGACACCCGATGTCGGCTATTAGACCATCACCGGATCGGATGGCTTAACGCGTTTAGGCGAAAGCAGGTACTAAAGCAGGCATTCTAAAAGAAGCTTTTGCTTTAGCTAGTACAGATTTTGCACTTATTATTTTCTAATAATTTTAGCGTGTAATTAGAATGCACGTTTCGAATATTTATAGGGAAAATCACTATCGATGCCCAGCATCCCCCTTTTTTTAATTAAGAATTAATAATTAAAAATTAACAATTAATAAATGTTTTTATTATTGTCTTGTGTTGATTGCGGTGTTTTTGCGATACAGGGGTCGCACCTCTTGTTCTCCCGCGCCTTTGGCTTTGGAGGACAAAAAGAGGAACGACCCCTTTAGAGCATTAATTAGCTAATCTTGTTTTTGTTAAGGTTCGTATTTGTCTGTCTACGTCTCTTTTTTTTATGTTTTCTCTTTTATCATGTTTCTTTTTTCCTTTTCCAATTCCGAATTCTAACTTTATTAAGCTACGTTTAGTATATAATTTTATAGGCACTAGGGTCAAGCCTTCTACCTGTTTTTTGCCGATGAGGTGGTTTATGTCTTTTCTTTTTACGAGTAATTTTCGGCTTCTATCCGGGTCATGATTTTCTATGGTGCTGGCTTTTTTATATAAAGGAATATGAGCGTTGATCAAATAAAGCTCAGGGTTTTTATTAGCTCCTCCTTTAACCGTAATAAAAGATCCTTTTAAACTAATATGTCCTGTTTTTATTGATTTAACTTCATGTCCAAGCAAAACTATCCCAGCTTCGTAGGTTTTGGTGATTTCGTAATCGTACCTTGCTCTTTTGTTTGTAGCTAATGTTGGCATATTTCTTTTTTAACTAATTAAATATAACATAAAAATTAGATTTATGCAAGTGCTTGTCAAAATATTTTTTTTAAATTATACTATATATTAGTTAAGAGATATGTTCTTAGCTTTTTTATTAGTTGCTAATTACAAATCTTTTACGAAAAATAAGCCGACATGAAGACCAAGCGAGATAGCTTGCTTGAAAATTCAGTGTTTGAAAATAAGCCGATATGAAGAATAAGCGGGCCTGCCCGCCGAAGCTTCAGCGTAGGCGGGTATGGTATAGTGGCTATTACATCACCTTGCCAAGGTGGAGAG
>CAZDHZ010000063.1:0-5222 GCA_964505405.1 uncultured Gammaproteobacteria bacterium | reverse complement strand
TTTTAAATGTTAAGATAATTTTATAAATGTATGTCTAAGCAGAAGAAAAAATTGATGATTATTGATGGGAATGCTTTGGTGCATCGGAGCTTTCATGCTTTACCTCCTAGTCTTACTACAAAAGATGGGACGGTTGTTAATGCTGTCTATGGTTTTGTTTCTTTTTTAATTAAAGCGATGAAGGAAATGAAACCGGAGTACGTGGTTTTAACGCTTGATAAGAAGGGGCCAACTTTTAGACATAAAAAATTTAAAGAGTATAAGGCGAAGAGAGTAAAGGCCCCGGATGAACTTTATGCTCAGATTCCGATGGTTAAAAAACTTGCTCTTGATTTTAATATTCCTGTTTTTGAAAAAAGTGGTTTTGAAGCTGATGATTTAATTGGGACGATTGCTTCGCTAGTTGAAAGTAAAAAGTTTAAAGTAGAAAGTGGTGGTGAGAAGAGTAAAGTGGATAGAGAAAAAAATAAGGATGATTTTGAGATAGAGAGTATTATTGTGACTGGAGATAAGGATACTTTACAGTTAGTTAATGAGCATACGAAAGTTTATTCTATGAGTCGGGGTTTAAATGATTCTATTTTGTATGATGTAAATTTAGTGAAGGAAAAAATGGGAGTGCGAGTTGATCAGATTATAGATTATAAGGCTTTACGAGGAGATCCGAGTGATAATATCCCGGGTGTCCCGGGAATTGGAGATAAGATGGCTATAATATTGCTGGATAAATTTGAGACCTTGGATAAGCTTTATGAATATGTAGATAAAAGTAGTGAACAAAGGGAAGAGAAAATTAAGGCGAGGATATTTGGTTTATTGAAAGAGTATAAGAAGCAGGCTTACTTAAGTTATGAATTAGCGACTATAAAATGTGATGTGCCGATGAAATTTGATTTAGAACAAGCACGATTTGCTGATTTAGATAAGAAAAAAATTGTGAAGTCTTTGAGTGATCTTGAATTTAAGTCTTTGCTTCCGCGGATGCAGGAAATTTTTAATGGATCTGATTTAGATACGAAAGAAAAAAGGCTTAGTGCGAGTGAGGATAAATTTAAACGGAACGAAAATAGTTTTAAATATACTTTAGTAGATAGCGAATCTAAATTTAAAAAGTTTTTGCTAGATTTAAAAAAGCAGAAAGCTTTTAGTTTTGATACGGAGACTTCTTCGCTTGATCCGATGACCGCGGATTTGCTTGGAATTAGTTTTTCATGGAAGAAGGGGGAGGCGCACTATGTGCTAGTTGAAAGTAAAAAGGTAAAAGTTGAAAGTGAGAAGAAAAGCCAGGGATCGTTATTTGGTGGAGAGAACAAAGTTCATTCTGTCGGGAGAGAAGATTGGCTCAAAAAAATGAAAAGCATTTTTGAGGATGATAAAATTAAGAAGAGGGCTCATAATGCTAAGTTTGATAATCGGGTTTTGAAAAGTCATGGGATAGAAGTGCGGGGGCTTGATTTTGATACTATGATTGCTTCTTATCTTTTGAGTCCAGGGACTCGGGGACACGGGCTTGATGCTTTAACTTTTTCGGAACTTGGTTTTGAAAAGATTTCAACGAGCGATTTACTTGGGAGCGGAAAAGATAAGAAAACTTTTTCTGAGGTTTCGGCTGAAAGAATGAATCTTTATTCTTGTGAGGATGCTGATTTTACAAATAGGCTTATTGCGCCTTTAAAGAAAAGATTGAAAGAAGAAGATTTGTTTAAACTTTTTGAAAACATGGAATTGCCTTTGGTTGATGTTCTTTCTTCTATGGAAGATAATGGAATTAAAATTGATTCTTGCATTTTAGTTAAGATGAGTAAGAGAATGAATAAAAAAATTAATGATCTTGAAAAAGAAATTTATAAACAAGCAGGAGAAGAATTTAATGTTCGCTCCACTAAACAATTAAAATATATTTTATTTGAAAAGTTGGAGATTTCTACTAATGGAATTAAAAAAACAAAAACCGGATTTTCCACTGGAGCGGATGAACTTGAGAAGATGCGAGGATTACATCCGATTATAGTTTTAATTCAGGAGCATAGAGAATTATCTAAGTTGGTCAACACATATATTGATGCTTTGCCGGAGCTTGTAAACAAGGAAACGGGGCGAGTGCATACTAGTTTTAATCAAACCGTAACGGCGACAGGTCGACTTTCTTCTACTAATCCTAATTTGCAGAATATTCCAGCTAGGACTGAGATGGGGAAAGAGATTAGAAAAGCTTTTGTGGTTGAAAAGGGGAATAAGTTATTATCACTTGATTATTCGCAGATTGAGTTAAGACTTGCAGCTCATATGTCTGGAGATAAAAAAATGATCAAAGCTTTTAAGGACGGAGCGGATATTCATAAAGCTACGGCAGCGGAGATTAATGGCGTTAATCTAGAAGATGTAACATCTCAAATGCGGAGGGAAGCGAAGGCAATTAATTTTGGAGTTTTATATGGACAGGGTCCGCATGGGTTAGCTCGAACAGCAGACATCTCTTATCTAGAGGCAAGAGAATTTATTGATAATTATTTTACAGTTTATACGGGAGTGCAAAAATATGTTGATGATAAAATTAAAGAAGCGAGAAAAAAAGGGTACGTTGAAACTTTATTTAAGAGAAAAAGATTTTTGCCAGAAATTAATTCAAGTGTAGTGATGGTGAGAAAAAGTGCAGAGCGGATGGCGGTTAATACTCCTTTGCAAGGAACAGCGGCAGATATGATTAAAATAGCAATGATTCAAATTTTTGAGCAGATTAAAGATAAAGACATAAAAATGCTTTTACAGGTTCATGATGAATTAATTTTTGAAATTCCGAAGAAGAAGGTTGAAAAATATGCTGAGAAAATTAAAGAGATTATGGAAAATGTTATTAAATTGCGTGTTCCGGTTGTAGTTGACGTTGCTCAAGGGGACAATTGGGGGGAGGTTTAGCAGTTTAAAGGTACTAGTGTTTGGGCTTATATTCTTTTTTTGTCATCCTGGAATTTTTCGGAGCGAATGCGCAGAAAAATATCCGGGATCCAGGAGGAGAAGCTATGTACTACTTAACACTTTTTAGGTCTAAAAATATTTATATCTTTTTCTCCTGGATCCCGGGTTGCGCTTCGCGCCCCCAGGATGACAAGATGGGTGTTAAAAGCAGGGGACAAAGTCGTTGGTGAATTATCTAACATACATAAAGACGATAAATAAGATAAATTTTAATTATTATTAATGTATTGACAAATTAATGTTTTTGCATTACAGTATTAGTATTATTAATGAAAAGTAGTAGTGCTTTAAACTTTCTACTTTCTAACTTTAAATTATATATATGCCCTCAAACAATAAAAAACAAGATAATCAAATTCAGCTTAGGATTGATTCTAAGACTAAAAAGCAGGCTCAGAAAATCTTGGAAGATATGGGCTTGGATATTAGCACTGCTATTAAGATGATGTTGAGGCAGGTTGTAGTTACCGGGAATATGCCTTTAGAATTAAGAGATTCTAACGGTTTTACTTTAAAGAAATCTCTAGAATTAAAAGCATCTATTTTAGAAGCTGAAAATACAAACGAAGAATATGAAAGTTCTGATGAATTAATTAAAAACTTGGCATGATTAAAATTAAATATTCTAAACGTTTTAAAAAAGATTATAAACAAGTTTTAAAATATGATTCTGCCGTTCAAAATGATTTAAAAAAAATGGTGGATTTTTTGTTGTCAGGGAAAAAACTTCCGGATATTTATAAAAATCATAAATTAAAAGGTGAGTTTAAAGATTGTTTTGAATGTCATTTAAGACCAAATCTTTTACTTATTTATAAAAAAGAAAAATCAGAATTAATTATTTTACTTTTACGTATTGGCTCACATTCTAAGCTGTTTGGATAAGAATAAAAAGAAAAATAAGAGAAATAAGAGAAATAAGAGAAATAAGAATTTATGAATTTAAAAGAATTAACAAATAAAAAGATTGCTTTTTTGGGTTTAGGCATCGAGAATCTAGCTTTAATTAATTATTTAATTAAGCTTGGTTTGGATTTGGATATTAGTATTTTTGATGGGCGGGATATTGAGAAATTGGGAGAGCGTTATGAGGAATTAAAACAGTATGAATTTATTAATTGGTATTTAGGTGAAAATGCACAAGATAAGTTGGAGAGTTTTGATATTTTATTTCGTAGCGCCGGATGGCCGATTTTTGAATCTAAAATTCAGGATGCTTTAAAAAGTGGTGTTGTAATATCTTCGGCTATAAAATTATTTTTTGAACTTAGCCCCACTAAAAATATTATTGGAGTGAGTGGAACTAAAGGAAAAGGAACTACTTCTGGTTTAATTGTTCAGATTTTAAAAGCAGCTCGGAAGAAAGTTTTTTGGGGAGGGAATATTGGAATTCCTGTTTTTGAGTTTTTCGATCAGGTGCAAAGTGATGATTTTGTTGTCTTAGAGCTTTCTAGTTTTCAGCTGGAAGATATGGAGCAGAGCCCGCATATTAGTGTAATTACAAATTTAAGTCCAGAACATCTAAGTCCGGCAGATCCAAAGAATCCTAATTATCATAAAAGTTTAAAAGATTATTGTGAGGCTAAATTAAATATTTTTAAATTTCAAGAAAAAGACGATTTTGCAGTTTTAAGTCGTGAATTTTTGCAATCTTCTGGAGAAAAAGGACGAGGTAAACTTGACTTAGGGCAAGGAAAGAAAGTTTATTTTAAAAAATCAGAGCTTTTAAGTAATTTATTTGGAGAGTATAATAAGGAAAATGTTGGAGCAGCTGTAGAAGTTGCTAAGATTTTAAATATCAAGGAAGCGATTATTAAAAAGGGTGTTAAAAAATTTAAAGCCTTGCCTCACCGGATGGAATTTGTTAAAGAAGCACGAGGAAGTAAATGCTATGACAATAGTTTTGCTACCACTCCAGAAGCGACAATCGCCGACTTAAATTCTTTTTCAGAAAATGTAATTTTAATTTTAGGAGGAGCGGATAAAGGTTCGGATTTTAAAGAACTTGCACAAGCCATAAAGAAAAAAGTAAAGTTTGTAATTTTATTTAAGGGGCTTGGGAGTGATCGGATTTATAAGGAGCTTAAGAGTGTGGGTTACGATCAAAATAAAATAAAATTTGTTTCTGATATGAAAAAGGCGGTATCATTTGCCTTTGAACATACAAGCTCTGGCGAACCTATTCTCCTTTCACCAGCTTGTGCTAGTTTTGGGGTGTTTAAGAATTATAAGGAGCGGGGGGATTT
>CAZDHZ010000062.1:0-5307 GCA_964505405.1 uncultured Gammaproteobacteria bacterium | reverse complement strand
CTCTCTTGACATATATTATGAATATGTTAACATAGCTATATCAAAAAGAAACCAGAGAAAGCAGGCGTAAAAGTAAGTCCCGCTGAGGTTAGATAACAATAATACTTTTGTTTTTAACATCTTTGGTTTTCCAGGGATTTTTTTATTGATTATAATAATTTTTTAAAATAATTTGTTCAAGTTGGATATTTTTAAATTCAATAAATTTATTGAAAATTGAAAATTGAAAATTGAAAATTGACTAAATATGGCTAAAAATAAAGAACAAAAACAGGAAATAGTGCGAACTTTAAAGAAGCAAATTGAAAAATCAAAATCAATTGTTTTTGCAAATTTTGATGCTTTAGAAGTGAAAGAAAATGAGGTATTAAGAAAAGAATTGAAAAAAGAAAATAGTGAATATATGGTAGCTAAAAAAACTTTGATGAATTTAGCTTTTGCCGAAGCTAAAATTGAAAATTTAAGCATTAAAGATTTTGAAGGAAGAGTAGCTGTGGTTTTTGGTTATGAGGACGAAGTTGCTCCGGCTAAAATTGTTGGTGAGTTTAAAAAAACTCATAAAGACAATATTGATTTTTTGGGAGGAATTTTAGAAAATAAATATTTAAACAAAGAAGAAGTAAGCGCTTTATCTAAATTACCAAGTAAGCAGGAATTGTATGCTAAGATTGTGGGTTCTCTTAATGCTCCAGTTTCCGGATTTGTTAATGTTCTTGCTGGAAATTTAAGAGGACTAGTTACTGTTTTAAAAGCTATTGAGGAGAAAAAAGCTTAGAGTATTACAAATTCACAAATCATAACACAAATTCACAAATATTAATTTAAATATAATTTATTAATCAAAAAAATATGACTGAAGACAAAAAACAAGAAGAAACTACTGAAGAAAAAAAAGATGTAGTAGTTCCTGCAAAATTTAAGTCTCTTGTTGAAGAGATTGAAAAAATGTCTGTCTTAGATTTAGCTGAATTAGTTAAAATCTTAGAGGATAAATTTGGTGTTTCTGCTGCTGCCCCTGCCATGATGATGGCTGCTGCTCCTGGAGCTGGAGAGGCTCAAGAGGAAAAAACTAGCTTTGATGTTGAACTTAGCGAAGCTGGTGCAAATAAAATCGCTGTTATTAAAGCGGTTAGAGCTATTACCGAAATGGGCTTAAAAGACGCTAAAGACTTAGTTGACGCTGCCCCTAAACTTATTAAAGAAGGTATTAAAAAGGAAGAGGCTGAAGAAATTAAAAAGAAGATTGAAGAAGCTGGAGGGAAAGTGACATTAAAATAAGCTAGATATTTTTGACAAAAAAAGCGGGTTTAATTACCTGCTTTTTTGTTTGGAATTAATTAATTTTTACACTCAAGAGTATTCCCTTTGGTCAATTTTTAAATTTTATAATTTTTAAAATAAATATTAAATCTTAATTTTTAAACATTAAAAATTAAGATTTATTTAAAAATTATAAAATTAAAAATTGCAAAAATTTTAATGAGTCATTTCTGCCTTATAAACCGAAGACTTATTTAAGAAATAAATTGTTTTAGTCTCCTCGTCAAGCTGAAAATCTTTAATATTATCTAAATTGTCTGTTTGATATTGCATCTGGAATTCACCCTCTTTATTATAAACAATAATTCTAGAACTTTCCGGTTCAAGAACATATAAATAATCATTTTCTTTTGAGGCTAATATTCTTGTTGGGTTTAAGAGTGGGGGATCAACAAGTTCTAATTTAAAATCAAGCAGTTCGCCTCTTAAAAACTTGAGAGCTTCCCCGTTTTTTAAAAGCACGAAAATATTTCCGTCTATGCTCATGTCTATGGCTTCTTTTAAGGACGAATTAGGCTGGCTCCAGGCATAAGGAGAGGAAAAGCTCTCGCCATTTCTATTAAAGCGTAGAATTTGTCCTTGCCCAGTCTCTAATAAATAAAGGCGATTATTATAAGTATCGGCCGATACTATAGAGGATTGATTTAAGGTTATATTAAGTTCTCCCAGAGTTTCACTTGCAATATCAAAATTTATAATATTATTGTTATTATAATAATAAATTTGTCCGGAATCACTTTTTGCCGGGTAAAGGAGAGAATTAATCGGTCTTGAAAGTTCAGCTAAGATAGTAGTGGAATTATCTAAAGTATCTAAAATATAAATTGATTTTTGCTCAGAATCTCCGGCATAAATTTTATTATTTCCCGGAGAAGAAATTATATTATTCGGATTTGCATTTTTAATCAAATTATTAAAATTAGAAATCTCTTCCGGATTTATTTTAGTGATTTTTCTGATTTTTTCCAGAAATTGATTATACTTCTCTTTAAATTCTTCATGTTTAGCTATCTGCTCTTCGCTTTCCTGGGGCAGTTTTTCTAAAAGCTCTTTAACTTCTTCATAGGCTTCTAGCGCTCCCTTATCATTAGAGTATAAAAGATTAGCTTCGGCTTGGTTCTGCTTTTGCTCAATTAAAGTATTTAATTCTTCATAATTTTTTTTCTCTTCTTCTTTGATTTCCTGTTTTTTCTGAAACCCGATATTAATAATAAATAACAAGGCAAAAATACTAAAAACAGCTATTAGAATTTTATTTTTTTGCTTAATGGCTTTAAGTTTGTTTTTTGTTGTTTTAAATTTCAATAATATTATTTCTTTCGCCTTTAAAATTGCCTGAGAAAGATTTTGTTTTTTTGATACAGTTTTAAAAATAAAGAATACAAAATTTATAATATAGATAAAAACATTTTTTATAAATTCAAATATTTTTTTAAATATTTTAAAATTTAAAGAGCTTTTTTTAACTAAAATTTTATCTTTAAGTCCTAGGCTTTGCTCGGTATGGGTTTTTGCTTCCCTTTTTTTCATTAAAAGCGTTGGAACTTTAATCCATTTTTTAATATTAATAGTTCCGCTTGGAGTTAAAAGATTTTCTGTTTGTTCTTCGGTTTTATTAAGGTCAATTATGGAATCTTGAGCTTTTGCGATTGGGGCATTTTCTTGTATACTTTTTTGATGTAATTTAGAGCTTTTAATAATAATACCCAAAAAAGAAACATAGGTATTAATTTTAGAAAGAGTATTTTTAATTTGTTCAACTGCGCTCATGGGCGGAAGAGTAGAAATGATATCTGTAATTTGTCTGTTTGATAAATATTCCGGTAGAGCTTCGTTCGTAATAATAAATTGTCCATTTTCCGGAATTTTCCCGCTGATTACATTAGAGAATAATTTTTTTAAATCATTTTTATCATGTGCGGTTTTATTCTTAGAATCAGGTTCGTTAAATATGTCTATGGATCCATAAGATTTATTATTTTCATTCTCATCTTTTTTCTTATATATCAAAAAGGCTTTATTTTTACCTCTATTGGCAAGATATAGATTATCTTCATGAATTACTCCGGCAGTTAAATTAATTGAGGAAGGATTAAGGACATATTTATTGCTTTCCAGAAAGGCATTAAAATTTTTATTTGTTTTAGCTAACGCTGCCTCAAAAATGTGTTCAATTTTCAAAGTGCTTATTCTTTCCCTTAAAAGTATTTTTTCGCTATTATAATAATTATGGTGCAAATTATCAATTAAAAAATTGATTATTTTCAAATCTTTAGTTGTAGAGTTTTCTATCTCAATAATAATAAATAATTTTCCTGCCAGATCTTCTTTAATAGAATCCGGCTGAGCAACAAAAACATCTCCGCTAGTGCTAGCGTTTCTTCCCGGACTTAGGCTTAGTTGGGCTATTTTATAGTGCATTTATATAGTTAAAAGTAGAAAGTAAAAAGTTTAAAGTAGATAAAAATTACTGTTTTTTTGCTTTCTTGTTTTTTTGCTTTCTTGTTTATACTTTTTTGACTTTTATCATCTTATATTATACTATAAATATAGATAATAAGTAAACCCTGTTAAATGCATATTCTTTCTTGTTAGTACCAGGGCTAATGATAATAATAAATTTTTCTACCCTTGTTTTTGAAAGAAATTTTATTTAATAGGGTAAATACTTAAATGATGCTTGGTAAATTATTTGGCTCAAAAGCTAGGGTTAAAATCTTAAAATTATTTTTATTAAATCCGAAAGAGAAATATTATATTCGGCAGATTACTCGTGATTTAAAATTGCAAATTAATTCTGTTCGACGAGAACTTGAGAATTTGGAAAAATTTGGAATCCTAACTTCTAATCCCGAAATTACTCTTAAAGAAGAAGACGAAGAGGTGGGTGATTTTGCGCAGTATATAACTTCGTCTAATAAATCCAAAAACAAGAAAATTAAGAAGATAGATGCTGTTTCCAAAGTGGATAAAAAATATTTTAAGGTGAACACAGATTTTGTTCTCTATGAAGAAATAAAAGCTTTAATTATTAAAGCGCAAATTTTGTATGAAAAAGATTTTGTAAATAAAATTCATAAAACCGGCAAGCCTAAACTTTTAATATTTTGCGGATTTTTTGTAAATAATGAAGACTCGCAAGTGGATCTGTTTTTAGTGGGACGTTTTAATAAGTCAAAATTACTTAAATTAATTAAAGAATTAGAAACCGAACTTGGTCGAGAAGTAAATTTTACGGTCATGGACTATCAAGAATTTAAATATAGAAGAGACATTACTGATGTTTTTGTTTATGGAATTCTAGAAAATAAGAATTTGACTGTTATTGATGAGATTGGGGTTTGATTCAATTAAGAATTAACAACCTGCCCGAAGTACTACATCGTTGCAGGCGGGTTAACAATTAATATTTTCTTATCTGTCATTTTAAATGGAGTGAAGAATTTTGTGTTACATAGTTCAGAAAATGCGTTGACAAGATTTTTGTATTTGTTATAATTATGACATAATAAAAAAAATATTTATGTCTGATAAAAAATTAGATAAAATACAGGGGTCTATTGATAAATTAACAGGAAATGTTGATGATTTGGTAGCGATTATGAATCAAAGTTTTACTAATCTTGAAACTGGAATTAATAAACGTTTTGATAAAGTTGAAAACCGTCTTGATAATATAGAAACAGATATTGAAGATGTAAAATTACGTTTGACTAATGTTGCTTATCGTTTTGAAATTGAAGAATTAAAAAATAAATTTACATTGATGGAAGAAAGATTTGAAAAGAAAATTAAATCGTTGGAGAAAAAAATGGCTTAATTTTAAAATTTTAAAATATTAAAAAGAAACATGATTAAAATCATGTTTTTTTATTTTAAGCGAAAGCATGCTATAATAAAATAAATAAATATTTTTTATTAGTTTTATGTTTAAAATAATAAAATTATATAATTATTAATATAAAGCGGTTTTGTGCTGCTTTTTTT
>CAZDHZ010000061.1:0-5352 GCA_964505405.1 uncultured Gammaproteobacteria bacterium | reverse complement strand
TGTCATTTCTGTATAAGTTAATTAATTCGACGACAGTTTCTTTTCTTCTTGTCATTCCTGGCGAGCGGAGCGAGGGAAAGGAATCCAGGGGATAAAGAATTAAATAAAAAAAAACAAAATAAAAGCATATAAAACTATCTAAATCTTCTCAAGTTAAAAAATATTTTTACCTTTTTCTCCTAGATTCCTTTCCCTCGCTCCGCTCGCCAGGAATGACAAAGGAGAGGAGAATTAGTTTATGAATTGTAGCATATGAAATTTTTAGAAAAAATAATTGAATATGGATTATATTTTTTTGTTTTTATTTTGACTCTGCAAACAAGATTAATTTTGAAATCGGGAGAATTAAACGGCGGATATTTTGAATATGGAACTTATAGTTTGTATTTAACAGATTTATTTCTTATTTCTCTCATTTTATTATTCGGTTTCTGGATTTTTAAAACAAAAGAACTACAAAGTGCCCCGAAGGTGAAAATTACTAATCGTGAATGGCGATTTTTACCCTCGGGGCACTTTGCACCCTCGGGGCACTTCGTATTTATTTTAGGAGTTTTAGATTTATTTATATTTATTTCTTGTTTTTTTGCATATGATAAGTTTTTAGCTTTTTATAAGTATGGATGGTTTTTACTTGGCGTGGGTTTATTGTTTTTATTACTCAAGGCTAAATATAATAAAATCAAACTTTTTTATTTTTTTATGGTTGGAGTTTTATGGGAAGCTTTACTCGCTATTTATCAATTTATTTTTCAAGTAAGTTTTAAAAATAAATGGTTTGGGATAGCGGAACATAATCCGGGAGATTTAGGAGTGTCTGTAATTGAAACTTTAAGCGGAGAAAGATGGTTGCGCGCTTATGGGGGACTTGATCATCCAAATATTTTAGGCGGACTTTTAGTAATTGCTATTTTGCTTTTATTGATCAACAAAAATCCCAAGCTTAGCTTAGGCATGTCCAAGTTTAACTTAGGATTTTTAGGACAGAATGTATTATTGATTATTCTAAGCACAGCTCTTTTTTTAACTTTTTCTCGGGGAGCTTATTTAGCTTTTGCATCCTCTTTATTATTGCTAATAATTTTTTCTTTTTGCAAAAAAAATAAAGAAATGCAGTTTAAATCTTTAAAATTTCTTTTCGCAAGTTCTTTGATATTTATAAGTTTATTTTCAATTTATCCAAATTTATTTAAAGCTAGAATTTTAGGAAACTTAAGACTTGAAAATAAATCAAATATAGAAAGAATAAACGGGATTCAAGATGCTCAGAAAATTATTAAAAATAATTTATTTTTTGGAGTAGGTATGGGAAATTATGCCCTAGCTCTGAAAAAAGAAGTATATCCAAATAAAAAATCATATTTTTATCAGCCGGTACATAATGTTTTTATTTTAATATTAGCGGAAATTGGAATTTTTGGTTTTTTAGCTTTTCTAAGTTTCATATTTTATTTAAGCTATTTAATATTTAAAAATAATATTTTTTATTTATCCTTGTTGTTTGCTTTGATAATATTATTTTCTTTTGATCATTATTTTTGGAGTCTTCATTTTGGATTTTTATTATTTTTCTTTAGTTTGGGGATGATTTTAAATTTAAAGCGTCGCTTGCCTTAAATTTGGGCTAGCTTTAAGGAGGGGCTTATGTTTTCAAAATTATATAAAATATTATTAATTCTCGGAATTGTTTTTGTTTTAATTTCAATTCCGGTTTTTTTATGGGCTTATGATTCTCCAGAAAATTTAGAAGTGGATTTTTTAGATGTGGGGCAAGGTGATGCGATTTTGATTAAAGCGCCAGCCGGTCAGAATATTTTAATAGACGGTGGACCCGATTCTAAAATTATTGATTGCCTTTCTCGAGAGCTTCCTTGGTGGGACAGAACAATTGACTTGATGATTTTAACTCATCCTCATGATGATCATGTTTCCGGTTTGATTGAAGTTTTAAGAAGATATGAAGTTAAAAAAATTATTTATACCGGAGTTCCACATAATTCTCCTAATTTTTTAAAATGGCTTGAAATTATTAGAGAGAAAAAAATTTCCATGATTATTATTGATCATGAGCAAAAAATAATTTTAGGACCGGATTGTTTTCTGGAATTTTTATATCCGGATCAAGCTATTTTTGGAAAAGAAGCGACAAATTTAAATAACACTTCTATAATTAATAAACTAATATATAAAAATAATAAATTTTTATTCATGGGTGATGCAGAGTTGGAACTAGAAAATAATTTATTGGGAAGAAATCTGGATTTAAGCGCGGATATTTTAAAAATAGGGCATCATGGCTCAGACACATCAAGTTCGGAAGAATTTTTAAGAGCGGTTAATCCGAAAATTGCACTGATAGAAGTGGGGGAAAATAATAAATTTAATCATCCTAGTTTACGGGTTTTAAAACGCTTAGAGCGCATGAATATAAAAATATATAGAACGGATTTAGACGCTACCATTAGAATAATAAGCGACGGGGATAATTTAAAAAGACTTGCAAGATGAGGATTCATAGCTTATAATACAGATAGTTAACTTATTGTTTATTAAAATCTTTATGGTTTGTAAATTCCTAAAGATTTGTAATTCCTAGTATGCCTAAAAAAAAGATACTTGTTGCTGAAGATGATTTCATGATCAGCTCAATGTATAAAATTAAATTGGAACAAGATGGCTATGAATGTTTTATGGCTGATGATGGGGCGGTGGCTATTGAAGAATTTAATAAAAATAATCCGGATTTAGTTGTTTTGGATATAATTATGCCTCAACTGGACGGTTTTGCGGTTTTAAAAGAAATAAGAAAGAAAAATCAAAATGTTCCTGTAATTATGCTTACTAATTTAGGAACCGAGGAAGACAAGAAAAAAGGTGAAGAATTTGGAGCGACAGATTATTTAGTTAAAGCGAGTTTAACCCCGAGCCAGGTAAGCGCTGCTATTAAAAAGTATCTAAAATAAAATATTAATTTGCAGATTAATAAAATGATGTGGATTTAATTTTTCGCATCATTTGTCTATTATTTGCTTAATCTATTATGAAAAATGAAAGAACATTAGTGGTAATTAAGCCGGACGGAGTACAGAGGTCTTTGATCGGCGAAATAATTAAACGTTATGAAAGGACGGGTCTTAAACTCGTTGCTTTAAAGATGCTTATTCCGGAAGAAGATATGGCTATTAAGCATTATTATGAAGTGGGGGGAGATGAGTGGATTGAAGAAGTTGGTCGGAAAGCTCGGGCCGCTTATGAAAAAAAAGGAGAAGAGTCTCCCTACAAAACTAACAAAGATAATGGTTGGGCGGTTTTAAAAGCTAATGCTAAATATTTAAGTTCGGGTCCGGTAGTAGCTATGATTTGGCAGGGAGCTGGTGCTGTTGAATTAGTGAGAAAAGTTACCGGAGCTACCGCGCCTCTTTTAGCTGATGTTGGAACGATTCGTGGAGATTTTACTTTAGATTCTTACGCCTTAGCTGATGCGGACGGAAGAAGCGTTAGAAATTTAATTCATGCTTCAGGAGAGATAGAAGAAGCTGAGCAAGAAATTAAAATTTGGTTTCATAAAAATGAAATTTTAAAATATACTCATTTAAGCGAAAGAATACTTTATGATGTAAATCTGGATGGAATTAAAGAATAATTTTATAAGAACTACATAAAAAACCGAGCGATTTTAAGCTCGGTTTTTTTATGTAGCCCTTGTATTATTTTAGGGTTCATGTATAATAGACTCGAGTCTAATATAGAAGAATTAAAATTTAATTAACGCCAATTATAAATTCCCTGATTTTAAAGAAAAAAACTTTAAAAAGGCGGTTAGGGACTTCTTTTTTAAAAAAAGAGGTTAAATATGCTTTTTTTATTATTTAAAAAGCTTATTAATAAAAATGACTGATCAAAAACAAAGTAGAGAAAAAGAAGTAGAAGCATTTCAAAAAATGCTTGATGACTACAGTTTTAAGGTTCCTCAAGAAGGAGAACTAATTAAAGGTAGTGTAATTTCAGCTTCAAAGGCTGAAGTAAAACTTGATATTAATGGACTTATTACTGGAGTTGTTCGCGGACCGGAACTTTATGAAGAAGATGAAGAATATGCGAATTTAAAACCGGGAGATGAAGTTGAGGCTACTGTTTTAGAAAGCGATAATGAGCATGGAGAATTGGAATTATCTTTTCGTTTTGCCGGACAGGAGAAAGCTTGGGATGATTTGCGTGAGCATTTTAAAGAAAAAACTATTATTAATGTTAAAATTACGGATGCTAATAAGGGTGGTCTTTTAGTAAAATATCGTCAGATTTCCGGATTTTTACCGGTATCACAATTAGCTCCGGAAAATTATCCACGTATTAATGGGGGAGACAAAGGGAAAATTTTGGAAAAATTAAGAAGTTTTGTTGGAAAAGAATTTGAAACCAAGGTAGTAACCTTAGATGAGCGAGAAGATAAAATTATTTTTTCAGAAAAAGAAGCTTGGAATGAAAAACAGCGAGATGTAATTTCTAAATATAAAGTAGGGACAAAGGTAGAGGGAACTATTACTGCCGTTACCGATTTTGGAGTTTTTGTAAGTTTTGGAGAAAGCCTAGAAGGATTAATTCATATTTCCGAGTTAGCTTGGCAGAGAATTGATAGTCCGGCTGATCTTTATAAAGTGGGGGACAAGATTGATGCGGAAGTAATTAGTTTAGATAACTCTAAAATATTTTTAAGCGCTAAAAAGCTGATGAAGGATCCATGGAGTGATGTGGGAGAAAAATATAAACAAGGGCAAATTGTGAAGGGTTTAATTTTAAAAGTAAATCCTTTTGGGCTTTTTGTAAAGCTTGATGATGATATTCATGGTTTAGCTCATGTTACTCAAGTTGGTCTAGCTCCAAAAGAAAAAATTAATGAAAAGTTTAAAGCTAAAACTTCTACTAATTTTAAGATTGTATCTATTGAAGCTAAAGAGCATCGTTTGGGACTCGCTTATTCTAGTGAAATTGCTAAGGGGGAAAGTAGTAAAAAAGAAAGTCCTAAAAAAGAAAAAGAAGAAAAGTCTGAAAAAACAGAAGTAGATAAGGAAAAGAAAAAAGAAAAAGTAGAAAAACCGAAAAAAACAGAGAAAAAGAAAGATGAAAAAGAAAAGCCAGAAAAAGCAGACAAGAAAAAGAAAGCAGATAAAAAAGAAGGAAAGAAGGCTAAAAAATAAGGTTATTTAAAACATATATTCTCAAAATTAGAAGCTAGGTTTCGGGTATCCGAAACCTGGCTTCTTTTTTTTGCTAATATCAATTTATCTAATATTAAAGTAAATAATAACTGTTTTTTGACAATAGATAATTATAGTAAAGTATTATAAATAATAA
>CAZDHZ010000060.1:0-5414 GCA_964505405.1 uncultured Gammaproteobacteria bacterium | reverse complement strand
GCCTTAATTCTCCTCACTCCCGCACTACTAGAGCTTTCTTTTTTAATTTTAAATGTTCCTAAATTTCCAATATTCTCAACATGCGGTCCTCCGCAAATCTCTCGAGAAAATACTTCTTTTTCATCACCAATAGTATAAACTTTAACTTTTTCCCCATATTTAGATTCAAAAACTCCGGTAGCTCCAATTTTTCTAGCTTCGTCCAAATTTATCTCTTCCATAGAAACGGGTAAAGCTTTTTTAATTTGCTCATTAACTATTTTTTCCACTTCCTGCTTTTGCTCATCGGTCATTTTTTCCGGATGAGAAAAATCAAATCTTAATCTTTCCGGAGTTATATTACTCCCTTTCTGTTCAACATGAGAACCTAAAACTCGACGCAAAGCCTCTAATAAAAGATGTGCAGTCGTATGAAGGGCAATGGTTTCTTCCGAGGCATCCGCCAGCCCGCCTTTAAACTTCCCGGCCGAAGCGGTTCTTGAAAGTTCTTGATGTTTTTTCATAGCTTTTTCAAATTCTTCCTTATTAACCGCTTTCTTACCCTGCCTTAAAAGTTCTTCGTCAGTCATCTCTAAGGGAAAACCATAAGTCTGAAAAAGATTAAAGGCAACTTCTCCATTAATTTTTTCATGTTTTTCCAATTCTTTCAAACCCTTTTCTAAAGTTTTTGAAAATTTATCTTCCTCTTTATCTAATTCGGAAAAAATAATATCTTTTCTTTTTTCCAGTTCCGTATAATGATGAGCATACATATCCACAACAACTTCCGCAATTTTTTTAGTCCAAAAATTAGAGTTAATCCCGAGCTGTCTTCCATAACGCAAAGCCCTTCTAATTAACCGCCGGACAACATATCCCTGATCAACATTAGAAGGAGTTACCCCTTTATCATCTCCGATAATAAAAGTGGCGGCCTTAAGATGATCGGCAATAATTCTCATCGCCTTATTATTTTCTTCATTTTCACCATATTTTTTTCCACTTAATTCAGTTATGCTTTCAAGAATAGGAGCAAAAAAATCAGTATCAAAAACATTGCTTTTTCCGTTCAAAACCGTAATGGTTCGCTCTAAACCCATACCGGTATCTACATTTTTTTGTGATAATTTTTCAAAACTTCCATCTTCTTTTTTATTAAATTCCATAAAAACATCATTCCAAATCTCCATCACTCTATGATTATCTATTTCATTATCAAAAGTTCCTTGAAGCGCTCCTCTATCACTATTTGTATCATAAAACATTTCTGTACAAGGTCCACAAGGTCCAGTTTCTCCGGCCGGACCCCACCAATTATCATCAGTAGTTAAAGGGAAAATCTTATAATTTTCATTTCCATTAATTTTTTCACCATAAGGACAAACTTCCGCTTCAATTCCGGCTTTTTTAAACTGTTCTTTCCAAATATCAATAGATTCTTGATCAATCGGAGAATTATCATTCCCCATAAAAACCGTGGCATAAATTCTTTTTGGATCAAGTCCAAGCCACTTCGGATCAGTCATAAATTCCCAGCTCCATTCTATGGCCTCTTTTTTAAAATAATCTCCCAAAGACCAATTCCCCAGCATCTCAAAAAAAGTAAGATGACGATTATCTCCCACATCGTCAATATCTCCGGTCCGAATACATTTTTGAGCATCCGCTATCCGCTTCCCTTCTGGATGTTCCTCTCCCATTAAATACGGAACAAGAGGATGCATTCCAGCTGTTGTAAATAGAACACTCGGATCATTATCCGGAACCAGAGAAGCACTCGGAATAATAGAATGCCCCTTTGATTTAAAAAAGTCTAAATATTTTTGACGTAATTCATTAGCGGTCATATTTATAAATTAAGAATTAAGAATTAAGAATCCCTTGTCATCCTGAACTTGCACCATGTCATGCTGAACTTGTTTCAGTATCTCAGCAGAAAACAATATTCGTGCTCACAGAAAGAGATACTGAAACGAGTTCAGCATGACAAAAAAATACCAAAACACAATCTAAATTATTAACTAAACAAAAAAGGCTTTTAGCCTTTGTGTTATTATTTAATTATAAATTCTTAACAAAGAAAAGTCAATAAAACTAAAAAAAATAAGAATAAAAGAAATATAAGCTTCTTATTTCTCTTATTTTTCTTTTTATTCTTATTTTTATTTGCCGCTATTTCGACTCACCCACCACTCATCATCCTTATCATGAAACCACCAATTATCTGAATCTCTTTTAATTATTTTTTCCGCTAAATCACGAGCTTCTTCTGTTTTTATTCTCTTAACTAAAGATGGAATCCAAGTTTCCGCTCTTTTGTTTCCAATATCTTTCTGCTCTTTTAAGGAAAGTAAAAATTCTAAATTGTCAGCGTCTTTAGCAATCTTAGCTTCAAGACTTTCCCGTTCCTCATATTCATGGATAAGATTTTTTATTTTATTTCCGAACGGCAAAGAATCAGTTAAATCTTTTACAGCCTTATTTTCATGTCTTTCTGTATATTTTTGATGTACATAATTTAAATCAGAAACTCTAGCTTCTGCGATATCATGAAACATACACATTTGAATAACCTTAGAAACATCAGCTTCTTCTATCATTTCCGCTAAAACATATCCGATATAAGTAGTTCTGTTGCTGTGTTCAGCTACGCTTTGTTCGCCACTTCCTAAAAAAGAAAAACCACTACGAGGAGTTTTGGCTAACATCCCAGTCTCAAAAAGAAAATCTACAATTTTATTATATTTATTATCCATAAATAAAGTATAACATAAATTTTTAAATTTTATAATTTTTAATTTTTAAATAAATTTTAAATCTAAATTTTTAAACATTAAAAATTATAAATTCACAAAATCTCATCTTCTAAAATCTGAATAGCTTTTCCATCGCTCATTGCTAAACTTATCTTATAATAAGCCGAAGATAGAATTCTTTGAAAAGTTGCTGCCGAAGTATGCATCTCTTCTGCACATTCTCTCTGATTTAATTTTTTAATATTTTTTAGCCGGAGAGCTTCCACCTCTTCTTTATTTAATTCTACCACTTCTAAAGAAGACATAGGCACTCCCTGTGGTTTAAAATATTTTATTTTAGGATTGAAACTAAGTCTTCTTCGAAGACGCGGTCTTCCCATTCTTCTTCGCATATAATGTTTATTAATAAATTAAAACAAACTAAAAATTAATAATAAAGACTTTTAAGCCCCAAAAGACTTGTTAAAAACAAATCTTTTACGGGTTTAAAGGCCTTTCTGGTTTTAATCATTATTTCTATTAAACCCAAAACCTCTTCCAGCTCCAGCACCAGTTCCTCGTCCTCGTCCCCTTCCTAAACCGAAAAATCCTCTAGGAGCATTTTCTTTGGTTTTATCATTATCATTTGGAGCGCAGTTACCTAAACCTCTTCCTGTTCTTGAACCCTTTCCTTCTGGCCCAGTTCCATCTCTATTTGGCATATTTTATCACCTCTCTTTCTAGAGATAAGTTTTCAGGGGTTTCATTCCTGGAAACATTTTTATTATTATCTATATATGAGTATATACCCATATCTATATTTTGTCAAGTCCTTGAAAAATAAGAGAAATAAAAATAAAAAGAGAAATAAGAATATAATATTCTTATTTCTCTTATTTTTCTTATTTATCTTTTCATTCCTATTTCTACAAACCTTTATGACAAAGCCACCAATCATAACATTCATGCTCTCCCGCCTTAGCTTTAACAAGTCTATCTTCTTTCATCTCGTTACTAGTAGCTGGGGGAACTATTACATGATCTTTTATTAATTCGTTATTAGGCCAATTAGCCGGCATAGCAACTCCATTTTGGTCAGAAATTTGCATTGCTTCTACTGAACGTAAAATCTCATCCATATTTCTACCTAATTCTTGCGGATAATAAAATATAATCCTAATTTTAGACTCAGCATCAACAATAAACACCGCCCGAACCGTGTTAGTCCCTTTCCCAGGATGAATTAAACCTAGTTGTTCCGCTACTTTCCCAGTATCCGCAATAATCGGAAACTGAATTTCTATGTCCATATTATCCTTAATCCATTCCTCCCACTTAATATGAGCAAAAACCTGATCAACACTTAAGCCGATCAACTCGCAATTTAAAGCCTTAAATTTATCATATCTCTGTTGAAAGGCTACAAACTCAGTAGTACATACTGGAGTAAAATCAGCCGGATGACTAAATAAAACAAACCATTTACCTTTAAAATAACCAGGCAAATCAATAGACCCATGAGTGGTCTGCACCTTCATTTCAGGAAAATTATCCCCAAGCAAAGGCATACTTTTTTTCTCTATACTTTCCATAAATTTTTAAATTTAATAATTAATATTTTAATATCCTATTTTTATTACATAAACATACCACACTTCTTAAAATGCGTTAAGACTAAAATACTTTTTAAAATTAAAAATTTATGCTTTCATTTATTTTAATCTTTAATATCAACCGCAATCTTCTTTTTGTGGCTTTCCTCTTTTTTAGGTAATACTATACTAATAGTGCCATGCTTGGTGCTAGCCTTAATAGCTTCCTTATTTACGCTGGAGGGTAAATTGAAAACCCGGCGAAATTCTCCGCTTTCTCTTTCCATCCTATACCAGTTTTTCCCCTTTTCTTCTTTTTCTTCTTCGGTTTTCCCACTTAAAATTAAATTATTTTCATCAGTTTCAATTTTTATCTGAGCCGGATCAACTCCCGGGACATTTGCCTTAATTGTAATTTCCTTGTCAGTTTCAGAAACATCAATTTTAGGCCACCAATCAGAAGCAAAAGAAGAGCTTAGCCATCCATAATCTTCAAAAAATGTATTAATCGGCTTAAAAAATGAGCTGTCAAATAAATGATTCATTTTATCCTGCAAATTTAAAATTTCCCCGCCAAACGGACTAATATTTTCGGGCATATTCTCTTTTCTTTTTTTAATTGCTAATTTCATAATTATTCACCTCCTCTCCATATATTCTTTATTAATTCCACATTAATTATATAATATTTTCATTAATAATAAATTAAAAAAATATTACAAAATTATTCAACCAAAGGAACAAAACGAAATCCATCATAAAATTCGCTTTCTATCTTATTATTTATCCTCGGAGCACCTTATATTAAATTAAAAATAAAAATAACCCGCCAAAAGCGAGTTATTTAAATTTTTATAAACTTATTTTTTCATTTTCTTCTTAGCTTTCTCCTCAAGCATCAAACGCTTGATTTCAAGCCGTTTTGCGGTTTTATGAGAATGAGATTTTTTCATCTTCCCAACACCAGTACTTCTTTTCGCCATATAATATTTTATAAATAAAATTACTTAATTAAACACATTAAAACAATAACATAGATTTTAATATTTGCAAATTTAATCCATGAAATATTCAAGAGCAACTTTCATACTTTTTTGACTGGAGCTAG
>CAZDHZ010000059.1:0-5541 GCA_964505405.1 uncultured Gammaproteobacteria bacterium | reverse complement strand
GCTATTCCAAAAAACATTACCATTTCGCTATACCTATCTATAACAGAATCGAATAATGCACCAAACTTTGTCATTTGATTAGTTTTACGAGCCAATTGTCCGTCAAGCATATCAAAAACACCGGCTAATAAAAGTATAATTCCGAACCAAGTGATATACCTTGTATCAGCTTTGTTTCCAATTTCGGCTCCTGCAATTAAAATTATTGCAGACGCTATTGTTATTAAAAAACCAATTATCGTTATCCCGTTAGGTGTTAACTTTAGTTTTATTAATAAATTGATAATAGGATCTAAAGCTTTATAAGCATTCTTTTTTATTGTAAGCCAAATATTATTTTTTTCCATTATTAATAGTCTCTTTTATTAGGTTTATTAAAAAGCTCCGTAAAGATAGTTAATATTCACTAACCCCGTCGTTTTTTGTAAAAAAATTAATTTACATTAAAATAACCCTCAATATCTTATTGATTAACTATGCTTTAAATTAAACTCTTTCTTAAAAAGAAATTTATCAAAGCTTACTTTCCCTAAAATCATTTTGCAATATTTAAGCATCTTCATTTTTATTTAAACAATTAATTAATACATAATAAGTTGCAATTAACAAATGTTGATGTTGTCAACTATTATTTAAAAAAACTACATTTGTTCTGCATTAGTTTTTATATGGCTAACAACTTTATAAAAAGTTTTCATATCTTCTTTGGTAAGTCCTTCTTTGAGTTCTGTTCTTAATTCTGCTTCAATTTCAAGAAACTTTTCAATAACTCGCTTACCTTTTTTTGTAACCATTAAATATTTTTTTCTACGGTCAGTTGAATCAACAGCTCGTCTTACCAGTTCTTTTTTTTCAAGAGCATCAATTATTCGCAGTATAGCTGACTTATCCTTACCCATTGCTTCAGCCATTTCTTTCAAAATAACATCTGATTCTCTTTTGCTTAGGATGTGTAAAACAGCGTGTTGATCAATAGGCAAAACAACTTCAGCTTGTTCAATGTCACGTTTTTTCAGTACTCTGAGTATCTCACGCATCATTTGTCCAACGACCATTCCTAATGGTAAATTGTCTTGTTCCATAGTCTCAATATTTATTCGGGGACAAATATATTAGTTTTTAATTGATATATGCAACTAATAGATCTTAAAATCATTTTTTTTTAGTTTTTTTTTAACAATTTTTGAGTTTTGATTAATATAGGGACTTCTAATAATTACTTTTGTGATACTTCGATGGCTCTGTCTCTGAAAATATATCATTATTTTCCATTACATTTGGATTTGTTTCAAAAATATAATTTTTTACAGTACGTTTGTCTTCGTATCCATATTTATGCATCTATCTCTTTATTTGATACTGACCATCTATTCTTCCTGTATACTTAGTACAAATAGTTGTCATTGTCTTTCCTAAATTCAAATAATCTTCTGCCATTTTTCGTTCTTCTTTTTCATTAAAATACAATCTTGGAGAACGGGTCTGAAACATCGTCTTACTTTTGGAGTTTCTTCTTTTTTGTTTATTCATATTTATAAAAATTAGTATAAACTTATTTCAGGACGAGTTAATGTAGGCATAACCTACATTAACTTTAAGGAATTATCTAAAAACTATATTTCACCTTAAACATCATCATATTGTAGTCGGTCATACTTGCAAACATATTATCGCCTTTACCATCAAATATTGCAGCCGATAGTATTATTTCTGCATTATCAGTTGCCATATACGAAAGTTCGGGAGCATATATTATTGCATAATTATTTTTCACCTCATCCCAGTCGGATACAATAAATCCACCGCCAATTGGGGTGAATTTTAATTTATCATCAAAAAATTTCATTTGATAACGAACAAAGAAATAATCGTTTAAATTATCTGTACCTCTTTCATTAATAAAGCCGTGCATGTATTGAAAATTAAGATAACTTCCGTTGGCAAAATTATAATCTGCACCAATTACAAATTTAAGATAAGCTTCTTTTTTCAATACTGTTGAATCCTGTGTTACGGGAACAGGTGATGATGGATAAAATGCAGATAAATCATTTGTCATTATTACTTCATTCTCGGGTAAAAATGCTGCTGCTTCGGCCCAAACGCCAACGCCTCCAATATTTCCTGCTAAGTCAGCACCAAATATGTGAGTTCTGTAAAACGATAAATCGGAATTTATGCTAACACCACCAGTTAAATTAACAGGAGTAAATGTATTGTAGGTTGATACGGGCATACCATCTCTTCCCCAGATATAACTCAATGAGAAATCGAAACCTTTGGCAAAGCCTTTAAATTTTAAGCCTGCTGTTGAGCTTTCTGCCAAGTTATATTTCGGCATATTGACATTGTCTGAAAATCCCATTAACGTCATTCCTTGTGGTAATTCCATATTGGGTGTTAATGCATTGGAAAAAATTCCTACGGGCATATTTACTGGTTCAAAAAACGGAATATATACTCCTTGTAGGGAAAACTCAGAATTAAAATAGTAATCAAAACTAATGGCGTCGGAACCACGATGGCGGCCAAAATCCAATATATCTTCTAAGTCGTAAGGGTTTAAGTTGTCTGTTGGATTTAATTTATCGGCAGTTCCCCAAGTAATTCTTTGACGTCCGATTTTAACATCAAGATTGTCGGATAAAAAACCAAACAGCTGAATATAAGCTTCTCTAATTTCGAGGTTATAAGGATCGATAATTCCTTTATTGTAAAAATCTGCCGATGAGTTAATATTTGGCAAGCCTATATTGCGTAGCCATATTTCGCTGTAGAATTTTGAATTGCCGCTAATTTTTTTGTCGAATTTAAGCGTTAAACGATTTTCATTCCATGCCCAATCGTTTGGGGATTCAAGAATAAAACGCTGGTCGGTTATAAGTTCTCCCGAAATTTTTAATTTATTGGCATCTTCTTGTGCCATTGAAATATTTGTACTGAATATTAATGCAAATAACAGAGCGAATATTAAATTTATCTTTTTCATGTTCATATTATTTTGAAATTGTATTTTTTATTGTTTTTGTAATTAAATCGAAATTTTTAAAGGCTGTTAAAGCTATTTGATGTCCTTCATAAACAAATTCCTTTAAGGCTTGCGGTGTTGATGTTTTGTTAAATTTTGTAGGGTGTACTAATCCCTCTAGCATTACGTATTTAACTTTTTTTCCTTCTGATTGATAATACAGATTAATTAGTGTTTCCACCCCGAATTTTGAGTGTTTCATTTTTTCAACTATCGAGAGAATGTCTTGTTTTAATACTGTTCGTTGGCCTGTAAAAGATTTAAAGGGGTTAATGCTGTAATCAATTAATGTTTCAGTGGGTTGCCCTAGAACCATATCAGCCACATTATTATATACAGGATAAATTAATTTGGCAATATGCTTTTCTTGCAGACCGGATAAATCAGCATCAATAAATACAATTATTTCACCAGAAGAGCTTTCAATACCCGTTGCCATAGCATAGCCTTTGCCTTTATTCTCAGGCAATACAATATATTTAAAGTTGAAAACTGGATTTATCTCTTTTAATATTTCGTCCGTTTTGTCTGTTGAACCATCGTTTACTACAATTACTTCATCAAAAAAGTAGCGTGAAGCTGTTGATACAACATCTTTAATTGTTTTCTCTTCATTGTAAACACAAATTATTGCTGTTATTTTTTTCATAATTATTAAGCTAATAGTTGTTCTAGATTTTGGATTATGGTATAAAAGAAATATAGAATTGTTGTTGAATAAATAGGAATTGAGATGTATTTTAAGATTTCTTTTTTCAATCCTGTTTTAGTTGCTTTCTTCACAAATAAGATTGTAATATATTGAATACTAAGTGCACCAAAAGCGAAGAAAAGACTGAAAAGAGTATAATGGAGCAAGTCGTGATGAACAATAAATTTCTGATTAATTAAAACGGAAAAGCTAAGCCAGAAAGCAAGATATGTAGGATTTGAAACATAATAAATAAGAACGGTACCAATATTTTTAAATAATGTATTTTTATCTAATTTAATGACTTTGACTATTTCCTTATTATCTAAATCCAGTTGGTCTAAATCAGCTTTGTGTTTTCTGTTTTTAATTAATGGTAATATAAGCTCTTTTATTCCTATATAGGAAAGGAAAAGCAAACCTATGATTTGTAAAGCGATCATAATCCATGGATTTAATGAACTTAATGAAACAGTTCCCACAAGGAAAGATTCACATAATATAAAATCAACAATTGTGACAATAATAGCAATGGAAAATCCGTTCCAAAAACCTTTGTCAAGGGATCTGTTTAACATCATCTGACCTATAGGGCCCATAGGAACGGAAATTATTAACCCAATAGCAAAAGCAATAAAAATCATAATTTAATCCTATTTTTTCTTTATTGATATTTGTTTTTTTTAAAACTTTCTGTGGTGATTTTTTTACCTATTTCAATAAGTTCACTCGCCATATAAAAATCAAATGTTCCACAGGCTTTTCTTGAAATCCGGATAAGGATATCTGGTGGATTTAACTCAAGAGATAATTTAGTAATTTGTGCTAACATTAAACTACTGGTATCATTAATAAGACTAAAATATCCATGACTTTCCTTTTTATTTTTCGGGATGAGTTCAGAAAGTTTTTTTTGAAACCCACTGAGCTTTCCTCTGGTTAAACGTTCAAAATAGCCTATCTCAGGATTTTTGACAGCTAATTTTTCATAAGGGATATGAGCGTTAACATCAACGGCAATAAGTATGTCGTTTTCTTGTCTGTAAACACTGTTTAGGGGTAATGGGTTAAGCACTCCGCCATCTACAAATAGCGTATCGTTTTTTTGTAGTGGAGTGATAACCATCGGGATGGATATTGATGCTCGTATTGCATCATATAAACTTCCTTCAGTTATTACTACTTCCTTTCCTTGTTTTATATCTGTGGCTACTGCGGCATATTTAATCGGTAGATCTTCAATTTTTTGATCAGGAATAAATTTCTGTAATTCTTTTACAACCTTATCGGCTTTTATTATACCACTTGTACTTAATGTAAAGTCAACCAAATTAAATACATCCATTTTACCGAGCGAAGTAAGCCATTCTTCGTACTCATCTAATTTTCCGGCAGCATAAACGCCTCCAACTAAGGCTCCCATTGAAGTGCCAGATATAGAACTAATTTCATAGTTTTGCTTGATAAGTTCTCGAATGACTCCAATATGTGCTGTTCCACGAGCACCACCGCTCCCTAATACTAGTGCTACTTTTTGTTTCATTTTTCACGATTCTATTTGCAAGATTAATTGCGATTTAATTCTTGTAATTTTTTTATAATTTTTGTTTTTGCTTTCCTTGGAATTATCTTAGAAGTATTGAATAGTGAAGAATACAATAATCCTGGAATTTCTATTTCTTTTCCTACTAACATAGCATTATATCCATCTTTTGCAACTTCTTCTGAAGAAGATAACAACTTGTATTTTACTAGATTTGAGTTTTCACTTCCTACCTCTTTCTGAAAGCCTGATTTTGTTGGTCCGGGACATAAGGTTGTT
>CAZDHZ010000058.1:0-5614 GCA_964505405.1 uncultured Gammaproteobacteria bacterium | reverse complement strand
AGAACTCCAATTCAAGAAAATGGAATTAAATTTTGTATGGGAGGTGAAAAACTACAGTATAAGATTGTTGAGGTGAATCGGGGTTGATAGCAAATTATAGGTTTTAATTAAAAAAGGAGAAATGAAATGAAAAAGAACCCTGTTATTTTACCATATGATGGATGGAAGTATGGAGATGATTTGTTATTGGAAACTATCAGGAAAGATTTAGCCAATTCGAGTTTGGCGGGGCTTCTTTCTTTTTTAAAGTTTAATGATGCTGTTTTTTCAGAACCCTATAGTGGTCCACGTCTTATATCTCTAGTAGCAAGTTTTATTAAAGAAAGTGATGTAGCGGAGAAAATTGGTATATTTCTTGATTTAAAATTGGCTGATACTAGCGGAACTTTGAAAAATATTGCTTGGCACTTTCCTGGATGCTTACTGGGAATACTTACGGTACGGGAAAGTTTGTCTGGAATGGGATTTTTGGAAATTCGCAGGATGTTGCCACAAACAAAAATCGCCTTAGTAAGTTTTTTAACTGATAATTCCGAGCAGGATTGTTTGGAACAGTATGGGCTTTTTCCGGAAGAAAAAATTCTTCATGATATGAGAATTGTTCAGAGAAAATATAAAAGAGTTTGTGAAAGTGATGATCCGGAATTTGCTTTTGATATGGTGGTTTGTTCTCCGAGAGAATTGGCTTATTTAGAGCGGAACGAAACTTATATTTTTGGAAGACGGTTTGAAAAAGTTGTTCCGGGTATTCGTGATTCTTGGATGGGAAAAGGTCAACAAGTTCGGGTATCCGGAGTTGCCAAGGCTTTATCTAATGGTGCTGATTATGTGGTGATGGGTTCCCAAATAAAGAAGGGTAATCCAGATAAAGGAATCTCGGCAGAGGAAAGTCAGAGAAGAACTATGGCAGAGATTAATCGAGCGTTTTTAGAAATGGAGGGTTAATATGAACAAGGGAATGGAGTTTTTGGAGTCAGTGAAAGCTGTTGTTGAGGATCACTTTGTTTTTAAGGCTGGTTTTATGCATGGAAACTTATATATTAACAAAGAGGTGCTTTCTTTTATTGGTGCAAGAAATTTAATTCAACTCATTAAGGAAATGGTTGATAACGCAGTTGCTAACGGCCTTTCTTTTGGAGATGTAAGAGAGGTCGGAGTTATCGGTCCGGCTTATGGCGCTATTCCCTTTGCTTTAAGCGTAGCTGGTTTTTTGGAGGAGCATTTTCCGGAAATTAAGTTTTTCCCTGCCAGAACAGAACTGAAAAAAGTAGGTGATCGGGACGTTCATTATCTTCCTGATAAACTTGCTAAAAGTTATCATGGAAAAATATTTATTGGTGTTGAGGATATCGTTAATAACGGTACAACAATTCGGGAAGTTAAATCTGTTTTTATTGAGCAGGCTTCGGCAGAGATTATTGCTTTCTTGTGTTTTGCAAATCGTGCCGAACAAAATACCGAGACTCTTGGAGTTGATGGATTTTATCCTTTAATGAACCCTGTTCTTGAGCAGTATGATATTCAAGAAAATCCTTGTCCTTTGTGTGTTGCTGGTATTCCTATTAATACTGAACTTGGTAAAGGGGCTAAGTGGGTTGAGAAATTTGGTCAACCGCCATATCCTAATGATATGGATTTTTCATCTTTTTGGGATTAATATTTTAATTAAGGAGCAATAATGCAAAAGCGTTACTGCTCCTCTTTTTTTATCGCTAAAAATAATATTTTATGCTATAGTTTATGTATACATTAAAATATACATTAAAATGTATACATAAAAATATGCGTAGAAAATTAAAAAACAATAAAATCAGAAAAATATATTCTCATGGCAATAGTCTAGGAGTAACTATTCCGCGTGAAATTTTAGATGAATTAAAATGGCGTAAAGGTCAAAAAGTTGTTGTTAAAAAGAGAGGGAAGGGAATTTTAATTAGTGATTGGAAGAAATAATCAATAAAATAAAGTATTTTTTTATGGTGGAAAATAGTAATAAATTAAAACAAAAAGGTGAAATTATAATTTATGAAACTTCCAATAAAGAGGTTGTTTTAGACGTGTATTTTAAAAATGAGACCGTTTGGCTTTCCCAGTCTCAAATTGTTAAATTATTTGATAAAGATCAGTCAGTTATTTCAAGGCATATTAAAAATATTTTTGCAGATAATGAAGTTGGCGAAAAAAGCAATATGCAAAAAATGCATATTGCAAATTCAGATAAACCAGTTGTTTTTTATAGTATAGATATTATTTTAGCGATTGGTTATCGTACAAACTCAAAAAATGCTATAAATTTTAGAAAATGGGCTACTAAAATTTTAAAAGACCATTTATTAAAAGGTTATTCCGTTAATAAAAATATACTGCTTGAAAACCAAAATAAATTTAAAGAACTGCAAACAACCATTTCTTTTTTAGCGGAAAAATCAAAAAAAGAGTTATTAAAAAATCAGGAAGGGGAAATTTTAAATATTTTAGAAAATTATTCAAAAACTTTAACTTTACTTGAGGAATATGACAAAGACAAGCTTTCTAATAAGAAAGGAAAAAAGACAAAATATATTTTAAAATATGAACATTGCTTGAACATAATTCTTGAGTTAAGAAAAGAATTAATTAAGAAAAAAGAAGCAACTAATCTTTTCGGAAATCAAAAAGATTCTTCTTTTGAAGGAATTATTAAAGGCCTCTATCAAACTTTTGGTGCTAAAGAACTTTATTCTACAATTGAAGACAAAGCTTCGCATTTATTATATTTGATTATCAAAGATCATCCATTTTCCGATGGCAATAAACGCTCGGCTGTTTTTTTGTTTATTTATTTTCTAGATAAAACAAATTATCTTTATAAAAAATCTGGAGAAAAGAAAATTAATGATAATGCTTTAACGGCTTTAGCTCTTCTT
This sequence comes from uncultured Gammaproteobacteria bacterium, assembly GCA_964505405.1. Classification (GTDB taxonomy): domain Bacteria; phylum Patescibacteriota; class Patescibacteriia; order Patescibacteriales; family UBA12075; genus CAZDHZ01. The sequence continues at coordinate 2,708 of CAZDHZ010000058.1, read as the reverse complement.
GTCGCGGAAAGCAAGGCAAAAGAAAAAGATATTATTATCAAGTTAATAAAAAATTTAATTTCTGAATAAAAAATAAAATAATCAATTTGACAAAACGTTAAAAAACGCTAATATTAATAGTATTAATATTAAATATAAAAGTATGTTAGATTTGAAATTTATTAGGGAAAATAAAGATTTGATTAAAACTAATTCCAAAAATAGATTAGCTAAAGTTGATATTGATAAGCTTTTGGAGCTTGACGCAAAAAAACGTAAAGTAGAAGCGGAGCTTAATGAATTGCAAGCCAAGAGGAACGCCGGGTCTAAATCTAAGCCTAGTCCAGAGCAGATTATTGAAATGAAGAAAATTGGAGAAGATATTAAAAAACACGAAGAAAGTTTAAAACCTTTAAATGAAAAAATTAGAGAAATTCAGATGACTATTCCAAATTTAACTCATGGCGATGTGCGTGTTAGTGACGATGAAGATGATAACCCTGTAATGGACACTTTTTTAGAAGCTAGTAAGTTTAATTTTAAGGTTCGTGATCATAAAGAATTAGCTGAGATAAATGATTTGGTGGATTTTGATCGAGCGACCAAGGTGAGCGGAGCTAAGTTTTTTTATTTAAAAAATGAATTAGCCTTGCTTGAATTTGCTTTAATTCAATACGCTTTAGAAAAGGTAATAACTCATGGATTTATTCCTTTTTCTACTCCGGATTTAGCAAAGAGGGAAGTTATGGAAGGTATAGGATTTAATCCACGAGGAGAATCAACTCAAGTTTATAATATCGAGGGAACGGATCTAAGCTTAGTGGGAACTGCGGAAATTACTATGGGCGGTTATCATATGAATGAAATTATTGATGAGAAAGATTTACCTAAAAAATATGTAGCAGTATCTCATTGTTTTCGAACTGAGGCTGGATCTTATTCTAAATTTTCTAAGGGAATTTTTAGGGTGCATCAATTTACAAAAATTGAAATGTTTCAGTATGTTATGCCTGATAAAAGTGAGGAAGCTCATCAAGAATTATTAGATATAGAGCGAGAAATTTTTGAAGGATTAAAAATTCCTTTTAGAGTAGTGGATCATTGTACCGCTGATTTAGGTGGGCCCGCTATTAGAACTTATGATTTAGAAGCTTGGATGCCAGGCAAGCCAAATAAAAATGGTGAAGATGGAGATTGGGGAGAAATTACTTCTACTTCTAATTGCACTAATTATCAGGCGCGTGGACTTAATATTAAATATAGGGATAAGAATGGCAAAAAAGATTATTTACACATGTTAAATGGAACAGCAATTGCTGTAACCAGAGCCATGATTGCTATTATGGAAAATTTTCAGGAAGAAGATGGCTCTATAATTATCCCGGAAGCTTTAAGAAAATATTTACCGGGGCAGATTGAGAAGATTGAGAGAAAGTGAAATTAAGAGAAATAAGAATAAAAAGAAAAATAAGAAGATTATCTTCTTATTTTTCTTTTTATTCTTTAAAGCAAAAACCCGCCCAATGGCGGGTTTTATGTAATTGAATTTATTTTAGCTTTATCTCACAGCTCCGCTATAAGCAATAGCACGAGTGATGTCCCAGTCTAAAGCGGAACTTGGTTTTTCGCCGTAAATGCCTTTAAATATATTTATAGCAGCGAGTTCATTAAATAAACTTCTTTCCGCTGGTCTAAGTCCATAAGTAATTACGGTAACAGCAGCGTTATCATGTGGATTATTCATATCCGGATTACGTTTATAAATAGTCATAAAATAATTATTTTGAGCTGCTTGTTCAGCTATTTCACTTCGTTCAGTAGGCCATCGTCCGTTAGCAATTTTAACTACATCCTGCCATTCTCCTTCGGATCTAGGAAGTTTATCGAAGACCGATAAATAAGAGTTAACTACTCCGGCTCTTTCTCCAGCACCTAAAATAATCGTAGTTGGAGTTCCTTCGTGAATGAAGTAAGCAATAGCATATCGGTCTTGATTACTGAGATCATGTGGACTTTGATTCACAATTAAATCATATAAGCGCCTAGTAGTATCATTTAAAGATACTTGCATATTTTGATCATAAATTTTTTGTCCCTCATTAAAACTAACGATTTCTACTATATTACTTTTTACTCCGCCTAAACTTTTAAGATCACTATAATCGGAATAAGTTCCTCCGGAATTATAAAGTTCTGGAACAATAATTTCTTCGTCCGGATTATATATTTTATCTTTTTGAATAATTAAAGGCTTGGAATAAGTGTCGTCATCATATTTTATAAATAAAGCATAATAATATTTTAAATTAGGCTCTATTTCCGTATCTATAAATATTTCTTCTGTGCCTTCATATAATTTATCGCCTAATTCCAAAATTGCATCATAGCTTAAGTAATCTAAAACTTCATCATCTGAACGAATAATCACAACCGCTTCAAAATTATCTGCTTCCGAATTTTCCCAAGTCAATGTAATCTTATCTTCTTCTCGGGTAGCTGTATAAACACTAAGCGGGTCTTCTAAAGCAATAGTTGGAACAGGTGTTGGGGGAGTATAAGATCTTCCACCACCTCCGCCACCACCTCCTGATGGTGCCGGTGGGTTGCTAACACTGAAACTGATATGATCATAATCACTATCATTTGTATTTCCTAAAGTATCTTGGCATCTAATATAATAAGTATAGCTAGAACCGTTAGTTAATCCGTTAACGGTAGCAGTATGTGTT
>CAZDHZ010000057.1:0-5637 GCA_964505405.1 uncultured Gammaproteobacteria bacterium | reverse complement strand
TTTTTATTGCTAATAATATCTTTTTTTGGTATAATTTACTTAATTGAGTTCTTTTTCTCTCAATCTTTTTTTGTGTTAATAAAAAAATAAATATGCTTAAAGTTAAAAAACATGGAATCATTTTTAAGCCGACTAAGCTCCCCTTTGAAACTAGATCTGTTTTTAATCCGGGAATTTATCAAGACGGGAAAAATGTTCATGTTCTCTATCGCGCGCTTGATAATAACTATATGTCTCGATTTGGCTACGCTCGCCTAGAAGGTCCGACTAAAGTCGTAGAACGATGGAAAAAACCATTTGCAGTTCCTAAATATAAATATGAAAAAAAAGGAATTGAAGATCCGCGCATTACAAAAATCGGTGAAACTTTTTATGTGCTTTATGTTGCTCATGATGGGCAAAACGCTTTAATCGCCTATATGTACGGTCGAGATCTTTTTAATTTAAAAAGAGGCGGAATAATCAGTCCTTTGATGAGCTATAAAAAGGCCAGTAAACTATTCCAATTTTCAAAATTAAAAGATGATTATTACTTTTTTGCTAGTTTTTATGAAGATTATGCTGATGAAAATGTAATTATCTGGGAAAAAGACGCTGTTTTATTTCCGGAAAAAATCCGAGGAAAATTTGCTATGCTACATAGAATTTTACCGGACATCCAGATCGCCCGAGTAGACAGCTTTAATATGTATAAAGACAAAAACTATTGGCATAATCATATTCATCATCTAGGAAAACATACAGTTTTAGAAGGACGCCACGGATGGGAGGCTCGACATATCGGTTCTGGAGCTCCACCGATTAAAACTAAAAAAGGTTGGCTTTTAATTTATCATGGAGTTGAGCCGAGAAATAAAGGAAGAGTTTATTCGGCCGGAGCGGTTCTTTTAGATTTGCGCGATCCAAAAAAAGTTATCGGTCGCCTGCCCGATCCTCTTTTTAAACCAGACCAAAAATATGAAAAAGAAGGAGAAGTAAATGATGTTGTTTTTCCAACTGGAACCGCGCAATTCGGAAAAGAATTATATATTTATTACGGAACTTCAGACTCATATATCGGTGTAGCAAGCGTAAACATAGATCAATTGATTAAAGAATTGCTTAAAAATAATAAAGACCTTTAGTATGCCCAAACCACAACAACCCAGTATTCTTTATGTTTCCAGCTTCCCTCCCCGAGAATGTGGAATAGCTACATTTACCCAAAGGCTTACCAACGCCATTGACAAAGAAATCGCACCGGAAATTAAAACTAAAATTTTAGCCATAAATTCTAACGGCTCTTCTATTTATAATTATCCGCGCAAAGTCATCATGCAGATTAATGAAACCGAGATGGAGGACTATGTAAATCGCGCCTTAGAAATTAATAAATCCCGAAATATTAAACTAGTTAATATTCAGCATGAATATGGGCTTTATGGTGGAGAACAAGGAGAATATTTAATTCCCTTTTTAGAGCTTTTAAAAAAACCGATTATTATTACCATGCATACGGTTCTCAAACATCCGGACGAAAAAATGAAAAAAGTGGGAAGAGTTATTTCGGAAAAAGCTTCCGGCGTAGTAGTTATGAATAATATTGCTCGGGATATTTTACATGAAAATTATGGAGTGAAAAAAAATATAATTCATATTATTCCTCACGGAGTTTTCAATGTTGCTTTTCCCTCTAAAACTCGAGCAAAAAGAAAATTGAATCTACAAGGGCGTACTATCCTTTCTACTTTCGGAATGATTAGTCGAGATAAGGGAATCGAATACGCAATTGAGGCTTTACCTGAAATCGTGGAAAAATATCCCAATGTTCTTTATTTAATTATTGGGGCTACTCACCCGCAAGTTTTAAAAAATGAAGGGGAAAGATACAGAAATAGATTGAAAAAACTAATTATTAAACATAAATTGCAAGATCATGTAAAATTTTATAATCGTTATTTGGATGAAAGTGAAATTTTAGATTTTCTTAAAGCTACTGATATTTATATTTATCCGATGTTAAGTAAAGAACAAGCTTCCAGCGGATCTCTTTCTGATGCTATGTCTTGCGCTTGCCCATCTATAGCTACCAAGAGCCAATACGCCAAAAGCGTTATAAATCATGAACGAGGAATATTAGTGCGTTTTAAAAATTCTAAAGACATTAAAAATGCTCTTTTAGAAATGCTTAGCGATAAAAAAATGAGAAAAGAAATGACTAAAAATACTTATTTTTATACACGCCAAATGACCTGGCAAAACATCGCCCTTTCTTATTTTAAATTATTTAATGAACAAGCTAAAATTATTCCGCGGGAAAAAGATAAATTACCGGCTCTCTCCCTTAACTACATAAAAAATCTTACAGATAAATTCGGTATAATTCAGTTTGCTAATCATACTAAACCCGATCCTCATTCCGGATACTGTTTAGATGATAACGCTCGTGCTTTAATCGGATGTACTCAGGCTTATTCCCAAAAAAAATTAAAAAGCACTCTTAGTCTGATAGAAATTTATTTAGATTTTATCCAACACACCTTAAAGCCGAATGGAAAATTCTATAATTTTGTCGCTTATAACAGAACTTTTAATGACAACGGCGAAAGTGAAGATTCTTTCGGCCGAGCACTTTGGGCCTTAGGCTTTGTTATAAGCCAAAATAATATTCCGGAAGAATACAAAACAAAGGCAAAAAAAATATTATTTAAAGCGCTTGTTTGGGCTAGCGATGTCCATTCCTTAAGATCTATCGCTTTTTCCATTATCGGACTTTCTTATATTCTAGAAAATCCAGAGTATTCCAACTTAAAAGAAAAAGAATTGGAAGAAATAAAAAATAATTTAAAAATATTGAGTGATAAATTAATTTTGAGATTTAAAACCCATGAAGAAGAAAATGAGAATGGTAGCAGAAAAAAATGGTCCTGGTTTGAGGATTGTCTTACTTATTCAAATTACAAATTACCGGAAGCACTTTTTAGAGCTTTCGGTGTTACAAAAAATAGAGAATATCTTGAAATCGCCGAAAAAACAATTCAATTTTTAAATTCCACGACTTTTGAAACAAAAAACTTTTTTTCCCCAATCGGCCAAGACGGATGGTACTTTCGAAACGGAAAAAGAGCTTATTATGACCAACAACCAGAAGATGCAGCTTCAGCCACAGAAGCTTTAGTTCAGGCTTATAAAATCACCAAGAAAAAACATTATAAAGAAAAAGCAAAACTAGCTTTTGCCTGGTTCCTAGGTAAAAATCATTTAAATCAAATGGTTTACGATGAAGCTACCGGCGGATGTTACGACGGACTTGGAAAATATTCTCTTAATTTTAACCAAGGAGCAGAATCTTCTTTGTCTTACTTTTTAGCGAGGTTGGCTGTGGAGAAGGTGTTTTAAGTTTACAAATTAATTTTGAATAATTAATTTTGAATTTTGAATGAATTTTGAATGATTAATTATTTAATTTTTAAATAATAAAAATTCAAAATTAATTATTCAATCAAAATTCAAAATTAATTATTCAAAATTCTTATTAAAATGAACATATTCCGAAAAATATACTATAATTTCCTAACAAAAAAAATAATCAAAAAAAATGTACATTATGAAAGAGGAAAATACGAAGATCGGAATGTTTTAGAGGCTATTATTTTTCCTTATATCCTCGCTCACAAAAATCCCAAAACCATATTAGATATTGGACGAGAAGATTATCAAAAATTTTATAATGATTTTTTTAAAAGACGTATTCTTTGGACCATGGATAATGATCCAGAAAGAGAAAAGTATGGAGCACCCGGAAAACATATTACTGACTATGCTTCTAACTTAAAAAAACATTTTAAAAATAATTATTTTGATTTTATTTTAATGAACGGGGTTTTGGGCTGGGGACTAAACTCGGACGAAGCTATCAACAAAGCCTTTAACGCTATTTATAAAGTTCTAAAACCAGACGGGATATTTGTTCTAGGATGGAACGACAGCCCTATGGATTTAGATAAAATAGAAGGATTAAATAAACTTAAAAAATACGAATTTAAACCCCTAGGTGGTAGTTATTTTAAATGTGAGAATGGAAATCATCAGTATGGGTTTTATGTTAAACAGAGTTAATTTTTAAATTTTGTAATTTTTAAATTTTTAAAATAAATATTAATTTTAAATTTTTAAACAAAAATGAGTTTAATAGATTTGTTTAAAAATTAGTATTTAGAATTTATTTAAAAATTATAAAATTTAAAAATTAAAAATTAAATAAGTATTATGAAAAAACTAAAGGAGGAAGCCTATCTAAAGGCTAAAGAAATACTACAAAGTTGTGCTAAAGATACCGGCTTTTATGCTTCCGGGCTTAAAGGCGGTTATGAGGCTACCTGGTCTCGGGACTCTATGATTACAGCTTTCGGTGCTAGTCTTATTGGAGAAGATTTTAAAATTCCTTTCAAAAAAAGTTTGGAAATACTCGCCAAATGGCAAACCGATAAGGGACAAATTCCAAACTGTGTTGGCTCTTATAATTTAGATCGCCGAAGTGATAAAACTTATAATAGCATAGACTCAAGTCTTTGGTTTATTTATGGTCATTATATTTACGCTAAAGCCTATAATGATCACTCTTTAATGGAAAAACAGAAAAAAAATATAGCAAGAGCAATTGTCTGGCTTAAATACCAAGACCCAAACGAAGACCATCTATTATCTCAACTCCCAACAATGGATTGGCAAGACGCTTTTCCTCATAAATATGGAAACGTAATTAATACTCAAGCACTTTATTATGGAGCTTTAAAATTAGTCGGCAAAAAGAAAGAAGCCGAACATCTTAAAAAAGTTGTTAACGGCGATAAGGAAGCTTATTTAAAATTATATGACCCTAAATTAGGATATTATTTACCATGGAATTGGAAGAATCATGATGGTGACAGAGAGCAGGAAGAATGGTTTGATTCTTTGGGAAATATTTTAGCGGTTCTTACAGGACTTGCTAAAAAAGAACAAGCTCAGAAAATATTAAAACATATTCAAAAAGAAAAAATAAATAAACCCTTTCCTCTTAAAGCAATCTGGCCTCCAATCAAAAAAGGAGATAAAGAGTGGCATTCCTATTTTGATAAATGCGACGCTAGAACTCCATACGAATATTTAAATGGAGGAATCTGGCCTTTTATCGGCGGATTCTATGTCGCCGCTTTAGTAAAAATGGGTGAACATAAAAAAGCAATGAACGAATTAAATAATTTAGCCAAGGCAAATTTACAAGCTTTTAATATTTCTAGTAAAGAAAAAAGTCGTCCAAAAGGAAAGTATGAGTTTAACGAATGGTTGCACGGAAAAACCGGAAAACCCAAAGGAGAACCATATCAAGCCTGGAGCGCCGGAACCTATATTTATGCTTATGAATGTGTGAAGAGAAAGAAAGCTATTTATTTCACATAATAAAACTTAAAATATAACAAAACAGACTGAAGTCTGTTTTGTTTTTGGTTGGATATTTTTGTCATGTTAAATTTACCTTATCATGCCAAATTCATCTCATCATCCTGAACCTACCTGTCCTCCGAAACTCTAGCGTAGGAGGGCCTGTCCTCCGAAACTTCAGCGTAGGAGGGCCTGTCCTCCGAAGCCTTAGCGTAGGAGGGCCTGTCCTCCGAA
>CAZDHZ010000056.1:4429-5662 GCA_964505405.1 uncultured Gammaproteobacteria bacterium | reverse complement strand
TTACATCATCTTTTTCCGAATAAATGCTGGGATTCCCAATTCTTCCTCGTCTTCTTCCACGGTTTCCGTAACAGAGCTTTTCTTTTTGGCAGGTTCTGCTTGAGCAGCTTTTAAGGGAGAAACTTTCTTTTTTTCTTGTTGCTCTTGCTTTTTTTCTTCTTCCTCTTTTTCTTTTATATATGTATTTTGAGTATAACCAGTATCGCTAGCGCTAAGCCTTTCTCCACCCATTCTTCCGTCAAAACCCGTAGCTACAACCGTTATTTTTATTTCATCTTTCATCTTAGAATCAATAACCGCACCAAAAATAATTTTAGCATCTTCATCGGCAGAAGCAGTAATAATTTTAGCAGCTTCGTTAACATCATTCATGCCCAAATTAGGGCCACCAGTAATAGAAAATAATATTCCTCGAGCACCTTCAATATTCATTTCAAGTAATGGAGAATTGATAGCGGCTTTCGCAGCTTCTATCGGCTTATTTTCTCCGCTCGCTGTTCCAATCCCCATCAAAGCCGATCCAGCATTAGCCATAATAGCTTTGACATCAGCAAAGTCTACATTAATAAGTCCGGGAACAGTAATCAGTTCGGCGATTCCCTGTACACCTTGCTGTAAAACTTCATCTACTACCATAAAAGCATCTAATAAAGAAGTTTTTTTATCTATGGTTTGTAATAATTTGTCATTAGGAATAGTGATAATCGTATCCACTTTATCAACTAATTCAGTCAATCCCCGCTCTCCTATATTTCTTCTCTGAGCTCCTTCAAAAGAAAAAGGCTTAGTAACTACTGCTACTGTTAAAGCTCCCAGATCCCGCGCAATTTCCGCTACTATCGGAGAAGCCCCCGTTCCAGTTCCACCCCCTAGTCCGCAAGTAACAAAAACCATATCCGCGTCTTTAAGAGCATCTCTTATCTCATTTTGCGATTCTTCCGCGGCATTGCCTCCTAATTCCGGATTCATTCCAGCGCCTAAACCACGAGTAATTGATTTTCCAATATGTAATTTTTTAGCAGCCTTATTATAATGTAAAGCCTGCACATCCGTATTAACAGCAATAAATTCAACACCTTTAACCCCGGATTCTATCATCCGATTAACAACGCTTCCTCCAGCTCCTCCTACGCCTATTACTTTTATTTTAGCAAATGTTTCTGCTGTTGGTTTTACTTCAGCCATATATGTTAGTTTACCCCAAAGGGGACCCTTTGGGTTTAGTTTCTTAGT
>CAZDHZ010000056.1:0-4329 GCA_964505405.1 uncultured Gammaproteobacteria bacterium | reverse complement strand
TTAGTTTAATATTAGATAAAAAAATAATATTTTTTTATTATTCAATATTTCTTTAATTAACTATTAATATTCTATAATATTATGTATTATTTTTCAAGTCTTAAAAAAAACAATGCTGAACAAATTTTTTATACAGCTAAGGCATTAAAGATTTGAATAATTTTTTTATTTTATCTGTAGATTTTCCTATTAGCTCTCCTCCTGGCAATCTTATACTTCGTCCTTTCCCTTCGGAAGATTCTAGCCCCCAAGCTAGCAAACCTAAAGCATTTAAAAATTCTATATCATTAGCCTTATCAATGATTGCATCTATTTTATTATTAATTCCAATGCTTACCGGTAAACGAAGCTGTTTTTTAGCCGTTTCCACTATTCCATCTAATTTAGTTCCCCCTCCTATCAAAACCGCTCCTCCAGGAAGCATACCAGATCTTTCTATTTTTTTAAATTCATCATCTACTTTTTCAAAAATTTCTTCTACTCGAGCTTCAATAATTTCAGCTAAATATTTCTGAGAAATTTCTTTTACTTCATCCTCGGCATTTTCTTCTCTAGCTAAATCACTTATGTCTATTTTTTCTTTTTTATTAAATTTTTCCGGCATAGAGCTACCGTATACAATTTTTATACGATCTGCTAAATTAATTGGGCATCTAAGTCCAATAGCTATATCAGCCGTAATATGCTCCGAACCAATCGGGATAATAGCAGTATGTAATAATTCACCTTCTTCAAAAACAGCTAAAGAAGTTGTAGAAGCACCAATATTTACCAAAGCCGAACCAAGCTCTTTCTGTTTCGTTCCAATCACAGCTTCGGCTGCTGCCAAGGGAGATAAAACCAAATCCTCGATATCAAGCCCAGTTCTAAAAATAGCTCTAGTTAAATTTTTAATCTGACTAGTTAAACCCTGAATAATTAAAGTTTCAACTTCTAACCTTACTCCACTCATTCCAATCGGATCTTTAATATCTTCTTGATTATCTACTGTAAATTTAACCGGAATAACATGTAAAATTTCATAATTAGGAGGAACGCTTAATGCCCGGGCAGCTTCCAGCGCTCGCTCAATATCATCCTGACTTATTTCCCCATCACTTCTTCCAACCGCCACAACTCCCCGACTTTTTTCGCACTTAATATGAGGAGAATTAATAGACACCCAAACAGAATCTACCGGAATTCCAATTAATCTCTCAGCCTTATCTAAACACTCCGAAATAGAAGAAGTAACATCTTCTATAGATTTAACTGAACCCTTACTAATCCCCTGAGATTTAACGCTTACGGCTCCAATTACTTTAAATTTTTCCTCTCCGCCTTCATTTTTCATCTGCCCAACCACTAACCTAATAGCTGTTGAGCCTATGTCTAAACCGGCAATTATTTCTTCTTTCATATTATATATAAATACAAATATAGCAAATTGCAAATTATGCGAATGTATTTAAAGCTATGTATAAATTTTTTATACAACTATTATAACAATTTTTTTTAAGAATAACAAGATGTGTTCAATTAATAATTAAAAATTAAAAATTAAGATTTTTTTTAAATAAACGCCAAATTACTAATTTTTATTATTAATTATTAATTGAAAAAATATGGCCAAAAAATCATTATTCCCACAATTACAGCAATTAAGGAAGAAAACATAACAGCGGCAGCAGAAATATCTTTTATTTCTTTCACATAAGAATTTATTCTCGGTTTAAGAACATCGGCTATTCTTTCTACTGCGCTATTAGCCAATTCCATCAACATCACTAAGCCGATTAATAAAATAATTACGATCCATTCCATTCTATTCAAACCTAAATAATAAGATAAAAATAAAATCAAAGCAGCAACTATGCTTTGAATTTGCAAATTCTGCTCCTCTCTCCATGTTTTAATAAACCCTTTCTGAGCATATTTAAAACTTTTTAACAAACGTTTTATTCTAATCATAAGAATTTTTTAATAAAGTCTTCTCCTTTTTTAATAATAACTTTTCTAGTCTTTTCCGTCTGATCATCATATCCAATTAAATGCAAAAGGCCATGAACCAAAATAAAAACTAACTCGTCCTGCACCGTTTTAGAATACTTCTGAGATTGTCTTTTAATCTGCATGTAATTAATAACAATCTCTCCCAAATCTTCCCCTTCTCCGTCAAAAGACAAAATATCGGTTATTTTATCTTTTCCGCGATAATTTTTATTTAATTTTTTAATTACAGTATCTCCAACAAAAGCAATGGATATGTTTTTATTTATTTTATAATAATTTAAAAATTTTTCCGCGACATGCTTGACTAAGGCAATATTTATTTTTGATCTGGTTTTATTATTTATTTCAATCATACTTACAATAATGTGAATCTCGCGAATTATATGCAAATATGGCGAATTGCAAATTGCGCGAATTTAATATTTTATTTACAAATAATATTTGTAAATTTGTAACTAAATCAACTCAAAAGAATTTATCATCATTTGAAAAATGTTTTGATAGTTAAGAGTAGTTCCTGGAGGAAGACTATAAGAAAGAGAATATATTTCATTTCTTCCAGGACGATTCAAATAGATATTCAAGCCATCCTCGCTTTTATAACCCACCCACCCCCTTTTATAAATAATTTGGGAACTACTAATTACGGGTGTATCAAATTGTTTTTTAAACCATGTCTCCAGATTAATTCCTTCTTTATTTTCCTGAACTATGATTTGGATAAAGTTATTACTGGAGATGTTAAAAATTAAAGATTCTCCTTCGCTAGCCCTAAGTGGTTTCCATGTTTTAGGATAATAAACCTTATAATTATAATCCCCATTCCGATATTCTTCTATATTGGGATTTACCATCAAGGATCCAGCGCCTGTCGGATTATATAATTTTAAAAACTCAGACAAATCGTCATATCCATCTCCATCGCTATCTTTTAAAATAGAAGAACAAGCCAAAAGATTTTCTTCCGGATCAAAAAGACCGTCCAAATCCGAATCTAGAGCCTTTTTATAATTTTTTATTTCTTCTTTAACTATTTTTTCCTCACTAGTAGTAGCAACAATTTTAACAATATTTTTTTTCTGAGAAGAACTTGCTTCTTTTGGTTCTTTCAAATGTTCTAAGTCTTCTATAATTTTTTCTTCTACAATATTTTTTTTCTCCTGTTCCGGAATTTTTTTAGTACTTTTCTGAGATTCTTCTTTTAAAACTTCTGTCTTTATTGGGTCTTGCGGGTCATTATCCAAAATATTTAAAACACTTTTTTCTTCTTGTTTTTTATCTTGTTCATATTGAGAAAAATACCAATAAGCGGAAGCGGAAATTGTAATTAAAAATATTGCCCCCAAAATCACAATAAAAATACCAATACTTTTGGTATTCCCATGAGCATTAGCTTTTTTGGAAAATTTATGAGGCATGACGGCAATCCTCATCTGATCTACGGAAAAAACCTTTTCCCCTGGCTTAAAACCTTTGGTTTCTATGAGATTTTCTGTTTCTAAATTATTGTCTATTTTATTTTTCATATTTTTATTCTATATCATACAATTTACCCGATCCTAAAGGATTATATCCTTTTAAAACTTCCTCCCCATCTAAAAAACCGTCTTGATCCGTATCTGGATTAAGTGGATCAGTTTTATAAACATAAACTTCTTCTCGATCAAATAATTTATCACTATCGCTATCAGTTTTATTAATATTAGTCCCCAAATTAATTTCCTCATCATCACTTAAACCATCATTATCCGTATCTTTAATAATATTATCTTCTTTTTTAATTTCTTCTATTTCTTCCTCAAAATATTCTTTATTATCTTGTTTTTGTAATTCTTGACTATTTTCTATTTCTAACTTTTCTTCAATTTTATTATCTCCTTGATATAAATCCTGATTAATAAAATCTTTCTGCTCTAAACTCGCAGGTTTAGCTATTAAATATTTAAAGCCCCAAATACCAGCTAAAATTAAAAGCAAAACAAAAATTATAATTAATAACAAAAAAAACAATTTCTTATTTTTATCAGCCTGATCTTCATGATCTTGAATATTATTATTTTGAAGCGGACTCTTTTCAGGAGAAACAGGTTTAAAAATATTAGGCTTAGGAATATTTGGTGGATTAGTATCGGTAGTAGTTTCTGAATCAGCAAAAATATCCTGAGGGGGAGATTGGACCTGCTTTTTTTGAGAATCCGAACTTGGCACAGAAACAGAAATTTCAGATATTTTTTTTATTTCTTTTGCATCTAAATTATTTTCTTCTTTTTGAGAATTATTTTGCATGAATTTTAAATTTAATATTCTCTATTCATAATAAAGCATTTAATTAAATAT
>CAZDHZ010000055.1:0-6092 GCA_964505405.1 uncultured Gammaproteobacteria bacterium | reverse complement strand
AATCTTATCCACATTGACCAAAGCGCTAATATTTGCTATACTACTAATATAGATATCTAAATATTTAAAAATATCCCCGCTCGAAAAGCGGGGATATTTTTTTGAGAGATATTTATTGCGGTTCCCCAACCGTATTGTCTTCGCCTTAGCACGCTTTTCATTACGTGATTTTTTGTATTGAACGCACTTAGCTAAGGAGCGTTTTTTTAATACTCAAAACTCCTCCTACGCTAAAGCTTCGGAGGACAGGCCCCGTAAAATTATTTTATAATAACGGGGCAAGCAAAAATAAATATGTTATTTAAGAAAAAAAGGCGGAAAAAATCTTCGTTTTTTTCCAGGACATTAAAACCTAATTTTAGTATTGGCCATGAAACTAAGCAAGGAATATGGATTATGCTCCTTTTGCTTAGTGCTATTATTACGGTCTTAAGTTTTTTCGCTAATGCCGGTGAGCTGGGAGAAGTACTTGATGTTTTTATTTTTAAAATACTCGGGTTTGGGAAGTGGGCTTTGCCTTTTTTATTTGCTTCAGCTGCACTTAGCTTGGGTTTAAGCGAGGATAGAAATTTTAATAGTTCGAATATTTTCGGACTTTTTTTATTTTTAATATCTTCAAGTTCGTTTTTATATTTTTATGACATAGATCAAGGAGGAGGGATGTTGGGACGAATGTTTGCAGAATTAATTATTCCTTTTATGGGTCCATGGATTTCAGCAATACTTTTTTCTAGCGTTTTAATTATTTCTCTTTTATTATTATTAGATACTAGTTTAGAAAAACTACTTGGAGCGGAAAGTATAATTTTTAAAATTATAGTTTTAATACTCAGAACAATATTTAGTCCTTTTATCAGAAAAGACTTTGATGATTCTCCCTTCGCTAAAGCTTTGGAAGACAGGGGTGATGATGAACATGAAGATAACAAAGAAGAAGATGAAAAAGAAGATAATAATAGTAAGGCTGTGATAAAAGAATATGAGATAGAAGAGTCTTCTTCTGAGGACTTAGAGAATGGAAAAGATCATTTAATTAATAATAGTAAACAAAAAAATAATTTATTATGGTCAAAAACTAATATAAAGATGAATATTCCTTTAAGCATTTTAAAAAGTAAAATCAGAAAGCCGAGTAGCGGAAATATCGAACGCAATCAAGATATTATTAAGAAAACTTTATCTGATTTTGGTATTCCGGTGAGTATGGGGGAGGTGACAATCGGACCGACTGTAACTCAATATACATTCAAGCCCGCTAATGGAATATCAGTTAATCGTATTAAATCTTTATCTGATGACCTTGCTCTTAATTTAGCGATACATCCCTTGAGAATTGAAGCGCCTATTCCTGGTAAGCCATTCATCGGATTAGAAGTACCAAATCAGACTAAGGTTTTAGTGAGTTTAAAGGAAGTTTTTAAGTCTCGTGTATTTAAGGAAAGAAAAACAAATACCGTTATTCCAATGGGGCGAGATGTTACTGGAAAAGTTTGGCTTGATGATTTAATTAAGATGCCTCACATCTTAATTGCCGGAGCAACTAATTCTGGGAAATCTGTTTTTTTACATTCTCTAATAACAAGTTTATTGTATCAGAATAATCCAGACGATTTAAAATTTATTATGATTGATCAGAAGCAGGTTGAACTTAGCATGTATAATGGAATTCCATATTTAATGACGCCAGTAATTACGGAACATAAAAGAGCGATTAGAGCTTTGCAGTGGGCGGTAAGTGAAATGGACAGAAGGTTAGAAGTAATTAATAAGGCAAAATGTCAAAATATTTCTGATTATAATAAGAAGAAAAATAGAAATAGCATGCCCTATTTAGTGATTATTGTGGACGAGCTAGGAGATCTTTTATCTACTGCAAAAAAGGAAGCAGAAGGGGCTATTATTCGGCTCGGACAAAAAGCAAGAGCTTCTGGGATCCATTTAGTTTTAGCGACTCAAAGACCAAGTGTTGATATTCTTTCTGGTTTAATTAAGGCAAACATGCCAGCGCGAGCCGCTTTCTCTGTAACCTCATCAATAAACTCAAAAACTATTCTTGATTTTACTGGAGCTGAAAAATTACTTGGCCATGGAGATATGCTCTATATTAATTCAGTCATGAGCAAGCCTGTTAGAATTCAAGGAGCTTTTGTAGATAAGGAGGAAATTAAAGCTATTACTAAATATATTAAAAATAAAGTTGGTAAGGCAGACTATGAATTAGAATTTGATGATAGAGGGCAGAGTGATTTTAATTTTGGTGGGGAAGAAATGGAGGGAGATGTTATGATGGAAGAGGCCAAAAAAATGATTATTGATTCAGGTAAAGCTTCAGCTACAATGTTACAATCTAGGCTGGGAATAGGCTATCCTCGGGCGAATAGGATTTTAGATAATTTAGAAAAGCAGGGGGTAGTTGGTCCGAGTATTCAGAATAAGCCGAGGGAGGTTTTTGGGGGGTGAATAATAAATTTTATATGAATGTTTAAGTATTCGTAATTACACTTTTTCATGCTATAATGAAAAATACATTAATAATACATGGAGAAAAATAATTTTTCATGTGTAAAAACAAATATTTTTTAAAAAAACAGACTTTTAAGGAATCCAGGGTCTGTTTTTTTATTGAAATATTTTTTGGCAAAAAAATCAAAATATGCTATCATTTTTTTATGAGTAAATTATATTTTGTTAAAATTTTAAAAAGCCATTATTGTCAATTGGTTTTTTTCTTGGGTTTTATTGCTAGTTATTATCTAACTCCAGAAAATGTTTTTCAAAGTGATAATCGTTTGATTGCTATTATTTTTATGTTTGTTTTTGCTATGACTATTACTTGTGTGGTGAGAAATATAAAAGAAAAAGTAATTATTGCTAAAAGTTTAAAAAGTTCTTTAATTGGAATCATAGCGACGGCTATTGGTCTTTCTGCTTTGCAGGTTTGCGGAATGAGTGGGGTTTGTGTTGCTGGCGCTGGAGTTGGTGTTCTCAGCTTAATTTTACCGGGATTTATGATGAATTTTTTAGAAGATTATAGTGTAATTTTATTGTACTTTTCTATTTTTATTCAAATTGTTTCTCTCTATTATATGAAATGTTTTAGTCTATGTAAAACTTATGATTTAGGGATTAAAGATAAACAAAAATAATTTAGAATAATTTAAAATAAACAATACTTCAGTTTTAGCTGAAGTATTATTTTGCAAATAATGTTTAAAAAAAATAAACTTCTTTTAGAGGAAAAAATATCAAAATTATTATTGCGTCAGTCATTACCAGCGGCGGTGGGGATGTTAGTGATGACTTTATATAATATTGTAGATACTATTTTCATTGGAAGGGGAGTGGGAGTAGAGGGACTAACTGCTGTAGCGCTTTCTTTTCCTCTCATTATGTTAATTGGATCTGTGGCTCAATCCTTTGGTGTCGGTTTTTCTTCTATCATTTCAAGAGCCCTAGGAGCGCAAGATTATGAACGAGCCCATCGGGCGCTGGGAACTTTTTTAAGCTTAGCTTTAATTGCTGGTATATTTTTTTCCGGTATTTTTGGATTATTTTTAAAATCCATACTTGTATTTTTAGGGGCAAGTTCTGTTGTTTTGCCTTTAGCTTATGAATATGCACATATTGTTGTTTTAGGATCAATATTTTTTATTTTTACGGCCGGAGGAAACAATATTATTCGTTCTATCGGAGAGGCGCGAGTTGCCATGCAAGCCATGATTTTGAGTGCTTTGACCAATGTATTTTTAGATACTCTTTTTATTTTTTATTTTAAAATGGGTATAGCCGGGGCGGCTTGGGCTACGGCGATTGCTTGGAGTATAAGTTCTTTTTATATTTATTCATATCTTTTTATTCGCAATGGAAGCTTTAAATTAAAATTACATCATTTTTCTTTGAAATTAAGTTTAATAAAAGAGGGGATGGCTATTGGCGCATCTTCTTTTGCCCGACAAGTTTCTAATAGTGTCATGTCGGTTGTTTTAAATAAATCTCTAGCGATTTATGGAAGTGATTTGGCAATCGCTGCTTTTGGTATTATTATGCGAGTGGCTATGCTTATTTTGATGCCTGTTTTTGGGATTGTCCAAGGTATGCAACCAATCATTGGGTCTAATTATGGAGCGAGACAGATTAAAAGAGTAAAAGCGGTAACTATTTTAGCAATCAAAACAGCTACAGTTTTTTGTTTTTTAGCCTTTAGTGTTGTTTTTATTTTCCCTAAACAGCTAGTTGGTATTTTTACCTCTGATTATGATTTATTAACTTATAGTGTTAGGACTTTGAGAATTTTTATTTTAGTTTTTCCTTTGGTTGGCTTTAACTCTGTCGCCGGAGGTTTTTTCCAGGCATTGGGACGAGCTAAGCCAGCTCTGTTTATTGCTCTTTTGCGTCAAATTATAGTTTTAATTCCTTTAATGCTTATTTTACCTTTATTTTTAGGTTTAGATGGTTTATATTATTCTTTTCCGATAGCAGACATTACTACAGTAACAATTACTTTTTTTATTTTTTTGTATAATTATAAAAATTTAGCTTGACGAGAAAAATACTCGTGCTATAATAGAATTACAATTAAATATTATTTATCAAGAGTGATGGCGAGGGGATTGGCCCCCATGACCCATCTAGCAACCCTTTTAATTAACGATTAGAAGTAGGTGCTAATTCCATTCCTTTTTAGGAAAAGATAAATTAGTTGATTTTTTATTAGCCAATCTCTTTTCCTAATTTATGGATAAGAGGTTTTTTGTTTCTACGAAGTACGAATATTACGAATATACGAATAGTTTGTCAGAATAATAGAAAGAATATAATATTTTTATTTGTAGATTTGTAGTTGATTTATGGGTCGATATTCGTAATTAATAAGAAAATAACTAATTTTTATAATCATTAATTTTTAAAAATTAATATTTAGAATTTATTTAAAAATTTAAAAATTATAAAATTTAAAAATTAATATGTATTACAACAAAAATTACACAGTAGAAAGCGTAAGTTCTGGACATCCGGATAAGATATGTGATCAGATATCTGATGCTATTTTAGATGAATGTCTGCGTCAGGATCCTAATTCAAGAGTTGCCGCTGAAAGTTTTGGTGGTCACGGACTTTTAGTTCTTGGAGGAGAAATTACAACTAAAGCCGAAATAGATGCAGAAAAAATAGGTAGGGAAGTTTATAGGGAGATAGGATATGATGATGAGTTAGAAGTAATAACTAGGTTAGTAAAACAGTCTCCGGATATAGCTCAAGGAGTTGATGCGGGAGGAGCAGGAGATCAGGGAATAATGTATGGTTATGCTACTAATGAAACTGAAGAATATATGCCAAGAGCGGTAGCTTTAGTTCATAAATTAACCAAAGGAATGGAAGATTTAAGAAAAAGTGGAGAACTTTCTTTTTTAATGCCGGACTCTAAATCACAGATCACCATGGATGATGATAAGATCAAAACAGTTTTAATAAGCACTCAGCATAAAAAAGATGTAAGTCAGGAAGAGATTAAAAAACAGCTAAAAGAAAAATTGATTATTCCTATAATCGGAAGTGATGATTTTGAAATTATGATTAATCCTACCGGAATTTTTCTACAAGGTGGCTTTGAGGCGGACACCGGTCTTACCGGAAGAAAAATTATGGTGGATACTTATGGAGGATTAATTCCGCATGGTGGAGGAGCTTTTTCCGGAAAAGATGCTTCTAAGGTTGATCGGAGTGCTGCTTATATGGCGCGTTTTGTTGCTAAAAATATTGTAGCTCAAGGCCTAGCAAAAGAATGTTTAGTATCCGTAGCTTATGCTATTGGACATGAACATCCTTTAATGGTTTCCGCCTTAGATGAAAATGGAAAAGATATTAGTAATTTAATTAAAGACAAATATGATTTTCGTCCCCGTGCTATTGTAGAACGATTAGGTCTTAAAAAGCCGATTTTCCAGCCGACTGCTGCTTATGGTCATTTTGGGAGAGAAGGATTCCCTTGGGAGGAGATAGTTTAGGTAGATTATTGTGTTTTGAAAAATAAAATTTCTTTAAAAATAATAAGATAAAAATCTTATTATTTTTTTTGTGAGAATTATAGATTT
>CAZDHZ010000054.1:0-6448 GCA_964505405.1 uncultured Gammaproteobacteria bacterium | reverse complement strand
AAATTTTTAATTCATTTTCATGGTACTTACATTCCTCTGCAGGGAGTAGAATATGTTTTAGAGTCTGCTAAAATTTTAGAAAAATATTCTGATATTAGATTTCATATAATTGGTTCTAAAATTAAAGAGAAATTTAATAATCAGGATTTTAAAAATATTGATTTTACACCGAATGTGAGTTATGAAGATTTATTTAAAAATATTGCCATGGCGGATATTTCTCTGGGAATTTTTGGAGAAACAGAAAAAGCAAAAAGGGTAATCCCAAATAAAGTCTATGAAGCAATTGCTATGAGCAAGCCAGTTATAACTGGTCGTTCAGGGGCAATTAAAGAATTATTTATAGATCATGAGAATATTCTAATGTGCGATTTTAATAATGCTCGGGATTTGGCCGATAAAATTCTAGAATTAAAAAACAATAAACAGCTAAGAGACAAATTATCTGGAGGGACTAAAGAAATAAATAAAAAATTAATTTCTAAAAATATTATCAGAGATTTGCTTTTAAAAATAAATTATTTGATATAATATATTCATGAGTGATAAACAGCAAATAGCATTGTTTAGAGATAAAAAGATAAGAAAAACTATTTTTCAAAAAGAATGGTGGTTTTCGGTTGTTGATATTTGCGGAGTGCTTACTGATAGTTCTGATTCCGGTGCTTATTGGAGGAAGCTTAAACAAAGGCTTTTAGCAGAAGGAAATGAGGTCGTGACATTTTGTCACGGGCTGAAATTAGAGGCTAATGATGGGAAAAAATATAAAACTGACTGTGCCAATACCGAGGGTTTATTTAGAATTATTCAATCAATTCCATCTCCTAAAGCTGAACCCTTAAAACGTTGGTTAGCTCGTGTTGGTTATGAACGTATTCAGGAAATAGAAGATCCGGAGCTTGCGACTAAGCGCACAAAAATGTTATATAAACTTAAGGGATATCCTGAAGATTGGATTGAAAAACGAATGCGCGGTATTGCGATTCGTGAGGAATTGACAGATGAGTGGAAAAAACGTGGAGCAGAAACTAATCAAGATTATGAAATATTAACAGCCGAAATATCACAAGCTGCTTTTGGAATTAAGCCAAGTGAATATAAAAAATTAAAGGGTTTAAAGAAAGAAAATTTACGGGATCATATGAATGATTTTGAGCTTATTCTTACGATGCTCGGAGAAAAAACCACAGCAGAAATTCATCGTACTAAGAATACTAAAGGTGTACCGAGACTAAAAGATGATGCGCGTGTAGGTGGTGAAGTCGCAGGTACGGCTAGAAAGCAAATTGAAAGAAAAACGGGCAAGTCTATTATTTCAAAGAAGAACTTTTTGAAAAATAATGGAAATAGAAATGTTATAAGAAATAAGTAATAGTTTGAAATAATTTGTTTTTAGATTGAGTGATGAAAGTGCAATAATATCCATTTCATAATATTATTAAAAATAATAAAAAAATGAAATAAGTATATAATTAATTTGGATAATTGAAAAGTAAAAAATATACCTAATAAAAATGATTAAAATTGAGAAAAAAAACATTAAATCTAAGTCATTTTTTTATCTTACGGAGCAGATAAATATTGGTGGTGTTTTTAAAAAAATACAGGTTTATTTAGGTAAAAATATACCTAAAAATTTGAAAAAGTATATTAATGATTTATGCAGAAAAGAAATAAAGCTTATTAGCGAAAATATTGAAAATATATAGAGCAGGTTTTAAAATAAATTAAAATCTATTCACGTGAACATTCATGTGAATAGAAAAAAATATGGCTTGGCAAAAAATAGAAGAGAAAAATGTAAGAAAATTATCAAAGTCTAGGAGAGGAAGCTATCTTCTTAGTTTGTCGGTTGATTTTGTACACACTTTAAGGTCAATAATGTAATTATTGACATTTTATATGAAATAACATATCTTTATTATGTAGTTATCTATAGAGAAATATTTATTAATTATGTATCTATGAATAAAGAAAGAATAAAAACTTTTTTATTAGATTTCCAGAAAAAAAAACTATCTAATGTTAGAAAAAGAGAGCTAACTTTAGGAAATACTCTTAAAATACAAACTATAATTGGGGCAAGAAGAACAGGTAAAACCTATTTATTATATAATAAAATTTTAGAATTGGAAGAACGGGGTGTTTCAAGGAATAGGATGATTTATTTAAATTTTGAAAATCCTATTATTGATGATGTTTCATACAAGGAAATTAAAGATATTATAGAATTGCATTGGCAAATTTTTCCAGAAATAATAAATAAAAAATTTTTTTTATTTATTGATGAGCCTCAAGTGATTGATAAATGGGAATCTGCTATTAGAAGTATTTATGATGATTTTAATATCTCAATATTTTTAACAGGGTCATCTTCTCGTTTATTGAGTAAAGAAATTGCGACAAGCTTAAGGGGTAGATCCCTAACAACAGTTTTACTGCCTTTATCATTTAATGAGTTTTTAAGTTTTAAAAATTTTAGTTTTGATCTTAATAAATTAAATACTCCCAATAAAGTTAAAATAAAAAAATATTTTGATGAATTTTTACAGTTTGGATCTTATCCGGAAATTGTTTTGGAGGATGATAATAATGAAAAAATAAAAATAGCAAAAGATTATTTTGATTTAACGGTTTATAAGGATATAATAGATAGATATAATATTAAAAATACGAATTTAATAAAATTATTAATTGATTTGATTATATCTTCCTGCTCTAAAGAATTTAGTATTAATAAACATTTTTTAGATTTAAAATCAAGAGGCTTGAAACTTGCTAAAAATACGCTTTATGAATATTTTAGCGCGCTAGAAGATTCGTTTTTTGTTTTCCCCTTAAAACGTTTTTATCATTCTAAAAAATCTGAGAATTTGTCTATACCGAAAGTTTATTTGGGGGATGTCGGTTTTTTAAATTTATTTTCTTTAGATAATTTTGGGCAAAGATTTGAAAATATTATTTTTTTAGATATTTTGAGAAAGAAAAATAAGAACCATCTTTTAAAAATTAACTATTGGCGTTCGGACAGAGGAGGAGAAGTTGATTTTGTTTTAAGCCAAGGCGGAAAAGTGAAGACAGCCATTCAAGCTTGTTTCAATTTAAACGATCCTGATACAAAAAAGCGGGAAATAAAAGGACTTCAGATGTGTATGGAAGAGTTAAAATTAAAAGAGGGAATTATCATTACTAATGATTTTGAAGCTGAAGAGAAAATTAAGGATAAAAAAATTAAATTTATTCCAGCTTGGAAATGGCTATTATTAGATTCAAACGATTTTTAATTATTATCATTAAAATAATATTAAACCTATTCATATAAATATTCACATGAAGAAAAAATATAAGAAAATTATCAAAGTCTAGCAGGGGGAGCTATTTGCTTAGTCTACCGGTTGATTTTGTTGGAATTTTAATTTTCATTTAATATTAGCGATTTAATATATAAATAGTTTTAGAGTCGTTTTGAATAATTTAAAATTAGTTTTAGAATTTCTAAAAGTATTTTGACATTTTCTAAAACTTATGATTATATAATATTATGTTGAATTATTTAAAAAATGGAAAAGGCGAAATATTAAATTTATTATTCCATAATCCCGATAAAAAGTTTTTTTTATCAGAGCTTGCGAAAATTTTAGGAAGAAAGCCTGGAAATTATAAAAAATATATAGATGATTTTATAGATGAGGGTATTTTATTGTCGGAAAGAAAAGGTAATATGCGCTTTTTTTGGTTGAACAAAGAATACGCGTTATATAATGAAATAAAATTAATTATATTTAAAACTATTGGGGTGGCACATGATTTAAAGAGTCTTGTAAGCGGAATAGATGGGATTAAGCTAGCTTTCATTTTTGGATCATATGCGACGAATAAATTTAATAGCAATAGCGATATAGATTTATTTGTGGTGGGCAGTTTTAGTAAAGATAATTTTAGCGAAGAGATAGCCTCGCTTGAAAATAAAATAAAAAGAGATATTAATTACCATATTTATTCCGAAAAGGATCTAGCTCATAAATTTAAAAATAACAATAATTTTATAAGCAGGATTTTTATATCCCCTAAAATGCTTTTAAAAGGAAATTTAGATGAATATTACAAACCTGGAAAACATGGAGTCGTCGGGATAGCTAAATAGAGAAGTTTTTAGAAAGTTGGATATTATCACTAGAATGAATGTGGCGAAGGGGCGCATTAGGTCTGCTGAGTTATTATTGAAAAGCAATTACGATGATGAGGGAATTGATAGTTCAGCATATTCTGAGTTGTATAATTCCTATAGAATTATTTTGCGAATGTTTGCTGGCGCTTAAGGGCTATAGAGTTAGTGGGAGTCGGGGTCATCATGAAACGGCTATTAATTCAATATGGATTACAATGGATGATGAAAAGAATTATCCTGTTTATTCTAGGATGAAAAATATTGGAAAAAGAAGAAATGATTTGGAGTATGGAGCAGATTTTGATATTTCAAGTAATGAACTGGCTTTAATGCTCAAAGATGTAAAAATAGTGTATAAAAAAGCAATGAAATTAATTGATAGTTTTCAAGAATAGTCTTTGGTGTGCTATATTTATTCTATGATATTTTTTAAAGATAAAAGAAATCATAATTAAAATCTATTCATGTGAACGTTCATGTGTATATACACATGAATAAAAAAAATATGTCTTGGCAAAAAACAGAAGAAAAAAATATAAGAAAATTATTAAATTTTGCTAGGGGAAATTATCTGCCTAGTTTGCTGGTTCGGTTAATTGAGGTTTGTAAGATTGAATAAGTTGTTGTTGATTTTTTTGAAAAATAGTATAATTTATCTAGAATCAAATTATTGTATTTTTTTATAATTATTAGTTATGAGGTATTTAGATTTTTTACAAGAATTCAGGGATTTTAATGTTATTTCTTATCAAAATATTAGGAATGTTTTTGGTAGTGTTAATGTTAGCCAATTATCTAATTGGAAAAAAGAAAAAAAGATTATTTCTGTAAAAAAGGGATATTATTTAATTAACAACATCAAAAGAGACGAGCTGCTTTTAGCAAACGAGATTAATTATTCTTATATTTCTTTAGAGTACGCACTTTCTTATTACCAAATTATTCCGGATATTGCTCAGGTTATCACTTCTGTTTCTAAAAGCAGGAATGAAAAAATTACTAATGAGTGTGGTAATTTTCAATATAGAAAAATAAGTAGAAATTTATTTACTGGCTTTGTTTTGAGTCCCAGTATTGTTAAAGAAGGCAGGTTTATAAGAATAGCCGAGCCAGAAAAAGCACTTTTTGATTTAATATATTTCAGGACAGACTTAAAAGATAATGATGATTTTTCTTCTTTGAGATTAAATTTGGAAAATATTAAGATAAAAAAAGTTGAAGAGTACTTAAGTCTAGTTAAGGCTCCCCAAATAAAAAAGAGAATAAGTAACTTTATAAAATATCTGCATGATACCATTTAAGGAAATACAAAGGCATTATTCTAAGGCGGAGAATAATTTTCCTCGCATGATTTTGAAGGAATATTTGCAATATAAAATATTGGAAATAATTTTTTCCTCTTCTTTTGGCGATAAACTAGTTTTTATGGGAGGGACCAGTATCCGGATAGTTTATGGGAACGATCGTTTTTCAGAGGATTTAGATTTAGATAATAAAAATTTGAGTGAAAAAGACTTTCTTAAATTAATAGAAATAATAAAAGAAGAATTAGGCAAGGAAGGATTAGACGTTGAATTTAGAAATACTTTTCAAAATGTATATCATTGTTATTTAAAATTTCCTAGTTTATTATTTGATAATAAATTATCTGCCTTGCGGGATGAGAAAATAATGATTAGGATTGATAGTTTTAAAACAGCACAGACGAAACGGGCCACTAATAGAGTTATATCAAAGGCTGATGTTTTTTCTGAAATTTTAACTTATTCCAAAGATATGCTTTTATCTCAAAAAATCCATGCTTTGTTTAATCGAAAAAGGGCTAAAGGGCGCGATATATATGATGTGGTTTATTTATGGTCCATGACTGATCCGGATTTTAGATATTTAAAAAAAGAGATAGGAATTAGCAATAAAAAAGATTTATTGTTTGAGATGAGAAAATTATTTTCTGATAATGACTTAAAGAAACTTGCTTTAGATGTGGAGCCTTTTTTAATTGACCCTAAAAAGAGTATTAAGGTTAGTAAATTTAAACTATGGCTGAATTCTTTTGTTGAAGAGTAAAAAGGGATTGTTTTTGTATTGGGTGCAATACCTAATATCCATTTTTCAAAAATTAAAAGAAATCATAATTAACACCTATTCATGTGAACGTTCACGTGAGCTTTCACATGAATAAAAAAATATGGCTTGGCAAAAAACAGAAGAAAAAAATATAAGAAAATTATCAAAGTCTAGCAGAGGAAGCTATTTACTTAGATTGCCGGTTGATTTTGT
>CAZDHZ010000053.1:0-6593 GCA_964505405.1 uncultured Gammaproteobacteria bacterium | reverse complement strand
CCTGTCCTCCATAGCTTCAGCGTCGGAGGGCCTGTCCTCCATAGCTTCAGCGTCGGAGGACCTATCCTCCATCTTGTCCACTAAATTAGAGGAAACTTCAGCGCCAGAAGACCCATCATTATTATTTAAATTTTCAATAACAGTTTCTCTATCTTTTTGACCTTTATTTACCTTTTTTAAAGTTTCTTGCTTTTCGTCATGTGCTGTTTCTTCTTCTACAATTTTTTTCACACTATCAATATTAGCAAAAATATCTTTCTTAATCTCTTTCTTTTTTAAATCCAAAGCATCAATTTTAATTTCATCTTTAGAAACTATAGCTTTTTTCTTTAAAACTTTCTTTTTAGCAGGAGCCTTACGAACAATCTTCTTTTTAGTTTCTGCTTTCTTAACAACCTTTTTTTTAGGTACTTTTACAGACTTTTTGTTAAGCCCCGGCGCTTTATTTTGCGCATCTTCATCAATAATTTTAATTTTTATAGCAGCTACCATATGTTATACACATATTATTTTTAATACTTATTATACTATAACAAATTTTAGTGTTTTTGTCTAAAAAAAATTCTACACTTAATCCTTTTTAATTTTATTCATAAAAACAGAATCACCAAATCTATTTTTCAATTCTGTAGCTAGATAATTACTAAGACTTACTTTAAAATCAGATTCAATTGTTTTTTTCTCGCCATTTATTAATATTTCAAAAAATACTTTAGCCTCTCCTGGATGTTTTATTAAAATATTTTTTAAATTGTCCATTACAAAAGAATCTATTTGCTCTTTAAAAGAAATTTTTAAATCAAACTCATCTGGAATAGGTACATTGTTATAAGAACTATTATTTGCATTCAAATTTCCAGCACTTTTAAATTTGTTAATAACTTCATTAATATTTCTTAAAGAAAGTTTAAACGCAGTATTTAAAAGTAATTTTATATCCTGATCTTTGTCCGATATCTTACCCTGAACAATAACCGCTTTACCCTGTTCCCATATTCCCGGATTTACTTTTAAAAGATTAGGGAAAACTAAAACCTCTATATTCGCAGTATCATCTTCAATTTTAGCAAAAATCATAGACTTATTAGTTCTGGTAATAATTTTTTGCACCCTGGTTATTATTCCCCCAATTGTATACTGTTCTTCATTTTTTCCAGCCAGAACATTCCTAATCGGATTTACAAAAGAAGAAATATGTTTTTTATAATCGCTAAAAGGATGAGCTGAAATATAAAGACCTAATAATTCTTTTTCCCAAGCTAATTTTATTTGTTTGTCAATCGGAGGATAATTTTCCAATTTTATTTTATTAGAACTTATTTCCAAAACGCTTCCGCTAAATAAACTTACTTGACCATTGTCCCTAGATTTCGCCAACTCTTTATTAAACCTCAGCATATTTTCAACATTACCTAAAAGCTCCCCTCTTTCTCCGAAATTATCCAGAGCTCCGGTTTTGACCAAGGCCTCCAGAGATTTTTTGTTTAAATCTTTATCTGTAATTCTCTCTAAAATATCACCGATATTCTTATAGGACCCGTTAACTTTTCTATTCTTTATGATCACTTCAGAAATATGCTCTCCTAAATTTTTAATAGCATTCAATCCAAAACGAATTGTATTTGATTTTTCATTTTTGGAAGCTGGAGCATCATTTGCTGTCCCACTAGTAAGCACCGTAAAAGATTCAAAAGATTGATTAATATCAGGGCGAGCTACATTAATTCCCATCCGCTGACATTCTTCAATTTCAACTGAAATCCGATCCGTGTTCTGCTGATCTGCGGTAAGAAGTGCTGCCATAAACTCGGTCGGCCAATGAGCTTTTAAATAGGCTGTTTGATAAGCAATCATAGCGTAGCAAGCAGCATGAGATCTATTAAATCCATAACCGGCAAAAGGCTCAATAAAAGAAAAAATCTTTTTAGCTAATTCACTCGCTATTCCATTTTTCACGCAACCAGTAATAAACTTCTCTTTTTGTTCTTCTAAAAGTTTTAAGATTTTTTTACCTACCGCTTTTCTTAAAACATCCGCTTCAGCCATAGTAAAGCCGGCCAAATCTCGCGCCATCTGCATCACCTGCTCTTGGTAAATAGCAACTCCATAAGTCTTTCTTAAAATAGGTTCTAACTTAGGATGAAGATAGTTCGGTTTTTTACGTCCCTGCTTTCCAGAAATATAATCCGGAATCCATTCCATCGGACCAGGACGATAAAGAGCTACCATGGCAATTATGTCTTCAAATTCACTGGGCTTTAATTCTTTTAAATATCTTTTCATACCAGATGACTCAAACTGAAATATACCGGTAGTTTCTCCATCTTGAAATAATTTAAAAGTTTTTTCATCATCAAGCGGAATATTATCCATATCAATAATCTCTCCCCGAGTTCCCTTAATAATCTTAATAGCAGACTCAATAATTGTTAAATTTTTAAGACCAAGAAAGTCCATTTTTAATAAACCCAAATCTTCTACCGGATGAAGAGAATATTGGGAAACCACACTTTTATCGGCCGAAGATGCATATTGCAAAGGAGTATAATTATCTAATGGATTTTTAGTAATTAAGACGCCACAAGCATGCGTAGAAGCATGCCGAGAAACTCCCTCAAGGCGCCGAGCATAATCTATAATCTGCCTAGTTATTTCATCTTTTTTATAAGCCTCTCTTAACTCCGGCACTACTGCTAAAGCTTCATCAATTTTCGTAAACATAGGAATCATCTTGGCTAATCTGTCGCAATGATCATAAGGCACATTCAAAACCCGCCCTACATCACGAACTGCCGCCCGAGCAGCCATGGTTCCAAAAGTTATAATCTGAGAAACATGATCCTTTCCATATTTATTCTCTACATAACGAATTACTTCATCCCGCCGAGCATCAGCAAAATCTAAATCAATATCAGGCATAGAAATACGATCCGGGTTTAAAAATCTTTCAAATAATAATTCATATTTAATGGGGTCTAAATTAGTTATATTTGTTAAATAGCAAACTAGAGATCCGGCGGCTGAACCTCTCCCCGGACCAACTACGATCTTATTATCCTTAGCCCAATTAACAAAATCTGCCACAATTAAAAAATATGATGGCCAGCCCATTTTTTCTATAACTGAAAGTTCATAATCCATTCTCTCTTGTATTTCTTTGCTAATATTTTCATAAGTTTTCCCATATCTTTTTTGAATTCCCTCTTCACAAAGACGCCTTAAATAAGTATCTTCATTATATCCTTCCGGCACTTTAAAAAAGGGAAGATGAACTTGACCTAATTCTATTTCTACATTGCATTTTTCAGCAATTTTTAAAGTATTTTCGATAGCTTCCGGCGTATCTTTAAAAAGTTCTATCATCTCTTTGTTCGTTCGAAAAGAATAATCTCCGTCGCTCATATTCATTCTGTCTGTGTCTTCTCTTTTCTTTTTATTCTGGAGACACAACAAAATATCCTGCGCCTCAGCATCTTCTTTATTTAAATAATGAGCATCATTAGTAGCAATCAAAGGCACTCCTAGTTCTTTGGAAAATTTAATTAATTGCTTATTAACCATATCCTGTTCGGGAAGATTCGGATGATGCATAATTTCCAAATAAAAATTCCCCTGTCCAAACAGTTCATTAAATTCTAAAATTCTTTCCCGCGCTTTTTTTAAATTTCCAGATCTAATTAAAGTGGGAATTTCACCAGCAAGACAAGCCGTAGAAGCAATTAATCCTTCATGATATTTTTCTAAACTTTCCCAATCAAAACGAGGCTTATAATAAAAACCTTCTAGATGCCCGATAGAAGTTAATTTAATTAAATTATGATAGCCTATATTATTCTTAGCTAGAAGCAAAAGATGATAATTTGATCTTTCGTCAGCTTTAGAAATTTTATCAAAACGAGATTTAGGAGCCATATATCCCTCCATACCAATAATAGGCTTAATCCCCTCTTTTTTACATCGCTGATAAAATTCAATAACACCATACATAACACCGTGGTCAGTAATAGCCACGGCTGGAGAACCTTGCTCTTTAACTCTTTTTACCAATTCGTCTATTTTAGTAAGTCCGTCTAAAAGAGAATAGTGGGTATGAACATGGAGATGAACGAAACTCATGTAGTTAATTTTTAAATTTTGTAATTTTTAAATTTTTAAAATAATATTTAATTTCTAATTTTTAAAAATTAATATTTTGGATTTATTTAAAAATTACAAAATTTAAAAATTTAAAAATTAATTTTATTATATCTATTTTATTTTACTTTGGCAATAAAAAAAATCAAGCCCTTTTCCTCCTTGAAGAGTTTGATTTTTCTACAAATTACGAATAATACAAATATTAGATAAGATTAATTTTTTAATATTCGTATATTCGTATTATTCGTACTTCGTAGAAATAATTAATCAATAATACTTTTATCTTTCTCTATAATAAAATTTAAAATGAAAGTTAAAAAAGCGGCAAAAAATATAATAACCATTAAAGCTGTTTTCGCCTCTAAAAATAAAAGAGTAAATAAGAATAATAAAACTAAACTAATCCGTCCCAAATGCATATACATTTCTCGGTTCATAATGGCACTCCCTTGATATTCATGAGAATGCTTGTAAAATCCGGAATCTAGAGCCACATGCATTAAGCTTCCAAAAAATCCACCTAGAGTAACCGAAAAACTCATCATCAAAACATTCTCCGATAAAGCTCTAAAAACCAAAGATAAGCTATGTCCAACTGAGCCAATTCTTCCAATTAAGCGAGAACCATGCTGATCACTAATTTTCCCACCAAAATAAGTAAAAATTGAGTAAGCCATATTGGCAAATAAATAAATCAAACCCATAGAAATAATTTTAATTGCCATCACAAACATAAAAATAGGCCAAATAAAAACAGTAGCTACATAATTTAAACCCTCAATAAAATATATCCAATTTTTAATATCATAATTAAAATCAAAAACTTTTTCTATATTGATATAAATGTCTGCCTCGATTCCCCTAGAAAAAAGTAAAACAATAGAAGCTAAAATCAGCAATAGGATACTAATAAAAAAAGTTATATGAAAACCAAAATTAGAGATTAAAACCCCACCTAAAAAAGGACTAATAACACCAATCGCCACTGGGATAGAATTAAGTATTCCTAAAAGACGTCCTCCATTTTTCGCATCAGAAGAATTAAAAAAATAAATATGATGAGCAGTCCAATAAAAAGTAGAAGCGATAATATTAATAAAAGATAAAATTAATAAAAGAGAATAAGGCCCCCATGCGTCCATAATTAGAGAAGCGTTATATAAAAATAAATAAAAAATTATATCAGCTAGATAACTAAAAATCATTGCTCTTTTCACTTTTATTTTATTGATATTTTTCAATAAAATAAAATGAAAAATTATAGAACCAATAAAAACTCCCAATTCAAAAACAGCAATAACAAAAATTGAATAATTAAGTTTTAATAAAAATATCGGAACGAAAAGAGAAATTAAAGCAAGCGCAATATACCTAAGAGTATCTGCTAAAACTAAATCGTAATAACGATTACGAATCATTCTCGCTAAACTTTTATTTAAATCATGTCCATTCATGGTAAAATCAATTTTCAATTTACGAATTTTCAATTTTCAAACAATATCTAATTTTTAATTTTTAAAAATTGAAGAATTAATTCATTGAAAATTGTTTGAAAATTGAAAATTCGTAAATTGAAAATTATATTTATTTAATCTTCTCCACAATCTCCTTCAACTCATCTTCAGAAAAAAAGTCTATTATTATTTGCCCGCCTTTTCCCTTCCGTTTAATTTCGGTTTTAGCTCCAAAAAATTCACGAAAAGCAAATTCCTTGTCTTTGTCATTATAATTAATTTTAATGCGAGCCGCTTTAGTCCCGCCCATACGCTTTGCCTCTTGATTAGTATCCCCTACAGTCAGATTATTTTGTAAAATTCTCCTAAAAAGCTTCATTTGTTTTTCTTCTCCTTCTAAACCCACAATAAACTTTGCATGCCCTTCGCTAATTCTCTCATCAATTAAAGCAAGCTGAATTTCTTCCGGCAAAGTTAAAAGACGCAAAATATTAGAAAAAGAAGATCGAGGCTTCCCTATCCTTCTCGCCGCCTCTTCCTGACTGATATCAAAACTATCTATTAAATTTTTATAAGCATGAGCCAAATCAATCGGATTTAAATTCTCTCTTTGGATATTTTCAACCAGAGCCACTTCTAATTTTTCCTGATCATTTACTTTCCTAATTACAACCGGAAGCTTTTTAAGCCCGGCTAAACGAGCCGCCCTTAAACGACGCTCTCCGGCTATAAGTTCATAAACCCCATCTTTTTTAGAAACTACCAGAGGTTGAATAATTCCATATTCTTTTATAGATTCAGCCAATTCATCAATTTTAACATCCGTAAACTTTTCCCTCGGCTGAAGAGGATTAAGCTTAATTTCATCAATAGCAATTTCCGAAACATTATTTTCTTTGCCTTGAACATTTTTCTGCAAATCATCAGCAGAATCATTTTTAATTGGATTTGTTTTATTGGGAATAAGAGAACCAAGTCCTCTCCCGAGTCCATTTGACATAA
>CAZDHZ010000052.1:0-7207 GCA_964505405.1 uncultured Gammaproteobacteria bacterium | reverse complement strand
CGATTACAGGGCAAACGGCAGCAGAAATTATTATTCATCGTGCTGATGAAAAAAATAAATATGGTATTGACAAATTATAGTGCTAAGTATGATATGGTCGAGTGCATTTATTTGCGCAAAAAACTATTAATATGCTAAAATGAATTTAGAATAATTTATTATTATGATATTATAATCAAGCTAAATAAGGTTTAGGGCTTTTTTAGTTTTTTATTGTTTTAAAATGAAAAAAGGGAATAAATTTTTTTTAAGAGCAATTAGATATTTTTTAATATTATTTTTATTATTTTTAAGCTTTTCTTTAGGGGCTTATTTAAGCGAGAGGAATAAGGTAATTTCTGATTTAGTTGAGAAACAGTCAGTGAATGTGGGTAGAGTATTAGGAAAATATGGAATAATACCTGAGGGAAAATTAATAATGGATGTTGATTTTGATCAATTTTGGGAAGTTTGGGATACTTTAAAAGAGCAATATGTTGACCAGGAAAAAGTGACGGATAAAAAAATATTTTATGGAGCTTTGAAGGGGATGGTGGCTTCCCTAGAAGATCCTTATACTGTCTTTATGGATCCGAAAGTTGCTAAAGATTTTTCGGATGATTTGGCTGGAACTTTTGAGGGAATTGGAGCGGAAATTGGAATTAAAAATAATATTTTAACGATTATTGCACCTTTACCTGATATGCCGGCAGAAAAGGCCGGACTTATGGCTGGAGATCTTGTTTTAAAAATAGATGGAAAGAGCACAGTCGGAATATATATTGATGAAGCAGTTAGGCAGATAAGAGGAGAAAAGGGAACGGACGTTACTCTTTCAATTGCTCGAGAGGGCTTAGACGAGATGATTGATATTGTGGTGACTAGAGGTGCTATTATTGTTAAAAGTGTTTATACTAAACTAAGAGACGATAATATCTTTGTAATTGAAATTTCTAATTTTAATAATGATACGGAAGAGCTTTTTAATAAGGCAGTTCGAGAAATAATTGAACTTAATCCCGATGGTATTATTCTTGATTTAAGAAATAATCCCGGAGGATATTTAGAAACTGCTATTGAAGTTGCGAGTGAGTGGGTAGAGGATGGGATTGTAGTGACGGAAAAATATAGTGAAGAAAGAAAAACCGAGCATTTAGCTCGTGGTCGAGCTCGTTTAAAAGGCTATAAGACTGTGGTTTTAGTAAATGAAGGAAGCGCTTCGGCTTCTGAGATTGTTAGCGGAGCTTTAAAAGATTATAATCTAGCTGTGATAGCTGGTGAAAAAACCTTCGGTAAAGGTTCGGTGCAGACTTTAACTGATTTTTCTGACGGCTCTTCTATTAAAATTACTGTGGCTAAATGGCTAACGCCTTCTGGTCGGAGTATAAATGAAGATGGAGTTGAACCTCATATTATTGTTGATTATAGCTTAGAAAATTATAATAATAACGAAGATCCGCAAATGGACAAGGCTTTGGATATTTTAGAAAATTGGGATGATTATAAGGAGGAGATTAGAATGTTGATGGAGGCGAAGGCGGCTAGTAGTAGTTTGGAAATGGAATCTGAAAATTAATTTTTAAATTTTTAAATTTTTGTAATTTTTAAATAAATACTAATTTTTAAATTTTGGAAAACAATGTTTTTGTGTTAAAGTATTATTTATTTTAAAAATTTAGATTTAAAATTTATTTAAAAATTAAAAATTAAAAATTACAAAATTTTAGTATTTATGAAAGTAATTTTGTTAAAAGAAGTAAAAGGCTTAGGACGAATAGGGGATGTTAAAAATGTATCTGACGGTTATGCCCGGAATTTTTTAATACCTAAGGGTTTGGTTAGTACAGCTACGGAAGAAAAGGCTGCTGATATTTATGCTCAAAAGCAGAAAAAAACGAAACAAGTTAAAGTTAATAAAGAGCGTAAAAAGAAATTAGCATTTAGAGTTAATCGTAAAGAAATAAGTATTAGAGTTAGTGCTGATGAAAAGGGAACTCTTTATGCGGGCTTGGGTAAAAATGAAATTGCCGAAGAATTGAAAAAGAAAGGCTATATTGTCGATACCCAGGAAATAAAATTAAAAACAGCTATCAAAAAAATTGGAAAGAAAAAAATAGATTTAAATTTATCTGGAGAAAAAGCAGTTATTATCCTAAATATTATGGAACTTTAATTTTGGAAAGATAGATTTTTTTGCTATATTATATGGAGAATTAAAATTTATTAATAATATTTATATTCCGCATGTCAAAAGAGAAAAAACAAGACAAGTTAAAAAGTACTAAATATATTTTTGTAGTGGGAGGTGTTATGTCCGGAGTTGGTAAGGGTATAACTACGGCCTCTATTTCAAGAATTTTACAAGGTAGGGGCTATAATGTAAGTTGTATTAAAGCTGATCCCTATATTAATGTTGATGCTGGGACTATGAATCCGATAGAGCATGGAGAGGTTTTTGTAACCGAGGACGGAGATGAAACAGATCAGGATATTGGAAATTATGAACGATTTTTAAATAAAAATATTTACAAAACGAATTACATGACTACCGGTCGAGTTTATCAAACCGTTATAGCTAAAGAAAGAAATCTAGAGTATAAAGGAAAGTGTGTGCAGGTTGTTCCCCATGTTCCACAGGAAATTAGAAATAGAATTGAAAAAGCACAAGAAAAAACAGGAGCTGATATTATAGTTATTGAAATTGGAGGGACGGTTGGAGAATATGAAAACCTTTTGTTTTTAGAAGCAGCTCGTTATATGAAATTTGAAAATCCGGATGATGTTCTTTTTGTGATGGTTACTTATCTTCCCATTCCCTCTAAACTAGGAGAGATGAAGACTAAGCCTACTCAACATGCAGTTCGAAATTTGAATAGTGCCGGGATTCAAGCAGATTTTATTATTGCCCGTTCTCGGGTAGGGGTTGATGATCCTCGTCGGAAAAAAATAGCCATTCATTGTAACGTCAAAAGAGAGGATGTAATTTCTGCCCCGGATATTGATTCAATTTATGAAGTTCCTCTTAATTTTGAAAAAGACGGACTAGGGAATAGAATTATTGAAAAATTTGGTCTTAAGAAAACAAAAAAAGATTTAACAGAATGGAAAGCCATGGTTAAGAAAATGAAAGCAGCTAAAAAGCAAGTAGATATTGGAATAGTGGGTAAATATTTTGCTACCGGTGATTTTTGTCTAGCAGATTCCTATATTTCCGTAATTGAGGCTATTAAACATGCCGGAGTTGCTAATGGAGCCAAAGTTAATTTGCATTGGATTAATACTTCCGAGATTGAAAAAAATGGAACGAGGTTTTTATCTAAATATGATGGAATTATAGTTCCTCAAGGTTGGGGTTCTCGAGGTAGTGAAGGAAAAATAAAAACTATAGAATTTTGTCGTAAGAATAATAAACCTTATTTTGGCTTATGTTATGGAATGCAGATGGCAGTTATTGAATTTGCTCGGAATGTTTGTGGTTTTAAAGATGCTAATAGTGCGGAAGTTGATTCTAAAACTTCTTATCCAGTTATTCATATTATGCCAGGTCAAGAAGAGTTAATAGCCCGGAAAGGCTATGGCGGTACTATTCGTTTAGGTGGATGGCCATGTAAAATAGTAAAAGGCACTCATTTAGCTAGAGCCTATGCGAAAAAATTCGGCAAGAAGACTACTATTTCCGAAAGGCATCGCCATAGATATGAGTTTAATAATGAATATCGTGAGGAGTTAGAAAAAAACGGTCTGACTATTGCCGGAACTTCTCCGGACGGGAAGATTGTGGAAGCGATAGAAATTACGGATCATCCATTTTTCATTGGAACTCAATTTCATCCAGAATATATCTCAAGGCCACTAGATCCACACCCTTTATTTGTGGAATTTGTGAGAGTTTGTTTGAATTTGAAAAAATAGAAGAAATAAAAAAACAAAAAAACAAGAAAACAAAAATTTACTTTCTTGTTTTTTTGTTTTCTTGTTATTTTGCAATCGGTTCAACATTAACAATTTTACTTGTTTTCAATTGATTATTAAATTTTAAAAGTTTCTTGGTTTTAAATTTAACTAAACCGGCTATAGTAGCAAAAAGAGTATCATCTTTTCCTTTTTTTACATTTTCTCCTGGATGATATTTTGTTCCTCTTTGTCTAATAATAATAGCTCCTGATTTTGCATATTGTCCATCAGACAATTTCACACCCAGACGTTGACCTTTGGAGTCTTTTAAATTTCCTGCTGATCCCCCAGCTTTTTTATGGGCCATATATTTATTAAATACAAAAAAGGCTTAAAGCCTTGTATTCTTTAAAAAATTATTATTTAATCTCTAATATCATAACAAATTTTTTTTATTGTGTCAATTATTTTTTAACTGTAACATTTTAGCTAGTTTTACGTATTATTAAGTGTAAGAAAGCCATTAGGGCTTATTTTTATAGTTTTATGGA
This sequence comes from uncultured Gammaproteobacteria bacterium, assembly GCA_964505405.1. GTDB lineage: Bacteria > Patescibacteriota > Patescibacteriia > Patescibacteriales > UBA12075 > CAZDHZ01. Next base: position 2,783 of record CAZDHZ010000052.1, on the reverse strand, counting down.
TGAAAAAAATAAAAAAAAGATAGAAAAACGAGATTTTTGGAAGAATTTTTGGAAAATCCTAAAACCCTCACACAAAAAGTTTAAAATACTTTTTGTGTTTATTGTTATTTACGAAATTGTAGCTTTAATAAGCCCTTTTATTTTGAAAAATATAATTGACCGAATAATGGTTTTTAAAGAGAATGATTTGTCTTTTTTACTTTTTTTAATATTTTTATTTTTTTTGAGTGAAGAATTTGTTTCTTTGATTAATTATATTAAAAATAGAATTATATTTAAAAATTGGTTTGAAATAGAAACTTATTTGCATGCCAAGGCTCAAAAGAAATTAGTTAATCTTTCTCTTTCTTATCATGAAAAGGAAAATACTGGCAATAAAATAATCAAAATTCAAAATGGGGTTGATAAAATTATTGAATTGACTGGTAATTTATCTTGGGAAGTTATTCCCACAATTATTCAGTTAATAGTTACTTTATCAGTCCTCTTTATAATTGATTTTAGATTTGGCCTGTCTTTTATTCTTTTTATTCCTATATTTTTGATTATTGTTTATAAGTCTAATGTAAAAATTTACCCTTTACGTAAAAAAAGATTTAAAGATTATGAAAAAGCTTCTGGTAAAATGGGGCAAGCTATTATTAATATTAATGCAGTTAAATCTTTTGTGCAGGAAAAGAGAGAGACAGAGGAGTATAAGAATTTAAGAGAAGGAATTAAAAAAAGGGGAGTTCGGGAATGGTTTACATTGTTGAAGTTTTGGCTTGTTAGAGATTTGATTGTTAATTCGGGAAGAGTTTCAGTTTTACTTATGGCTGTATATTTAGTTTATAATGGTATCGCAAGTTTGGGAACTTTAGTCTTTGTTATTACTTTATCTGAAAAATCATTTTTTTCTCTTTATCGCTTATCAAGATTTTATGATAAGGTGGAGGAAGCAACTATTGCAGTGGACAGATTTACTAATATGATGGACGAGGATCTGAATATTAAAAATCCTAAGAATGGGATTTTTCCTAAAGATATTTTAGGAAAAATTAATTTTAAAAATGTTAGTTTTGCCTATGACTATAACAAAAATAAAGCGCTTAAGAATGTTAATTTAAAAATTAGTGCAGGATGTACAACAGCTTTAATTGGTCCTTCTGGAGGAGGGAAGACAACTATAGCTAGAATGATTTATCGGCATTATGATCCGCAAAAAGGAGGCGTGTTTATTGATAATATTAATTTGAAAGAATATGATTTATATGGTTTTAGAAAATTTATTTCTATTGTTCCTCAGGAAGTTGAGATTTTTAGTATGAGTGTTAGGGAGAACATAGCCTATGCAAAGCCGAGTGCTTCTTTGATGGAAATTAAGGCTGCCGCTAAAATTGCTAACGCGGAAGAATTTATTAATAAATTAAGTGAAGCTTATAATACGGAGGTAGGTGAGAGGGGTATTAAATTGTCTGGGGGACAAAGGCAAAGAATTGGGATTGCTCGAGCAATTTTAGCTAATCCTAAAATATTAATTTTTGATGAAGCTACTAGTAATTTAGATTCATATAGTGAGCGTTTAATTCAAGGGGCTATGAAAAAGATAAGCAAAGGGAGGACTGTAATTATTATTGCACATCGTTTAAGCACAATTAAGAAGGCAGATAAGATTATTGTTTTAGAGGATGGTCAGGTCGCAGAAGAAGGTAGTCATTATGAATTATCACGAGCGGAAGGTGGTTTGTATGCAAAGTTATTGAAGTTACAGGAGATGGGGGATGTAGAATAAAAAGAGACTAAGTCACTACGATTTTAATAGCTTAAAATTTCACCCTCAGGGTACTTTGTGTTTTAATATTTATTCGTTTTTAAATCGTAGTGACTTAGTCTCTTCTGTTATTAAAAGAATCATGATTATTGCATGATTCTTTTTTTTGTTGTTTTTGATGAAAATATGCTATTATTGGGATAATTGGAAGAAAATATTTTTAAAAGCGTATTATTATATAGAAATAAACTAAATCGTTTTCTAGGGGTTTTACTCCTGGAAAATTTTATAAATTTTATGAAAAAATCACTAATTTTTCTTATTTTTTTATTTGCCGTAGGAATTATTTTTTCTGGATGTGCAAAAAAACAAGTCAATAATCAAGCCTCTGAATTTAGGCGTCCTGATTTTGGTCAACCAGAAGGTCGGGCTGATATTATGGGATTGGTAAAATCTGTTACGGGTAATGAAGTAACGATATTGAAAATAGATCGTCCGGCAGAAGGCGAGGGAAGATTTAATAATAATGAAACTAAAATTGATGATGAAAAAAAATCTTCTTTAGGCGGTTCTACAGGTGCACGTATGCCGGGAATGGGAAGAGGAATGAGAAAACCTGATGCTGATATGCAGGCTCAAATGCTTGAAAAAATGAAAGAAATGAGTAGCGGAGAAGAAAAAGTTTTAATTCCAGTTGGAATTAGGATGCTTATGCCCGATACTTCTAGCGAGGATAAGACTAGTGTTTTAGAGGCAAGTTTGTCTGATATAAAAATTGATAAAATGATCCAAATTTGGCTTGATGAAAATTCAACAGACAGAAAGTTAGCTGATTTTGTAATGATAATGAAATAGATTTTTTTGTCATGCTTGTGGACTTAATTAATTTGATAATAAAATTTTAATTAAAGATTACAAAAAAAGGATATATTATTAAGAGTTTTAATATAATTTTGTTATTAAATTAATTAATTCCCGTAATTAACCAATAAACCAATTAACAAATAAACCAACATATATGACATCAATTATT
>CAZDHZ010000051.1:0-7214 GCA_964505405.1 uncultured Gammaproteobacteria bacterium | reverse complement strand
TTTCCTACTTTGGCTTTCAAGGCTCGGAAGTCCTCGACCTGAATTTTCAGGATTTTGTCCTTTACATCATTTTTTTTCTCATCTTCTCCTTTTCCCATTCTTGGGGTTTACCGGGGTTAGCAGGAACAGTGGCGGATGATAATAATATTACCAACCCTCTGTCCTCTTGTTACTTTTTTGTTCTGCCGGCGAGCAATAATTCTCGCCACGATTTTCTTCCAATAAGATTCCATATCCCTCTCCTATTAAAAGATTAAAAGAAAAAATCAAAAACTAAATTATATTAATATAGCATATAACTAGAATATTGTCAATAGGTAGTGCAAAAACTCATTAAATATTAGCGAAAAAACTTTCTCAAAGGGGTGTGCGTGTGCGTGCGCCTGAATGTGCCGCACATCACAAAGCTTTTTAATTTTATAAATTTTAAACTAAAACTCTATGTTCCAAAATCAATTATTTAACTCAATTTTCATTGTTCTCGCTTTTTTTCTCGCTTCTTACGTTGTAACTATTATTTTAAGCTTAATAGAAAAAGCAACATCAAAAACAGGTACTGATTTAGATGATAAAATTATTGAAGCTATTAAGCTTCCAATTCGTCATCTTTCCATTTTGCTTGGATTTTATTTTGGATTTAAATCTTATAATTTTGCCTGGAATCTAAAAGGACGGGATTATACAATTGAGGATTTATTTTTCGTTTTAATTTTAGTTTTAGTTGGTTTTACAGTTTCTAGAGTATTAAAAAATGTATTTATTTGGTATGGCTCTAGAGATAAGTCAAACATGAATCAAACCATGTTCATATTCGTTCGAAAGATGATTTCTGTTTTTGTTTATTCTATTATTTTGCTTATTGCTTTTGGACAACTCGGAATTCAGATCGGTCCGCTACTTGCTGGTTTAGGAGTTGCTGGACTAGCCATTGCTCTTGGACTTCAAAGTACTCTAGAAAATCTTTTTGCTGCTTTATTCTTGGTTATGGATAAGGCTATTAATATCGGAGATTGGATTCAGTTAGATGATGGCACTAAAGCTTTTATTGAAGACATTTCATGGCGTTCGGTTAGAATTAGAACGATCGGAGGCAATACCGTAATCGTACCAAACTCAACTTTTGTAAATCAGAAAATTTCTAGTTACGATTATCCAACCAAATCTTTTTTTACATCTGTTAAAGTTGGGGTAGCCTACGATAGTGACTTAGATAAAGTAGAATATGTAGCTTCTCAGGCTGCAGAAAAAGTTATTAAGGATGAGGGGGTAAAAGAATACGAAAATAATCCAATTATAAGATATAAATCTTTCGGAGATTCTTCTATAAATTTTTCTGTCATTATAAAAGTAGATAGTGTTGGAGACGAATCAAAAATTCAGCATGCTTTAATTAAAGAAATAGCGAAACAATTTAGAGAAAATAATATTGAAATTCCATTTCCGCAGATTGTGGCGGAGATTAAGAAGTAAAATTTTAAAATAAAAAATATTCCAATATTTTATGGGGTATTTTTTTTATGGTTTTATGTTAAACAGTGTGATAGTTTTTTATAAAATAAACACCCATCTTTGCCATCCCGAACGAGCGGAGCGAGGAGGGATCTTTAATATCATATTCCAAGCTTTAATCTTTAATAGCTAATATTATAGTATCTAAATTTTAATTTAATTATTCATTTTACAAAACATAATTTCTGCTTTAGTAATATATTATAGATCCCTCCTCGCTATCGCTCGTTCGGGATAGCAAGAGGAAAAGGAATATTGTACAGCCTTTTTTATTTGACAAAATACAATAAATATTATATCATATATAGTATAACAGATTAGTTATAGTATATGTCAAAATTAGCACAAAAAATAGATATTTTACATAAAACAGGTAAAACTGTATTTTCTACCAATGAATTAGCGATTTATTGGAATATAGAAAATAAAGATGTTTTGTATGTTAATATTGCTCGAATGAAAAAGGGTGGATTTTTAAAATCTGTTCAGAGGGGTTTGTATTGCATTATTGGCGTAGACATTAATGAACTAGAGCTGGCTGGGAGCCTTAAAAAAAATTCTTATATAAGTTTTGAAACCGCGCTCGCTAAAGAAGGTGTAATTCATCAATGGCATGGTGCATATTTTTCTGCATCTGACAGAAAATTAAAGATCGAAAATAATTATGGCAAATTTATTTATAAAAGATTACCAGAGAATATTTTAAATAATCGCTTAGGCATTCATAATGCCGGTCATTATTTTATTGCTAGCAAAGAGCGGGCAATTTGTGATTATTTTTATAAAGCAAAATTTCAACAGCTTGATGATCTTAGTGATATTGACACAAATAAAATAATTGAAATATCAAAAATTTATAATAATAAAAGACTAGAAGATGATATTTATAAGTTAACAAAATTAGTACATGAAATTGGATAAGGACGTACATAAAAAAATGATGTTGAGAATATTGGCTGATATTTCAGGGGATGCTTTTCTTGTAAATAATTTAGGTTTTAAGGGTGGAACAGCTTGTTATTTTTTGTATGGATTGGACAGATTTTCAATAGACCTAGATTTTGATTCGCTTGATGAGGGGAAAGATAAATTAGTAAAAGAAAAATTACTTGCATTGCTTAATAAATATGGAAATGTAAAAACAAAAACTAGTATTAAATTAAAATATTCTGATCAGTATCAATCATTAAAAATAGATTTATCAACTAGGCATAAAAATAATCAAAAAAATTCTTATGAAGTAAAAGATATAGTTTCTGGCCTTTCCTTAAAAGTTTTAAAAAAGGAAGATATTTTTGCGCATAAACTTATAGCTCTCACAAGCAGAGGATCAGAAGACCAGGTAGTAGTAGCAAACAGAGATTTATATGATATAAATTTTTTCTTTAAAAATATGTGGAAAATTAATGAGGATATAATTTTGTTACATACTGATAAAAGTGTTAATGAATATCTACAATATGCTATTAAATTTATAGAAAAGAATGTTAATGATAAAAATATTTTAGATAGAATTGGTGATTTAGTTGATGAATCTAAAAGAAATTGGATTAAAAAGAATTTAAAAAAAGAAGTCTTAAAGGAGCTTGCTATGCAGGTAGTAGTAAATGAAAAATAATATATTTATGTTTATAAGAATAATAAAAATATGGGTATTGAAAATATAAAGCTTACAACTAAAGACGAGGAACAAGTAGAAAAAGAGGGGATTGAAAATAGATCTAAAGTAATCAAAATAACAGATGAGGACCGTAAAAAAGCGCAAGAAGAACTTGCGCGACTGGAATTAGAGGGGAAGAACCCTAAATTTTATGATGATTTTAGCGCCAAGAGTTCTAATAATGAACAGCTAAAAGAAGAAAAAGGCGATGCCGAGGAAGACATAAGTAGAAGAGACGCTTTAAAAATTTTTGGAAAAACTGCGGGAGCGGTTGCTGTAACTGCTTTATTCGGCAGATTTTTCAAAAGTTTGGATAAACAAGAAACAAAAAAAACAGAAGATAAATTAGTAGAGTCTCAGGAAGAAATAGATCTTAAAAAACAAGAAGAAAGTCAAGAAGAAAAAGAAGTTAAAATTGAAAATTTGGCAGACCATTATTTAAAAGCTTATTATGAGTTATCAAAAGATCCGGAAAAATTTCCGGGAGATGTTTTTGAAACTGACCTTTTACTTGCTCAACAATGCCAGGAGTCAAGAGGTCAGATTAATGCAAAATCGCATTCTGGGGCATTAGGTGTAATGCAGAATATGACTGTTTCTATGCAAGATGTAACAAGATACTTAAATATTCTTTCTCGGAAAGAGGGTTTTGAGTGGGCTGGCCCGAAAGAATTATCTAAAGATCAGATTCGGGAGATTAAAAATTTGCTTGTTAAAAAGAGTGATTATAGTCGGGCCTTTGGGAAAATCTATTTAATGCAACTTTGGGATAATAAAAATGGATATAGCGCTGGTCGGAAATATTATGATAAGGGAGATATAAAATCAACTCAAATTGAATTGATGGGCGCTTATAATGCGGGACATAGTAGAATAAAAGATAAAACTTTAGATGAATGGGAGAGACTTAGAGATAAGTATAAAGAGGTACACACTAAATCGGCGCAAAGAAAATATCGAGCATATAAAGAGGTGATTGATTATGTTAATAAAATTATGAATTATAAAGAAAGAATAAGTAATATCAGAGAAATGACTGAAGAGATGAAATTAGAACTTGATGGGAAGGAAAATTTTTTAGTAAGAGAAATAGCTTTGAAATTAGATGAAATTAGTGGAGTTTCGGGGGAGGCAAGGCAAAAAAAAGTAGAGACAGAAATTAGAAAATATTTGTCAGAGGTAGAAAGAATTAATAAGAAGGAAGGTCGTAGTCCAAGTTATGAAGAAATTAAAAAGTTTGTTTAAATTAAAATAATTTTATATGTTCGAAATAACAAATATCAATAATCCCAATAAAGAAAAAAACTCACTCAAAGGACTTTTGTTTTTTTTGGAAAAAATTAGCGGGGGATTAGGTGTGTTATTTATTCTCGGAGCTTGGATTTTTATTTTCTTTAATAATAATAATTTTTTTGGCTTAGAGCGTAAAGAAATAATTACTTATATTTTAGTTGCTAATATGTTTGGTTTGGTGGCTGGAACTTTCTTACATAGAGTTTTGAGGCACGATATCGGAAAAAATAAAGAAGAAGAATTGTTAAGTAAGCCCTTTAAATATTTATTTAAGATTATTAAAACTGGGTTTTGGATTAATACTCTGCCTTTTGCTTCAGCTTTGGCCTTTAATTTTTTTCTGATTTATTTTTTTGTGGGAAAAGTTGATATTAGTCTTGATTTATTAACTTTGATAGTAATTGCTTTAATAATTTTTCTTTCTTTTATTATTCAAGTTTTAATATTTTTTATCGCTCGATTTTTTGCTTTTTGGTCTTTTGAATCAGTAGCGCAATTCAAAACTGCAGTAAAATTTAAAAAGATATTAGCCGGAGCTTATTTTCCTCTCAGCATTTTACCTCCTCTTTATTTAAAAATAAGCTTAATGCTCCCTTTCGCTTATGCCTTTTTTGTTCCCACAGAGCTTTTATTGAAAAAAATGACTTTGCAGGAAGGTATTTTTGGAATTTGGATAGAAGTGCTCTGGATTATAATTTTATATGCTTTTATAAAGATATTTAGAAGGTAAGGTCTAAAATAGGAAAAATAAGAATAGATTGAAGAAAATTTTGCACTCCAGAGTATTCCCTTTGGTCAATTTTGAATTTTGATTGAATTTTGAATTATTGAATGTTTAAATATTCAGTAATTCAAAATTCATTTTTTTTATCCACAATATAACAAAAACAAAAATTTAAAATATTTTAGAAAAATTACTTAAAACTACAAAAAGTGTTTAAAAATATGATTTTCTTTAAAATTAGCTCAAATATTGTAATAATTTATAAATTATGAATTTATGTATTATGTTTAAAGACTATTGACATAATTCTTGCTTTTTTATGGTAAAAAATGGTACAATATAGTCAGAAAACATCTTTCTCGATGGTCGAGATTGGAATGCAGGGAATATTCTGGATGGTCGAGAAAATACTAATATTAGTGAAATCGTATGGAATTAGAAAATCAAGAGCAAAAAGGCTTAATTTCTCTCAAAGAGGCTTCTAAAATTTCTGGATATAGTTCAGACTATATTGGTCAATTAATTAGAGAGGGAAAAATATCTGGAAAGCAGGTTTATAGCAATGTTCAGTGGATGACTAGTGCAAAAGAGGTGCTAAATTATAAGAATATTAAAAAACAGAAAAAATCTGGAATATTAGCTAAATTTGATGTTCAGAAGAGAAAATTGTCTATGGAATTAAATATTTTTAAGTTATTTTTCCAAACTTTTAAGTCATCAATTCCTTTAATATTAGTAATAATAGTAAGTTTCATATTATTTTCATATTTCATACTTTATCTGTCTTTTGGGTCAAAAAATCAGGGAATAGGTCAAGAAATAACAGAAAATCAAACAGTAATTCAGTATTAATTTAAAACTCAATACTATTAATTTTCCACCTTTTGTACCCCAGGGTACTCTCTCTGGCTATCGCTATTCACCTTGTCATTCTTGTACAAGTTAACTAATTCGTTAACAAAAACATATAAACATAAATTTATCCCTTTGTCATCCTGGAATTTTTACGGAGCGGAGCGCAGTAAAAATATCCGGGATCCAGGAGGAGAAGCTATATGTTACTTAAATCTTTGTAGGTTTAAAAATATTTATAGCTCTTCCTCCTGGATCCCCGATAGCCTGCGGCTTCGAGAGGATGACAAAGGGTGGAAAATTTATTCTTGAAATTTAAAAATCATTAAATCATTAAATTTTAATTCTTAATTCAAAAAAAAGCATCCCCATGCTTACTCAAAGTAAAAAAAGACATAGAGCTAGTACTAAGAATTTAAATAAAATTCAGAGAATTTTAGCATATTTTAAATATGCTTTTTTTATTTTAATTTTTTTATCATTTTTTACCGGATTTTCTCCTTTGCATATTATCAATAAATTATTATTTGCCGAGGATGAAAAGATGGATACTATTAATTTTTATGCTTTTAATGCTAATACCGATTCTATTGATGGGCTTGTTCAGACCGGATGGCATAGTAAGGAAAAAGTTTTGTCTTTTCCGGAAATGGGACCGGAGTCGGGAATGCTAGATTTTTCGGCTGATAATTCAAGTTTTTATGCAGGAGGGCGTTTTTCTCTTGAGCTTTCTGGTTTTAAGTTTTTATTGTCAGAAGAAGATAAGGGATTAAGTTCTAGCTCAGAGGGTGTTGTTTTGGATGAATGGGAAGATGAAGAAAAATATGATGATGAAAATATTAGAGAAGCTTCTAGTAGTAATTTGTTTGGAGATGAATTTAATAAAGAAGAAGAGATGGACGAAACAACTACGTCATCGGAAAATTATTATCAGGATGAAAAAGAAAATGCTAGCTCTTCGGAGGATTTGATAGATAGCGAAAGAGCTTCTTCTAGTGATGAATTATTTGACGATGAAAATGATTTAGAAGTAAAAGTGGAAGAGCAGGAAGATAGTGAAGTGGAAGTAGAAATAATGGAAGAGGATGAAATTGAAGCTGAAATTAGCATCGAAGAAGAACAAAATGAAAATATTTTAGATGATAAAAAAGATGAGAGCGTAGTAGAGGAGGAAAG
>CAZDHZ010000050.1:5675-7361 GCA_964505405.1 uncultured Gammaproteobacteria bacterium | reverse complement strand
TTCATTCTTATCATCACTATCCTTAAACACAGTAGCACTTCCCGATTCTTCTCCCAGATAATTTTCCGGTGCTTCACTTTCATCGCGATTATGAATTGGCATACCGGAAGGACCCATATTATCCATAGATTCCATCTGCTCTTTAGAAATTAAAACTTCTCTTGGTTTTGATCCATTAGACGGACCTATTATTCCTAACTCTTCTAATTGATCTAAAATACTAGCGGCTCGAGCATAACCGATGCGTAATTTTCTTTGTAAAAACGAAGCAGAGGCCTTACCCATATTAACTACAATTTCCTTAGCTTCTAACAATAATTCATCTTCATCTCCTTTTCTCCCATCTAATCCAACTCCACCCATACCTTTAACGACTTGTCTTTCTATAATCTCATTTATATATTCCGGCTTTCCAGCTTTTCTTTTTACATATTTAACAATTTTATCAATTTCATCATCACTCAAAAAAGCACCTTGTAAACGAACCGGTTTAGACATCTCCGCATTCTTAAAAAGCATATCTCCTCTTCCTAATAATTTTTCCGCTCCAAGCATATCTAATATAGTTCTTGAATCAGTTCCGGAAGCAACAGAGAAGGCAATTCTCGCCGGCATATTAGCCTTAATCAAACCGGTAATAACATCTACACTTGGTCTTTGCGTTGCTAGAATAAGATGAATTCCTACAGCACGAGCCATTTGAGCTAAACGAATTATCGCCCCCTCAATCTCTTTGGCATTAGCTACCATTAAGTCTGCTAACTCATCAATAACAAAAACAATATAGGGCATTCTTTCTTCCGCATCTTTATTATAGGCCTGAATATTTTTTTTACCAGACATTTTTAACGTTTCATAACGACGATCCATTTCATTCAAACACCATTTTAGAGCATTAACCGTTTTGTTAACATTATCAATTACCGGACAAAGAAGATAGGGAATATTATTATAAGCAGTCATCTCTACTCGTTTCGGATCTACCATAATAAACCTTAAATCATCGGGAGAGTTCTGATACATTAGGCTAATAATTATAGCATTTAAACAAACCGATTTACCGGAATTAGTAGCCCCAGCCACAAGAAGATGAGGCATTTTTGTTAAATCATCCATCCAAGCGTTCCCAGCCACATCTTTTCCCAAAGCTAAGAACATATTATTCTTTCGCTCTTTATAAACTTTAGAGCTTAAGGTTTCCCTTAAATTAACGATTGCTTTAGCCTGATTCGGAACCTCTACTCCCACTAAAGATTTTCCCGGAATAGGAGCTTCAATCCTAATCGGATGCGCGGCTAGAGCTAAGGCTAAGTCATTACTTAAATTTGTAATTCTTGATAATTTAATTCCTTCGGACGGCTTAAAAGTATATTGAGTAACAGTCGGCCCGACGCTTACGCTTCCCATATCTACCGGAATTCCAAAATTTTCTAAAGAATGGTGAATAATTTCACTATTATGCTCTATATCACCGCTGGTTGGTTTTCCTTTTTTAGAATTCAAAAGATTTAAAGGTATTTTTATTTCAAGTCCTCTTGGTTTCCACCAAAATTCTTCTGGCTCAATAATTTCTTTTTTCATAAAAGGGACAGGATTTTTTTCCTCATCATCTCCGTCCTCTATAGCTTCATCGTCGGAGGATTCATCATCTTCCTCCTCTTCTTCATCTTCTTCTTCATCTTCATC
>CAZDHZ010000050.1:0-5575 GCA_964505405.1 uncultured Gammaproteobacteria bacterium | reverse complement strand
TCATCTTCATCATCATCTTCATCGTCGTCATCATCTTCTTCTTCGTCCTCTTCTTCATCCTCATTTTCTTCCTCATCTCCATCATGATCTTCGTCTTCTTCTTCTTCATCTTCCTCATCGTCTTTTTTAAAGCCAAAAATCTTTGCTATTAAAAAATTTAATGGGTACATCATTTTTGAAAAATAACTTTCCGGACCAAACATAGCCACCAGAGAAGTTTCAAAAATAAGCAAAATAGAAATTACAATTAAAGCGATATGAATTAAAAGAGAGGCAATATAGCCCATATAATTAACAGACAACTTAGCCAATCCAAGTCCCATATATCCCCCACCTCTACCAGTCCCGATAGCCGCTTCCCATAAATCTCTATCTATTAGAAGAAAAAGAAGAACATGGAATGAAAATAGAAAAAGAATTACTCCAAAATAATTAGCAATTCTTGTTTCTTTTTCCTCATCATATAAAATATAAGCCCAAAGTAACAAAATTATTGGAATAATCCACTTTCCCCAGCCAAAAAATAAAGTTAAAAATAGTTTTAAATATTCACCAAAAACTCCAGCTAAATCAAAAAGGCCTAAAATACTTAAAGCTCCCAAACCTAAAACAAAAACAATAAAAATTCCTTTTTTAGTGTCCGGGTCAATATCTATATGTGGTAATCTTATATAGTCTAAAGCACTTTTTTTTCTTCTCCGGCGTCTAGCCATATTTCATTTTTTAAATTTAAGCAAAAAAATTAGGTTTTAATTACCTATTTATACTTTTATTATAGCAAAAATGAAGCTAAAAACAAGTGGATAAATGAACAATTTTATTTTAAAAAATTATAAATTTATGGTAATATTAAATTATGGACATTGCTTTGCAAAGAAAAATACATGTAAATAAATGGATTATTAAAGCAAGATGGCTTTATATGCTGGGTATTTTTGGTATTGGTATTTTTTCTAAATTTTTCATAAATACCCATATAGATTTTTCCTATCTTCTAATGTTTATAATTTTATTTACTTTTAGCCTAGTAAATTTATCTCTTTCATTTTTTATCAAAAAAATAGAAAAAAATATAGATACTTCTAAAATTAATCTTCTGGGTATTATTCAAATTAGCATAGAAATTATAGCTTTTAGCTTTATTATGAATAGAGCTGGTGGAGTTGAAGGAGTTGTTTATGTCTTTTTTATCCTACCTACTATTTCCGCCTCCCTTCTTTTCGGAGTTTCCGGAGCAATTATAACTTCTCTTATTTCTGCGTTATCTGTCGATCTTCTAGTCGTCGGTGAATATTTCGGCTATATTAAACATTACGCCCGCTATACCCAAGACACCATTGAATTTACCAGTCTAAAAATATCTCTTGCTAAAATGACTATTGTTTCAATTTTTTATTTAATGGTTGGAGCTTTTTCCGGATTTTCCTCTTCTCTTCTTTTTAAGCGAGAAAAAGAAATTTTAAATAAAGAAAAAAAAATAAATGAGACTAAAGAGCTTTTGCTTCAAAAAAGCTTAAAGCTTTCCAAAACAAATAATGATCTTGATAAAAAAGTGAAAGAATTAAAAGAAGCACAAAAAATACAGCAAAATTCCTTAGAAGATCTTAAAAAAGAACGCCAAAAAACAGAAGAGGAAAAAAATAAAATTAGTGCAATTATTTCTAATTTTGTAGACCCAATTATTGTCTTAGATAATGATCATCGCCTCAGTTTCATTAATCCTTCTGGCACTAAAATTTTTGGTTTAAGCCAGGAAAATTTAGGAGAAAGAATTTTTGGAGGAGCAGACTATTCAATGGAACATTTTATTAAAAAAGATGAATTAGCTTATGATATAAAAATATCCGATGATTATTCTAGTGAAGAAATTACTTTTAATCAAAATGGAGAAAAAATAAGCTATAAAGTTATTAGCGCTCAAGTCAAAGGAAAAAATAATGAAGTATTTGGAAACATGAAAATTTTTTACAATCTTACGCGGGAAAAAATGATTGATGAAATGAAATCTCAATTCATTACTGTTGCCGCCCATCAATTACGCACGCCTCTTTCTGCTGTTAAATGGGCGATTAGTCTAGTTCTGGACGGAGAAATGGGAAAAATAAATGAAAAACAAAAGCAAATGCTTTTTAAAGGTTTCCAAAGCAATGAAAGAATAATTAATTTAATTAATGATATGCTTTATGTTTCCCGAATTGAAGAAGGACGTTTTGGTTATTCTTTTGAATATGATGATTTTAATAAAATTTTAGAAGAAGCTTTAGAAAGTTTTAAGGTAAGAATTAAAAAACAAAAACTTGATTTTATAATTAATAAGCCTGATAAAAGAATAAAAGTTTATGTAGATAAAACAAAAATAATTTTGGCCTTGAATAATTTAATAGAAAATGCCATTGAATATACCCCAGAATCTGGAAAAATTGAAATTAATATAAAAGAAGAAGAAAATATATTACATTTTAGCATTAAAGATAATGGTGTTGGAATTCCGAAGGAAGATAAAGAAAAAATGTTTTCTAAATTTTTCCGAGCTCAAAATGTTGTCCGTATCCAAACCGAAGGTTCCGGACTCGGACTTTTTATCTCTAAAAAGATAATAGAAAAACATGGCGGAACTCTTAGTTATAAGAGTGAAGAAGGAATAGGAACTGAATTCATTTTTACTTTAGCTTTGGAAAATTAAATTTTTTCTCCTCTCTTTAAAATATAAAATAAATAAAATCATAATTATTGTTCCGGCTAAAATTAGAAGATGTTCTAATAGCTCTTGCTTTTTATTCCTTTTTTGAAGCTCCCACTCTCGACTTACAGATACTTCACCTATAATATTTATTTTTTCATCCTCATAAGTTTCCACATCTTTATAAATAATATCATCCGGTGAACGAGGCAAAAGCCTTAGGCCGGTTTTTGTTTTGCTTAAAATTCCGGAAACATTAATCTCTTCGCCCTCATCAATATCTCCGGCTACAATTCCGGTTGTCCTCTTAATATATATTTTCATTTCATCGCTTCCATCATCAAGATAAATATTAGAGCCTTTCCGCTCTACTACTTCCCCACTTACTGAAATCAAAGATCCCATTAAATCATCATTTAAATCAGCGCATTCCTGTTTTAAAGGAAAAGGTTCTTCCGATATTTTTAATAAGCGCATATCTTCTTTTGTTTTGGTTTTAATTCTTTTCTCACCGCTAATATCGGATATCTCGCCCTTAATTTCTAGAACATCTCCCAAGCGCAATTCAGGAAAATCTTTTTTATAATTATAAATTTGTACTCCGGGAGAACCGACTATATAAAAATATTGTGAACCTAAAATTCCCGGTAGAACTGCTACTGTTCCGGTCGCTATTACTTTATCTCCCGACTCACATAATTTTATGTCTTTTAATTTAACAGGCTTATATTTATTCTTTTCTGTTTCTTCTAGATTTTTTAAGCTCAAACTTGAAAATACTTTCTGATCTAAATCTAAAATTTCTGAACTTCCGGACAAAGAAATAATATTTTCTTTTTTGGGACTCGGAGTTTTAGTCCAAAACCATTTATTATTTTTTCCACGAGCATAAGACTCGCCCTCATAAGTTTTTTCATAAAATACGCTATCAATTAAAGTGCCACTTGGATTATAAATATTTACATGATCATAAGTATTATTTAAAACTATGTTGCTTTCGGCTCTCGTAATAAATATATAATTTTCCGAAGCGATTTCTATGTTCTTATCAATCACAAAAGCTTTGCTTCCACCCTCTTCCAGATCATCTATTTTCCAATCTTTTAAATTTACACTAAATTCATTTTCATTAAAAAGCTCAATCCATTCTCCCTCTGCGTCTTCGCCTAAGGGATTCGGAAATATTTCATTTATTTTAATTTGCGGATTTACATCCAATGATAAATTATTTAACTCTGATGATAAAACAATAATATCGGATCTTAAATTAATTGTTTTTGTTTTTTTTATTTTTGTGTGTCCATCATCAACTTTTAAGACAACTTCGTATATTCCGGGAAACAAAAAAGTATGCTCCGGATTAGAAAGTGTATTTTTTATTCCATCACCAAAATCCCAAAAAAATTTTAAATCATCCTCATCTTCATCAACTGTGTCTGAACTATCAAAAAGAATCGGCGCTCCTACTTTTATATTTTCCGGAAAATTAAAATCTACAATTGGAGAATGATTAATTTCTTTTATTTCATTGCGTTCACCCGGAGTATTTTTCTCAGTCCAAAACCATTTTTGATTATATTTTTTTGCGTCAATTACATAATCTGTATTGGAATAAGTCCATCCCTCTAAAGCTTTTTCATATTTTATAATTTTAGAATATTTGTCTTTTAGAGGTTCATATAATTTAAGAGTATCGCCCGTATTATTTAAAGCTATTTTAGTTTCCGAGCGATAAAAAACCAGACATTTGTCTGGTCTCACAATTGAATCTTTAATAAAATATTTTTTGTCTGTAGCATCGCTTATTGCCCAGCTTTCTAAATTAATTTGTTTTTTATCAAGATTGCAAATTTCTATAAATTCATTTTCATTATCAGCTCCTATGGGGTTTGGCAAAAACTCAGAAATAATTACTTTTTTACTATAATCATAATTTTCTTTTTCCTCCTCGCTAATTTCATTCTCTTCGTCATTATCGGTTTTAATAATATTTGATGCGCTTTTTGTTTTTATTTTAGTTAAAGCAAAATCTTCTTTATTATTAAATGTATTATGACCATTTATTTTTCTGGCTAAACTTAATGGGTCTTGCGG
Organism: uncultured Gammaproteobacteria bacterium; assembly: GCA_964505405.1. Taxonomy (GTDB): domain Bacteria; phylum Patescibacteriota; class Patescibacteriia; order Patescibacteriales; family UBA12075; genus CAZDHZ01. The sequence continues at coordinate 801 of CAZDHZ010000050.1, read as the reverse complement.
AATTTTTAATCTGGATTCTTCGTCATTAAAATTTCCATAAAAAACCTGATCTATTAATTTATTATGAAAATATAATTTTATAATATCCCCCTTATTATTTAAGTTTCCTTTCGGTTTATTAATAATAAAATATTTATTTATTTCTCCCTGAATTATAGTTCGCGCTTTACTTCCATCCTCTATCCTCCAGTTATCTAAATTTATTTTTGAGTTTGTATTATTATAAAGCTCAATCCATTCTTCTTCCCCATCTTCTGGATCGCTTACAAATTCATTAATAACTATATCACCAAGATTATATTCTAATTCTTCTGCCTCATCATCCCTGTCCTCCATAGCTTCAGCGTCGGAGGATTCATCATCTATAATTTCGTCAAAAACATCCTGAATTTCCAAAATACAATTAGCATCACATCCGTCTCCGCTAATATTATTCCCATCATCACATTCTTCACTATTATTTATAATATTATCTCCGCAAAATTCTTCAAGAGTTTCTTCCTGTCCTTCTTGTTCTTCATTCTCGTCTTCTTCGTCCTCTTGCTCACTATCAACCATAATCAAACTCTTGATATTTTCAAAAGTAATTTCACCAATCCCGGAAACAAACATAATATCTTCTATATTTTGAAATAGTCCATTAAGCTCCCGATAGTCTATAATTGCCTGCGCCTTAACTTCTCCGATCCCAGGCAAAGTGTCTAAAATTTCCAAGTTTGCCGTATTAATATTAATCTTTTCTTCTGCTTGAGCAATTTGAAAACAAAAAAATCCTGAAAATAAAAAAATCAGAATTAAAAT
>CAZDHZ010000049.1:4311-7426 GCA_964505405.1 uncultured Gammaproteobacteria bacterium | reverse complement strand
ATGAATAAACAAGAAGCTAAAAAACGAATAGAAAAGCTAAAAGTGGAGATTAATCATCATCGCTATCTTTATCATGTTTTAGATAAAGAAGAAATTTCTGAAGCAGCTTTAGACAGCTTAAAAAATGAGCTTTTTAAATTAGAAATGCAATTTCCAGATTTAATTACGCCTGACTCTCCAACTCAAAGAGTAGCCGGAAAAGCTTTAGAAAAATTTAAAAAAGTAGAACATAAAACTGGGATGATTTCTCTTTTTGACGCTTTTTCCGAAAAAGATATGCAAGACTGGGAAAAACGGGCTTTAAAGATTTTGATAGCTGGAGAAATTAAAGGCGGCTATTTTTGTGAACTTAAATTAGACGGACTTGCCATGAGCTTACGTTATGAAAATGGATCATTTATTCAGGGCGCTACTCGGGGCGACGGAAAAGTAGGTGAGGATGTCACTAATAATTTAAGAACTATAGAAAGTATTCCGCTTAAATTACGCGTTCCATCTCATGATGAATTTAAAAAAATTGGGCTGGAGAAAAAAATTTCTGATTCAATTATTAAAGCGGTGAGTGCTGGGGAGATTTTAGTCCGGGGAGAAGTCATCATGACTAAAAAAACTTTAGAGAAATTAAATAAGAAATATGAAAAAGAAAATAGGCCAATACTTAAAAATGTAAGAAACGGTGCGGCTGGATCAATGCGCCAACTAGATCCGAGCTTAACGGCAGAGCGTGAACTTGATTTTTATGCCTATGCGCTTGCTAGTGATTTTAAATTTAAAACACATGAAGACAGTATGAAAGTTTTAAAGCTTTTGGGTTTTAGAATTCTAAAAGAAAACAAGCGTTGTCAAAATTTAGAAGAAGTAGAAAAATTTCATGATTTTTGGGAGAAAAATAGGAAAAAGCTTGATTTTGAGATTGACGGGATAGTAGTAAAGGTAAATGATTTAAGTTTATGGCCGATTTTAGGGATTGTCGGGAAAGGACCTCGTTATATGATGGCCTATAAATTTTCTGCAGAGCAGGTAACAACTAAAATTAAGGAAGTGCATTGGCAGGTTGGTCGGACCGGGGTTTTAACTCCGATTGCTGTTATGGATGAGGTTAGTGTTGGAGGTGTAAATGTTCGGCATGCTACTTTACATAACATGGATGAAATAAAGAGATTGGGGATAAAAATTAATGATACGGTAATTATTGAAAGAGCGGGAGATGTTATTCCGAAAGTCGTAAAAGTTCTTGATAAAATGCGTGATGGTTCGGAAAAAGAAATTAAAATTCCAAAAAAATGTCCGATTTGTGATTCTGATGTTCATAAAATTCCGGGTGAGGTTGCTTATAAATGTATAAATAAAGATTGCTACGCTGTAAATTTAAGACGTTTAAGTCATTGGTCATCAAAGGGGGCGATGGATATTGAAGGACTTGGCCCAAAAGTCGTGGAACAGCTAGTAAAAGAAGGTTTAGTAAATGATATTGCCGACTTTTATTCATTGAGTGTTGGTGATTTGAAGTCTTTAGAGCGCTTTGCTGATAAGTCCGCTGAAAATTTAATTAAGGCCATCAATGACAAAAAGGAATTAGATTTAGCAAAGTTTATTTATGGCTTAGGAATTCATCATGTGGGAGAAGAGACGGCACTGCTCTTAGAGCAGCTAGTTAAAAGTAAAAAGTATAAAGTAGAAAGTATTGAAGATTTTGTAAAAGTTTTCAAAGATACCACACTAAGTGAATTAGAGAGTCAAGAGGATCTTGGGCCTATTATGGCTAAAAGTATTTATGATTGGTTTCAGGATGAAAAAAATTTGGAAATATTAAAAAGATTGCAGGTAAATGGAGTATCAATAAAAACACGAAAAATAAAAGCTAAAAACAGTGATTTAGAAGGGAAAACATTTGTTTTAACTGGGACATTGAGTGGATTGACAAGAAATGATGCAAAGGCTAAAATAAGGGAATTAGGGGGGAAAATAGCCTCTACAGTAAGTAAAAACACTGATTTTGTAGTAGCTGGAGAAAATTCTGGCTCTAAGCTGAGCAAGGCTCGGGAATTGGGGGTGAAAGTTTTGAGTGAAGTTGATTTTAATAGGATTACAAATTAATTTTGAATTTTGAATTTAAAATTTTGAATGAATTTTAAATGATTAATTTTTAATTTTAAATTAAGTCATTCAAAATTAAACATTCAATTAAAATTCAAAATTTATAATTCAAAATTAAATTATAATAAATGAAATTAGAAAAAAAAGACATAGAACATATCGCTAACTTAGCTCGTTTAGAGTTGAGCGAATCTGAATTAGAAAAATATGGATCACAGTTATCCGACGTTTTAAATTATATTGACATGCTTCAAGAAGTTGATGTTGAAGGAGTTGAACCGACTGCGCAAGTTACTGGTATGGAAAATATTTATCGGGAGGATGTAGTTAAAGAATGGAATGACGACGAGCGATTGAATGCTTTAAGTGAGGCGCCGGAATTAGAAGATGGACAGGTGAAGGTGAGGAGGGTTTTATGATTTATTGTTAAATTGTTATATTGCTTGTTAATAGATTATTTTTTTTCTTTGTCATCCTGGGGGCGCAAAGCGCAACCCGGGATCCAGGGGAAAGAGCAATAAACAAGAATTAAAAAAGAAGATGAAAAAAGAACACAGATATTTTACCTATATTTTGAGCAACAAAAGAAATGGAACATTATATATAGGAGTAACAAATAATCTATTTTCAAGAATATTTATTCATAAATTAAAAGAAAATAAAAAAAGTTTTACAGCTAAATATAATATAGACAAATTAGTATATTATGAAGAGTATCAATATATTCAAGATGCTATAGAAAGAGAAAAAGAATTAAAAAGATATCAAAGAAAGTGGAAAATAGAATTAATTGAAAAAGATAATTCTACTTGGAGAGATTTATTTAGAGATATGGAATAATTATACGCTTCTTAAATCTTTTTAGGTTTAAAAATGTTTGAAGCTTCTCCTCCTGGATCCCGGGTTGCGCTTTGCGCCCCCAGGATGACAAAAAAGGAGTGTTAACAGATGTATGAAATAAAATAAATCTTTTTAGGTTTAAAAATGTTTGAAGCTTCTCCTCCTGGATCCCGGGTTG
>CAZDHZ010000049.1:0-4211 GCA_964505405.1 uncultured Gammaproteobacteria bacterium | reverse complement strand
CGCTTTGCGCCCCCAGGATGACAAAGGAGTAGGTAATAATAGTCTAATAACTCAACAATAAAATAATGGAATTATTAAATAAGTTAACAATAAAACAAGCGCAAGAGAAGCTTCGGTCTGGGGAAATTAGTTCTGTGGAATTGACCAAGGCTTGTTTAAATAGAATTAAAGAAGTTGATGGGAAAGTCAAAGCTCTTTTGACTGTCTGCGAAAAGGAAGCTTTGGTAGAAGCGGAAGAAGCGGACAAAAGAATTAAGGCTGGTGAGAAGAATGAATTATTAGGGATTCCGTATATTGCGAAAGACAATATAATGACCAGGGGTATAAAAACTACAGCCGCTTCAAAAATATTAGAAAATTATACCGCTCCTTTTGACGCGACTATAATTAAAAAATTAAAGATGCAAGGGGCAGTACTTTTGGGAAAGGCGAACTTAGACGAATTTGCTCATGGAGCTAGTACGGAAAATAGTGCTTTTGGCTCGACTCATAATCCATGGGATTTAGAAAGAGTTCCGGGTGGTTCTTCCGGGGGTTCGGCTGCTGCTGTATCTGCGGACATGTGTCTTTTTGCCCTCGGAACGGATACGGGTGGATCTATTCGTTGTCCTGCTAGTTTTTGCGGAGTAGTTGGTCTTAAACCGACTTATGGTCGAGCCTCTCGATTTGGGCTTATTGCGATGACTTCTTCTACGGACGTTCCGGGGCCATTAACTAAAACCGTGGAAGACGCAAGTATTGTTTTAAAAGCGATTGATGGGATAGATGAAAATGATGCTACGACTCTTAAATCTGAAAAAATTGATTTTAATGTTTTAGATGATAAATCTGAAAATAATTTAAAAGGCATAAAAATAGGATTACCCAAGGAATATTTTGGAGAGGGAATAGATAAAGATGTGCTTAAGATTATGAAAGAGGCTCAGGAAAAATTAAAGAAGCAAGGCGCAGAATTTATTGACATTAGCCTTCCCCATACAAAATATGGGGTGAGCGTTTATTATATTATTACTCCATCTGAGGTAAGCTCTAATTTAGCTCGCTTTGATGGTATTCGTTATGGTTTTAGTGATCAAGAATCTAGAGAATTAATAGATGTTTATAAAAAAAGTAGGGGTGTTGGTTTTGGTCCGGAAGCAAAGAGAAGAATTATGCTTGGTACTTATGTTCTTTCCGCTGGATATTTTGATGCTTACTATTTAAAAGCGCAGAAAGTTAGAACTATAATTAGAGAAGAAATGGATAAAGCTTTAGAAAAGGTAGATTGTATTTTAACACCAACAAGTCCACATCCGGCTTTTAAAATTGGAGAGCAGTCTGACGATCCAGTGAAGATGTATTTAGAAGATATTTTTGTGACTAATGCTTCTTTAACAGGACTTCCGGCTATTTCCGTCCCTGCTGGATTTTCAGATAATTTACCAGTGGGGCTACAGTTAATTACCAAAAGATTTAAGGAAGATAAACTTTTTCATATTGCTTCTGTTTTTGAAAAAGAAGTGGATTTAAAACAAAAACCGGAATTATAGACAAGGTATATGTTTATAATTTTTAAATTTTGTAATTTTGTAATTTTTAAATAAATATTAATTTTTAAATTCTAAACAATATATTTTATTTAAAATATTGTTCAATTTAAAAATTTATATTTTAGATTTATTTTAAAAATTACAAAATTACAAAATTTAAAAATTAATTTAAATAATATGAATCAAGAAAAAAAAGAAAATTTAAAATTTAGTCTACCAAAAAAATATATTTTTTTCATTATTATTTTTGGTATTATTTTTGTTTCCGCTTCAGTAATTTTTTTTAAAGGGGAAAGCCTAAATAACTATAAGATAAAACAGGATAACCAGGAGAAATCTTTGTCTCAAGAACTATTGAAAGAAAATTTAGGAATAGCTAATCTTTCCGAAGATTTTAATGTGGGTAAACTTAGAGTGATTGATAAAAGCGACCATGTTTTAGGAGATATGGACTCTAAAATAAAAGTAATTTATTATAATGATTTTGATGCTCCTTTTAATGAAGATTTATTTAATATTATTAATAAAATCAGAGAAGAATTTGAAGATATAAGCATAGCCTATCGGCATTTTCCTATGCGTACTAATGTAAGCTCTCTTTCTGCTGCCTTAGCTTCCGAATGCGCTTCCGAACAGAATAAATTCTGGGAAATGGCTGAAATGCTTATTCAGGATAAAAACGGGGGTATGCTAGATGAAGAAACTTATTTATCAAGAGCTGAGGAATTAAATTTAGACATAGAAAAATTTCAGCTTTGTCTAAATGAAGAAAAATATTTAGATAAAATTAAAAAGCAAGCGAAAGAAGCGGAAAGTTTTGGAGTAATGGGAGCCCCAACAATATTTGTAAATGACATAATTTTACCTGGAGCTTATCCCTTTGAAGATTTCGTAGATTCTAGTGATAGAGAGAGAAAAGGATTAAAGAGTATTATTGAAGGGGAGATGAAGGCAATAAATCAATAAAACAAGAAAGCAATAAAAGCAAAGGGGTCGTTCCTCTTTTTGCTCTCCAAAGCCAAAGGCGCCGGAGAGCGAGAGGTGCGACCCCTGTATATTAAAATATAAAACAAAAAAATAATAAATCAGAAATAATTATTGGAGAGTTCGCCTAGAGGCCTATGGCGCCTGCTTGGAAAGCAGGTGGGTGCAAGCTCACGAGGGTTCGAATCCCTCACTCTCCGCACAAAAATTAAAAAGCCCTTAGGCTTAATTTTGTGTTGAGAGTTAGGGTGAGAACCCTCGTCTGATTATATAATTTTATTTTATATAAATATTTAAATTAAATTTAAGTAAGAGAGATTTCACCCTGCGAGTCTTATGAGGGTGTGGGGCTCGCCCCTTCGAATCCCTCACTCTCCGCACAAAAATTAAAAAGCCCTTAGGCTTAATTTTGTGTTGAGAGTTAGGGTGAGAACCCTCGTCTGATTATATAATTTTATTTTATATAAATATTTAAATTAAATTTAAGTAAGAGAGATTTCACCCTGCGAGTCTTATGAGGGTGTGGGGCTCGCCCCTTCGAATCCCTCACTCTCCGCATTATAAATAATACTTTTTAGAGCTATGAAGCTTTTAATGTTTACTCAAATTTTAGACAAGGGAAGTTCTAAATTAGGCTTTACTTATGATTGGGTGGAGGAATTTGCGAAGCATTGTGAAAGTTTAATTGTAGTTTGCTTGTATAAAGGAAAGATTGATTTACCTCAGAATGTTAAAGTTTTGAGTCTTGGAAAAGAGAAAGGCGAGTGTCGGATAAAATATTTATTTAATTTCTATAAATATATTTGGCAGGAACGAAGGAATTATGACAGAGTATTTGTGCATATGAATGCTATTTATGTTGTTTTAGGAGGATTATTCTGGAAAATATGGAGAAAGAAGATAGGTCTTTGGTATGTGCATCGAGCTGTGCCAATGAGCTTAAGGATCGCTGAAAAATTTGCGGATGTTATTTTTAGCGCTAGTCAAACAGGATTTAATTTAAAAACAGAAAAGTTAAAAATATTAGGGCATGGTATAGATTTAAATAAATTTAAGCCATCAATAGAAAAAAAAGATAATAATATTTTTAAAATAATTTATGTCGGTCGGATTTCAAAAATCAAAAATCAAAAATTATTATTTAAGGCTTTAAATATTTTAGTGAACAAAAAAGGTATACAGGATATTAAGATAGAGATAGTAGGTGAAGCTAGAACTTCTGATGACCAAAAATATAAAAATAGTTTAGAATTATATTTAAAAGAAAATAGTTTAAATAATTTTGTTGATTTTAAAGGTGCGGTTAGCTTTAATGATATTGTTGAACGTTACCAAAACTCTGATTTAAGCATAAATTTATGTCCAACCGGAGGAATGGATAAAGCCGTTTTAGAATCTCTAGCCTGTGGGCTTTCTGTTATAGTTATGAATAAATCTTTTGAAAATGTTTTAAAGAATTTTAAAGATTTAATGATTTTAGAAGATGAAAGTGCAGAGGAATTAAGCGAAAAGATTTTGGGGATTAAAAGTTTGGGGGAGGATGAGAAAAGTGATTTAAAAAATAAGATGAGAGATTTGTCTGGTGGCTTTGGTTTGGGGGAGTTAGTTTTAAAAATTTTGAGTAATTTTGAATAATAAAATGAAAATTTTTAATTCATTTTCATGGTACTTACATTCCTCTGCAGGGAGTAGAATATG
>CAZDHZ010000048.1:0-7443 GCA_964505405.1 uncultured Gammaproteobacteria bacterium | reverse complement strand
CTTGACATTTATTTTTTTTAGCTATATAATATTTTTACGATTAGATATAAAATTATTTAATTATTTGCGAAATATTTACCAAGACCATTTGGTAAAATTTTTTAGATTTTGCCAAATTTTTTGTGTAAAAAATTATTAATGTCAAATCAAGACAAACAACAAGATAAACAAGCTATTAATTCAAAAGATTTTATTGAATTAAAGGGGGAGGTGCTGGAATTAATGCCAGCCGCTACTTTTAAAGTTTTACTTGAAAATGGGCATGAAATTTTGGCGCATTTATCTGGTAAAATGAGAATGCATCGAATTAGAATCTTGCCTGGGGATAAAGTGAAATTACAAATGAGCCCCTATGATTTAACTAAAGGACGCATAACTTATAGAATGTAATTAGCAACTTATGAAAGTAAGATCATCAGTAAAAAAAATTTGTAAAGACTGTAAAATTCTTCGTAGGAACGGAAGAGTTGTTTGTATATGCAAAAATCCTAAACATAAACAAAGACAAGGGTAGGGTATGGTTAATTGGTTAATTAGTTAATTTGGAATATTAAATTAACCAGTTTATATAATCAACTACTTAACTAATAAACTAATTAACTAAAACAATGGCCGTAAGAATAGCTGGAGTTACAATTCCTAATGAAAAAAGAGTTGAGATTGCCTTAACTTATATTTATGGTATTGGAAAAACTACTTCTCAGAAAATTTTGGAAGATTTAAAAATTGATTTGAATGAGAGGGTTAAGGATTTAAAAGAAGAGGATGTTAATAAGCTTAGAACAGTGGTAGAAAAGCAGTATTTAGTTGAAGGCGATTTACGTCGAGAAGTAATTTCTAATATAAAAAGGTTAAAAGAAATCGGATGTTATCGGGGAATTCGTCATACCAAAAGTTTACCCCTAAGAGGCCAAAGGACTAAGACTAATTCTAGGACAGTAAGAGGTAATAAGAGAGGTATGGCTACTTCCGGGAAAAAGGGACCGGCACAGAAAACTTAAAAATATATAATGCGAATTCCGCGAATTTTATGCGAATATAGCGAATTGCGAATTGTGCGAATATTATAAATATTTTTTTAAATATAAATTTAAATGACTGAAGAAAGTAAAAAAAATAAAACTAAAGACGAATCTTCCTCCACTAAAGTTACGGAAGACAGGCCTTCCTCTGCTGAAGTTATGGAAGAAAAAGCTCTTTCTGCTAAAGCTGTTGTGGATAATAGTAAAGAAAAGAAAGATGATTTAGGTGAAGAAGTGGTGAAAAAAGATGATTTAGGCTTAGAAGAGCTTCCGGAAGAGATCAAAAAGAAGCTTGAAAAAAAGAAATCTGAAAATACTCAAAAAAGTAAAAAGGCTAAAAAAAGAAAGAAAAAAGTAGCAAGAAAAGTTTCTGTTGGAAGAGCTTATGTTAAGGCTACTTATAATAATACAATAGTAACTTTGACTGATTTACAAGGAAATGTTATTTCTTGGGCTAGTGCTGGAATTGCCGGTTTTAAGGGTCCTAAAAAATCAACTCCTTACGCCGCTTCTATTATTACTAGATTGGCTGTAGGAAAAGCTAAGGAAGAATATGGGTTGCAAGAAGTAAGCGTTTATATTAAAGGAGTTGGAACGGGAAGAGAATCTGCAGTTAGAGCTTTGAATAATAATGGATTAATAGTAACTTTAATTAAAGATGTCACTCCGATACCTCATAATGGGTGTAGGCAGAGAAGGCCTCGAAGAGTATAGGAAAAAATATTTATGGCTAAATATCTAGATTCAAAATGTAAATTATGTCGACGCGCCGGGGAAAAACTTTTTCTTAAAGGCGAGAGATGTCATGGTCCAAAATGCGCGATGGTGAAAAGAAATTATCCACCTGGTTTTCATGGTCCTAAAGGTAAAAAAAGATTAACCGATTATGCTCTTCAGCTTAATGAAAAACAAAAAGCTAAAAGACAGTATAATATGTTAGAAAAGCAATTTAAGCTTACTTTTGAAAGAGCTAAGAAAAAACAGGGCAATGCTGGAGAAAATTTCTTAAGTTTACTTGAGATGCGTTTTGATAATGCAGTTTTTAGATCTGGATTTGCTTCTTCTCGAAATCAAGCTAGACAACTAATTAGTCATGGTCTTTTAACTATTAATGGAAAAAAAGTTGATATTCCTTCTTATAATGTAAAAACAGGTGATTTAATAGCTATTAAAACTAACAAAAAAAATGCTAAAATATTTGATGGTTTAAATGAAAAAATAAAACAAAAAGAAATTCCAGGATGGATTAATTTTGATATCAAGGTTTTGAGTGCTAAAGTTTTACATGAACCCAAAGTTAAAGAATTAAATACTAATTTTAATGTGCAGCAGATTGTGGAATATTACTCCAGATAATTTATTAAATAAGAAAATATTTTATGAGTATAGCATTACTCCAAAAAACTAAATATGTAAAAGGGAAATCAGATAATGAAGGGGAAATAATTATTGAACCTTGTTACCCTGGTTATGGAATAACTATTGGAAATGCGATCAGAAGAGTTCTTTTATCATCTTTGCCGGGAGCCGCTCCGGTGGGTGTAAAAATAAAAGGAGTGGATCATGAATTTATGACCCTAGCCCACTTAAAAGAAGATGTTTTAGAATTTATTTTAAATTTGAAGGAATTAAGATTAAAAATTTTTAGCGATGAACCACTTACTTTAGAACTTGAAGTGCATGGAAAGAAAAAAATTACTGCCGGAGATATTAAGGCTAATTCTGATGTAGAAATAATTAATAAAGATTTGGTTTTAGGCCATATTACAGACATGGCTGGAAGTTTTCATGCGGAAATATTTGTATCTCGTGGGATGGGCTATGAAACTATGGAAAGCAGAGAAAATAAAACTGCTAAAGAGATAGGTTATATTGAGATGGATTCAATATTTTCTCCAGTTTTACTTGTTGGTATTAACATAGAAAATGTTCGTGTTGGTAAAATGACTAATTGGGAAAAGATTGTTTTAAATATAAAAACAGATGGGACTATTTTACCGGAAGAAGCTTTTAATGAATCGATTAAAATTTTAATTGAGCAATTTAGTGTATTATTACCTGATGCTTCTAAGAAAAAGAAGGAAAAAAAATTAGAAGAAGATTCTAAGGGAGAAAAAGAAGGCGTGGATGAAAGTTCTGATCTTGAAATTACGGAGGACGAGGAAAAAGTGGAAGTAATAAAAAAACGGGGGAGACCAAAGAAGAGTTAATTAGTTTATCCCAAGCCAAAGGCTTTTCGTTGGGAAAGGGGATCCCTTGGGTTTGGTTAATTTGGGAATTAATATTTAAAAACATGAGACATAGAGTTAAGAAAACAACTTTGGGAAGAGAAAAAGCACCTAGGGAAATGATGTTAAGAAATTTAGCATCAAGTATTTTGATATATGAAAAAGTTAAAACCACTAAAGCAAAGGCGAAGGCAGTAAGACCAATAGTTGAAAAATTAATTACTACTGCTAAAATTGGTGATTTAACAGCTAGAAGAAAATTAATTTCTACTTTACCTCAGAAGATGGCAGTCAAAAAAGCGATGGAAATTATTGGAAAAAGATATGAAAAAAGAGATGGGGGATATACTCGAATTATAAAATTACCAAGTCGGCAGGGTGACGGCGCTGAAATGGCGCAGATAGAACTAGTTTAATTATCAATAATGCGAATTTTGCGAATTTTATGCGAATATAGCGAATTACGAATTATGCGAATAAGAAATTAGATATGAATAAAATTGAAAGAAAATTACATAAAATTGATGCTGAGGGGAAAGCACCGGGAAGAATTTCTTCTGAGATTGCTTTGCTTTTGAGAGGAAAAAATAAGCCGGAATTTGAACCTCATATTGATGGAGGGGATGTTGTGGAGGTTTATAATGTTGATAAAATGAAATTTACTGGTAAAAAAAAGGATCAAAAAGAATATTATAGTTATTCCGGATATCAGGGTGGACTTAAAACAAAAAAAATGTCCGATTTAATTAAAAACGATCCTGGAGATATTTTAAAAAGAGCGGTGCGAGAGATGCTTCCTCCTGTTAAATTCAGAAAAGAAATGCTTAAAAGATTAATTATTAGATAATTTTTATATGACTGATAATAAAATTACAAAAACGGAAAAAGTTAAAACTGTTTTGAAAGAAGAGACTCTTAAATTTAAAGGAAAATTTATAGAAGCTATCGGCCGTCGAAAAACATCTGTTGCTCGAGTTAGGCTTTATAAGAAAGGATCGGGAATTATTGTTATTAATAATGATAAAATTAATTCTTATTTACCAGGAGCTTATAGTTCTATTGTTAAACAACCTCTTGATTTGACTGGAAATTTAAAAGATTTTGATTTTTCCGTAGTTGTAAGCGGAGGTGGTAAAAAGGGACAGGCTGAAGCTATTCGTCATGGAATTTGCAGATCACTTTTAGTGCTTGACAAAGAATTAAAAGCTTCTCTTAAGGCTAAAGGTTGGTTGACTCGAGACGCTAGAAAAAAAGAAAGAAAGAAACCGGGACTTAAAAAAGCCAGAAAAGCTCCGCAGTGGTCAAAGAGATAAGACTTTGTTATTTGTTGGGAATTTTTTCAATAATTAACATTTTAATTTAAACCCCCTTTTTTTATATAACAAAAAATCCTCTGAAATCAGAGGATTTTTTGTTTTATGTGAGAATATTTTATTTCACATGAACCATAATTCTATCCTTAACTCCAAGGTCAATAGTAACTTTATCGCCGTCCTTAATTTTTCCTTCAATAATATCTAGGGCTAATTCGTCTAGGATCATGTTCTGGATAATACGCTTTAGAGGTCTAGCGCCAAAAGTAATGTCATATCCTTTTTCGGCTAAGAGTTTTTTAACTTTTTGGGCGATTTTTAACTTAATATTTTTAGTCATTAATCTTTTCTCCAATTTTTCAAGTTCAAGGTCAACAATTTTAGCTAAAGCTTCTCTGTCTAGGCTTTTAAAGATGACAATTTCATCTATTCTATTTAAGAATTCTAGTTTGAAATGATCTTTTAAAATACTATCTATTTTTTCTTTCATTTCACTTATTCTTATTTTTTTAGCTTCTATTTCATCACTACCATCTGAAAATCCGATAGAATATTGTTTAATAACCTCATTTCCTAAGTTAGAGGTCATAATAATTATTGTATTTTTAAAGTTAACTACTCTTCCCTTAGAATCAGTTAAACGACCGTCATCTAAAATCTGCAATAAAATATTAAATACTTCCGGATGAGCTTTTTCGATTTCATCAAAAAGGATAACGCTATAGGGACGTCTTCTAATTTTTTCTGTAAGTTGTCCGCCTTCATCATGTCCAATGTAACCTGGAGGAGAGCCGATAATTTTAGCAACGCTATGTTTTTCCATGAATTCACTCATATCCAGTCTTACTAAAGAAGCGTCATCGTTAAACATAAATTCCGCTAAAGTTTTAGCTAATTCGGTTTTTCCAACTCCAGTAGGTCCCACAAAAAGAAAAGACCCTATTGGTTTTTGCTCTTCGGAAATTCCGGCGCGAGACCTTCTAATGGCATTAGACACCGCTTTAATAGCCTCTGTTTGTCCTTTTACTCTGTCATTTAGAAATTTTTCAGCATGAGCTAGTTTTTTAATTTCAGATTCAAGCATTTTTGAAACTGGAATTCCGGTCCAACGGGAAACTACTTTAGCAATATCTTCTTCATCTATTTCTTCTTTTAATATTCTTTGACCCTTTTTCTGAATATTCACAAGTTCAGACTCATATTTTTTAACATTTTTTAAAAGATTAGGGATAGTGGCGTATCTTATTTCCGCTACTTTAACTAAATCTTCTCCTTTTCTTTCAATAATTTCTGCTTCCGCTTTTAAATTATCTATTTTTTTCTTGGTTTCGGAGATTCTAGAAATAATTTCTTTTTCATTATTCCAATGCAGTTCTATTTGATTAGCTTCTTCTTTAAACTGTTCTAGATTTTTATTAAGAGTATTTAATTTTGATTTGTTTTTTTTGTCTTTTAAAAGTCCGGCTTTTTCAATTTCCAGTCTTTTAATTTCTCGTTTAAGCTTATCAAGATCTTCAGGCATAGAATCAATTTCCATACGGAGGGCAGAAGTAGCTTCATCAATTAAATCTACCGCTTTATCTGGAAGTTGGCGGTCGGAAATATAACGAGAGGAAAGCTTAGCTGCGGCAATAACTGCGTCATCAGTAATACGCACTCCATGGTGTACTTCATATTTTTCTTTAATTCCTCTAAGTATTGCGATAGTGTCTTCCACGCTTGGCTCTAAAACATAAATTGGCTGAAATCTTCTTTCTAGAGCAGAGTCTTTTTCTATATATCTTTGATATTCCTTAGTAGTAGTTGCGCCAACCGCTCTTAATTCTCCCCGAGCGAGTGCTGGTTTAAGCATATTAGAAGCGTCCATAGATCCTTCCGAAGCTCCGGCTCCAACTAAGGTATGCAATTCATCAATAAAAAGAATAATTTTTCCTTTTTGAGCATCAATTTCTTTTAAAACTGCCTTAAGACGATCTTCAAATTCTCCTCTAAATTTTGCGCCAGCCACCATAGATCCTAAATCAAGGCTTAATAATTCTTTATTTTTTAAAGATTCCGGAACATCTTCATTAACAATGCGTTGAGCCAGTCCTTCAATTATAGCGGTTTTACCGGTTCCAGCTTCACCAATTAAAACCGGATTATTTTTAGTTCGGCGGGAAAGTACCTGCATTATTCTTCTAATTTCTTCCTCTCGACCGATTACCGGATCAAGTTTTTTCTTCCGAGCCTGATCAGTTAGATTAACGGTATATTTTTCTAAAACTTTATATTTAGTTTCCGGATCAGGGTTATCAATTTTTTTATTACCTCTTAGTTCTGATAATATGGACAATACATTATTGTATTCCAAGCCCAGTTTAGCAAGAATGGCTTGGGCCTCAGATTTTGTTTTTATTAAGGCAAGGAGGATATGTTCGGTAGAGATAAATTCATCTCCCATCAAGTCCGCTTCTTTTTTAGCTTTTTCTAAAAGCATAGCTACTTCAGCCGTTCCTTGAACGGTTCCTACGGAGGAAGTACCGGGAGATTTAGGTAGTTTGGAAATTTTTTCCATAACCTTATCCTCAAGTTTTTCCGGATCTATTTTTAATTTTTCTAAAATAGGAAAAACAAGACTTTCACTTTGAGTTAAAAGAGACGCCAAAATATGCAAAGCTTCAATTTGTTGTTGCCCATAATCCTGAGCAATTATTTGGGCATTAATAATAGCTTCTTGGGATTTATTTGTAAATTTATTGAACATATGGATTGGTTAATTTGTTTCCCCCAAAGGGGACCCTTTGGGTTTAGTTTCTTTTTAATTAGTTTTATTTTATTTAGCACTCTTAGCTTAAGACTGCTAATTAGATAATAATATTTATTTGAAATAATGTCAAG
>CAZDHZ010000047.1:0-7509 GCA_964505405.1 uncultured Gammaproteobacteria bacterium | reverse complement strand
TTCCACCTTGCAAGGAAGTCCCAGCTAAAAGTGAAATATTTTGAGAACTTATAGTCCCCGGATCCATAGCTTCGGAAAAACCAATCTCTAAAGCCCCGATCCCAACATCTACCGCAGTCAAAGAAGAATCTATCCCATCACCATCATTGGGAAAAGTTCCAAGAACGGTAGGTGCCGTAGAGTCTATATCTCCAGTATTTATTTCAAAACTTGATTCATAGGCTACCACTGCATTAAGCTCACTACAAACCGTAAAATCTGCACATCCACTAAGGGGTGGTTCATAAGGATCAGCCAAATACATCCCAGCGCTACTTCTTACATCACCCATAACTTTAATAACATACCAATTATAACTAGCATTTAAATCAGTATCCGGATTTAAAGTAACGATTCTACGAGTAGCTTGATCTAGGCTTACTGAAGCGCTTACTGCCGTTCCTTCTATCCAAAGAGCGCTATCTATAATTGGAAATAGTTTTATAGTATCAGTATTTATTTTACTAGGATCCATTGCTTCGGAAAATTCAATAATGACAGAAGTATTACGAGAAGCACCAAAAGATCCTGAAGCCGGATTTACACCCATAACATAAGGAGGCATACTAGCTCCCCCATTCCCAAAATCCAAAAAATCAGTAGTAGTGGACATAATAGTTGTAAAACCAAAGCTATAAGACCCATCAGCGTTTGATCCGGCTATCGGATTTCCAAATTCATCCGTAACTCCTTGCCCCACAACTACACTATAATAAGTTCCCAATTCAAGAGAGTTCGCAGCCTCACTATAAAAACGAGCTTCATTGTCAGAAGGACTATAATAAACTTTTCCAGAAACTCTATCATTTCCGTTAGTAGTTAAATAAATATTAGAACCAGAATCAGAAGCGTCTTGATCAGAAATAGTGTTAGAATTCATGGGCCGATCAAAAGCAATAATTATTGGCATCTCGTCAAAAGAAGGCGAAGAACAATCCCCGGAGCAATATAAATTAATCGGAGCGCCTTGCATATTATCAAATGGAGCGGTCCACATTACAAAAGGATTAGCTCCCCCGTCTCCAGTACCAGCACTCATGTTCATATCTCCTTCATTTAAATAAAAATTAATAGAATCATCTTTATAAGCATTATTCATCATATCCATATAACCTTCTTTAAAAGCCACTACCTGATACATGCCCGGATTTAAACTATCATCAGCAAAAGCAAAAGTTCCACTAGCGTTAGTGGTAATCGGACCCATAGCCGTACCTTCTAAAAATACAGTAGTAGAAGCTAAAATATTTCCATCCCAACTATAAGTATAACCAGATAAATCAGCATCTCCGTTTCCATCTTCAAGGGGCGCTGACATAATATTTATATAAAAAGGAGAAGTCTGCACACTAGATTCATTTCCAGACATGTCTGCATTTGGATTAGATGAAAGAAAAGATTCATTCTGAGGACTAGCCGCATCCAAAGCTTTTAAATAATAGCCAATAACTGTAGTTGTGCTCCATCCTCCATTCCAGGGAATAACACAATTATAAAATCCGGAATCAAGATAAACACAATCCGTTGTCATAGTACCTCCGTTTGTTAAATCCGGATATATAGATAAAGTACCAGCCTCCCAAATAACTTGTGCCGGATGTGTTGCGTCTAACTCTCTATCATCCTCAAAACGAGCAACTAGCTGGATATTATTCCCCTCATAAGAATTCCAAACTCCCATATGCATAATAAAGGGATTGCGAATATCACTGTTTGCATCATAAGTCTCTCCCGTTAAAACACTTGGGGCACTCTGGGCAGTTCCAGACTTATTATCTGAAAAATCAAAAGCCAGAACATATGCGACATAGTTTCCAGAACTCAAATCAGCTCCAGAACTATCTCTGGCAATATAGCCCCCTCCAGTATAAGTGAAAATAGTCGTAGTCCCAGTCTGATATTGCCCTCCATAAATACTATCTATTGGTTTATTATTATTAAAATCAATCTGAACATTTTCTGGCAAAATAAAAATTTCATAATGATCAAAAGAAGGATCAGAAATTTGAGCCGGAACCCAGCTCACACTAATATCATTCCCGTCCAAACCAGAAGATGAACTACTATCATTATCACTTAAAATAACACTGCTGACCGTTGCTGGTGCCGTTGAATCCCCTCCCATATTTGGTAACCCCGGACTAGCCGAATTAAAAGTCTGCCAATCATCACTATCATTCCAGTCTTCTCCATCAATAGATTTTCGACCTAAAGACTGATCCCAATTACAGTTTGGAACATAATCTCCAGTCATCCATTCTCCCTCTCCAACAGCAGAAGATTCATTAGCATAACCTGATCCTCCATATTCTACATAATCAACAATTTTTAAATCCGGTTTCTTTAAAATTAAATCTCCACCATAAATATCAAGACTCATATTTAAATCACCAGTTTCAATATAATTAACTCCATCAACGCTAGTCTTAGTATCAGCAACACCCTGGTTCCATTTGACTATTAAATATTCATCAACTGCAATACTTGTTGCTCCGGGAAAAGTATAAGTAGCGAAACCCTTATGTTTCAAGATATAGCTAGAAATATCTTGACTCATTTCAGAATTATTATAAAGCTCAATAAACTTCTCACTCTCATCTGCATTATGATAAATCTCATTAATAATAACTTCCCCCTCCTCAAACTCTTGCATTTCAACACTAGCAGTTAAATTCTGTGGTTCAGAAACAGTTCTTAAAATAAAATCCATGGCATTATTATTTGAATCTTCTCCGTTCCCTTTCTTTTCATGTATCCCACCAACTACCATTTTATAATAAGTAGAATCTGGAAAAGCTTTCCTTTCAATGCTTGAACTTGCTGTAGGAGCATAAGTTGCTTGCCCTCCTTCAGCCAAACTTACATCGTCTAAAGACCCATATCCAACCCAATCTACTATCTCATCCATCGGATTAAAAAACCCAACATATCCACCCAGCTCATCTAATGTGTTTATAGGTAAAAAAATATCAGTACTAGTAGATAGGTTCTCGGATCCCATCAGAAAAAATCCCCCTGCTTTAATCACATAATTTGTGGAAAATTGATATGCCACAGACCAATTCAATAAACCTGTATCACTCCTAGGAGCAATTTTTAAAGACCAGGAATTTAAATTTATAGGATCAGGAGCTCTATTGTATATTTCAACAAATTCATCAGAATTACTATTTCCAGCAGTTTGTATTTCGGAAATTAATAAAGGTGAACCAAAGCCGTCCATCCCCGCTTCTCCAATCCAAACAGAAGGAAAAAAATATTCATTAATAGTAGGCCATGTACCAATATATCCTCCATCTACATGTACTGCTCCGGTATCTATTATAAAATCAAATCCTTTCATGGTGGTAGTAGAAATTTCATCTGCACTAAACGCTAAAAATATCCGCATACTCGAATCAAAACTCCAAGCAATATTACTAAAAGTTGCCCGCCAGGAATTATCTGAAAAACTCCAAGAAGGACTTAAAGTTCCGGCAAGAGTATCATTAGAAGCATCAAAACTACCATCCCCGGTATCTAGCCAAAGAGATACACCAGAACTAGTAGCTCCACCGCTTAAAGGAGCTAAATCTGTAATTGGATTAAAGCCCGTATTATTAGCAACATCCTTTAAAGTTATTGCCAAACTTGTTAAAGTCCCACCCATGGAATCATTAAGATAAAATTCAGCCACAGCATAAGGTGTAGAAGTAGCCGATATCATTACATCCATGCCATTATCATCTAAATAATAAGCGTTAACTCCGCCGTCAGCAAGAGCCGTCGGAATAAAATTAACAAAAACCGACAAACTCATGCTCCAAAAAACAACTACCGGGATTAAGCCCCAAGAAATTTCTTTTTTAAAATTGAAAAATGTTTTCATATTTTTTATTATTTAATATAAATTTATAAATTAATTTTGAATTTTAATTCAATTTTGAATAATTTAATTTTTAAATATTAAAAATTAAAAATTAATTATTCAATCAAAATTCAAAATTATAAATTCAAAATTTTATTTTAAGATCCTAACCACCTTCAAACTAAAACTAAACACACTCC
Organism: uncultured Gammaproteobacteria bacterium; assembly: GCA_964505405.1. Classification (GTDB taxonomy): domain Bacteria; phylum Patescibacteriota; class Patescibacteriia; order Patescibacteriales; family UBA12075; genus CAZDHZ01. The sequence goes on along the minus strand of CAZDHZ010000047.1, from coordinate 3,423 downwards.
CCTCCCCCTTCTTAGATTCAACCCAAATCTTCCCACCCATCCTCTCAATAATCTCTTTGCAAATAAAAAGTCCGAGTCCAGTCCCCTCAATTTTTGCAGTATCACTATTTTGCACTCTATAAAATTTTTGAAAAAGATTATTAACTTCTTCTTGAGTCATACCCATACCATGATCTTTAATTTTAGTAATTAACATTCCATCTTTTTCTTCATGCTCAATTTCAATACTACCATTATCAAGAGTATATTTAATAGCATTCCCAATAATATTTATTAAAACTTCTTTTAATTTATAAGTATCAGCCTGAACTTGAATTGAATTTTCTTCAGTATAAACAAGCTCAATTCCTTTTTTGTCTGCTAAAGATTTAATTTCCTGAATAACATGCTTAATATTTTTCACAATATCAAGCTCGGTCATTTCAACTTTCATCTTACCAGCATCACTTCTGGCAACCTGCAAAAGATCCTGCACTAATTGCACCAAACGATCATTAGAAGAATTTACGACCATTAAATTCTCTCTAATTTTTTCCGGCACCTCGCCAAAACTATCTTCCAAAATCATAGAGACATATCCCTTAATCGCTGTAACCGGAGTTCTTAATTCATGAGCAGCAATAAAAACAAATTCATCTTTCAATTTCTGGTTTTCTTTCAAGACTTCAATCATCTCATTAAATTTATCATTCAAGATCATAAACTCATCATTCGTTTTCAAATTCATTTTATGGTCAAAATTACCTTTAGAAATTTCCTGAGCACCCTTAATTAATTTATTAATCGGCTTAACAATTTGTCCACTAAGAATAATAGCTAAAATAATTACAAGTATCAAAGAAACGACAGTAATAGCGATAGAAAGACCTAAGAGATTAGAAATAACACTAAAAGCATCCGTTATCGGCCATTCACTAAATATTCTCCATCCTATATCTTTTATTTCTAAGTCAGAAAAAACAACTTTTTTATCTAAGGCATTATGATAAGTTACAAATTCATATTCCTCAATAACATTATTCATCGCTTCCCGAACAAAAGGAATGTCTAAAAGACTCATTCCAATATTTGCTATTCTCCTATTCCCGCTAGCTAACACTCGCCCATCTTTATCAAGCACATATAAATAACCCTCTTCGCCTAAAATAACTTCATTAATAATGGTGTCCATATCGCTCAAACTCACTTCCGCCGAAACCACTCCAATAATGTCACCCGATTGATTTCTGATTTGAGTGGCTAAACGCACAACCGGCTTTGAATCCGAAAATTCTAAAGGCCCAAAATAATTTTCTCCCTTAATAGCTTCTAAAAAATCGGGACTTTTCGCGACATTAGCCTCAAGCGCAGAAATACCCCGAATAGCAGATCTTAAAACTTTTTCTTGATCTAAATTTTTATAAAATAATGTAGAACTAGAATGTTTTAAAATAAAATCTTTTGCATACTGGGCTTGTCTCTCTTTATTTATCCTAGCAACTATTTCACCTTCTGGATTAATAAAATCAAGCGACAAAGGAGCACTTACATTAAATGAATTTAAAAGTAAAAAATCAAGATCATTAACATGTAAATCACTAACTGATTTCATTGGTGCGGAAATAACCAAATTCAATCCATCAAACTTTTCCTGTAAATATTTCCCTATCTTCGTGCTAGCATTTTCCATCGCTAATTTTTGCTGATCTACAATTTCACTTTCTCTAGAATGGATAACTAAATACAAATTTCCAAAAGAAATCACAAACAAAGGAATACTGGAAATCAAAATAAAAATCAAAAGAACTTTAGCTTTAAATTTACTTACCCCAGGGCACTCTCTCTTGCCTTGCAATTCACCTTGCTTTTTTCTAGATCTAATTATCATACATTACAAATCACAAATCTCTTACAAATTTACAAATATTAATCTAAAATAAAAAAAACACTAAGCAAAAAATGTGTTAGTGCCAATATAATAAAAACATCAAAATTGAATTTTTGAATTTAAGCATGTGTTTGCTATAAGTATTTATATATAAAATATTATAACATAGTTTAAATTAATTTCAAAATAAAAAGCCGTTCCTTTCAAAACGGCTAAAGAAATTAATTTGATTTTAAAATTTCTAAAGTTATTTTTATTTGTTCTTGAATTTGTTCTTCTGAAAAAAATCTATGCTTCCGCTCCACTTCCCTCAAAATTATTTTCACTTTTAGGAAATAAGGAGCATAAGGCTTTACTAAAACCCTATCCAAAAAAGAGATTGCTTTTCTAATTCCAAAAAAATAATTTGAAATATTTTTTGGAGAAGTTCTTATTAAAGACTCCAAAACTTTTATACTTTTCATTTTAGAATCTTCAAGATAATGCCGATAGGCAATTAAATATTCCCTCCGTAAAATAATTTTCAAGGAAATATTATTAATATCCACTAAACGCCTACAAGTACTATTCAGGGCTCCAACAGATCTAGCGGCAAAAGCGCTGGCATTATCTCTTCCTAGACTATCTTTAGAGAGCAGCAGCTTTTTCGCCTGTTCCTGAATTTCCTTTTTCTCTTTATTACGGCAATTCCTTAAATCATCAATCAAAGAATTATATTCATTTTGCAAATCAGCTCTTTTTTTGAGATCTATTTGATCCCAAATCAAATACATTTCGTTTGCTTTCAAAAATATTTTTTGCACTAAAAAAGAAAATTTAACTTCATTTACTTTCCGATACTTATTGGCACTATCCCAATAAGTATTTAATGCTTTGTTTTGCATAGAAATAGCAGCATCAATATCCCGAACGAAAATATTAATTATCTCTAGTTTTTTCCCAACTCTTTTCCAGCGCCTTACTTGAACCCGACCATCAACTAAAAATTTTATACCTACTTTCCGCCAAAGCTCATTTCTTTCTTTTTCCTCCTCTTTTAAGGCAGGTCTACTTATAAAATGCAAATCATTAGTTTTCAGTTTATCACTCATAATTTTCATAGCCTGACGAATACTTTTTTCATAATCTTTATCGGAAAGATAAAGCCGCTTTGAATCTGAAGATTCTTGATTTGGATTATAACGATCCTCAATAAAAACTTGTTTATCCTTTTGTACAAAAAGTAAACAAATATTGTTTGAATAAATATAAACCCTTAAACCAGACCGCGCCTTAAATATCTCTACATTTTTTCCCATTTCAAATCTCCTTTTTTATTTAAATTTATAATGTACAAAATTCCTAAATTTTCCTTATCTTACATAAATTATTAACTTTTGTCAAGAATTACTGTCAAGCACCTTGACGAAAATAAATAAATAATTTATCATATTAATACTGCCTTAAGAGATTGGGCAGATTTTAATTTGAAAATAAAATATTCCCGGGTAGCGCAGCGGTAGCGCAGTTGACTGTTAATCAATTGGTCGTCGGTTCGAATCCGACCCCGGGAGCCA
>CAZDHZ010000046.1:0-7695 GCA_964505405.1 uncultured Gammaproteobacteria bacterium | reverse complement strand
TGCTTTTTAAACATTTCATCATGTTTTTTAAAACCTTTCTCCATTATTATAGCTAAATCATCAATTGTTGTTTTTTTCTTAGGCATATTTAAAATTTCAATATTTATATTTTTATTATAAAGCATTAGCTTATAACTTGTCAATAAAATTTAATATAGATTAGAACTTAAAAATTTATGCCTAAATTTTTTTGGGGCTGGAAAATTAAAATTAAATGTATTATAATAATAATAGTCATTATATAAAAATATGTTAAAAAAAATTAGTCACTTCTTGAAATATAATAATGCAACTCTACTAATATTAGTAATAATTTTTATTATTGGTTCAGGCGCTTGGGCACAAACTGATACTGGACAGGAGTTTATCGGTGAAAAGCAAGTGCATATAGAGAACATAGATAATTCACTTTTATTGGAACTTGATTTGAATAATTTTGACATGGATTTTAAGATTGAAAACATAGAAAGTGATCCTTCGGCAAGTTCAGGACGGGCATATTATTATATAACTTATACTTATTTGGACTTAGTAAAAGGAGAAAACGCTTGGGAATATTTACTCTCTGAAAAAATCCGCAAAGTTTCAAAGAGTTTAAAAAAAGATTTAGGGCTTTATTTGGGAGAAGAATTAAAAGAAGAGCAAGACGCTAGAATCGCCTTGCTTCAAGAAGCGCAGGTGAAAGCTAGGGAAGAAGGACTTCAGACTAGAACTCAGGTTGAAGAATATTCCGGTTTAATTGGAAAAACTTTAGAGCTGGGTAAAAAAGTTTTTAAAAATTATGAAGCTGTAAAAGTTAAAAAGCTTCCGTCTCCAACAATCCCGCCTACCGTTTTAGCTCTTCGTGAAGACAATGAGGAAGATGAAGGTAGCTCTGATAATTTAACTTTAATTTACGAAGAAGCTTTGGAGCGTTTGGATGTAGATAATGATGGCTATTTTAAATTAGAAGACAATTGTCCTGATATTTACAATCCAGATCAAATTGATGAAAATAATAATGGCGTGGGAGACTTGTGCGAAAATTTAATTGATTCTGAACTTGATGATGAGATTTTAAGTGACGATGGTAAAATTTTGGATGACGATGAAGAGGCTTTAAATGATGAATCCTCTGATGCTGAAGCTACGGATGACAGGGATGATGAAGAAATAGTAGCTGAAGATGATGAATTGGCAACAGATGACAATGATGATGAACTTGTAAATGAAGAAGATCCTATAATAGAAGAAGGGACGGAAGATGAGCCTGAAATTAAAGTAGAACCCGCCCCAGAACCTGCCCCAGAACCAGAACCAGAACTTGAAGAGCTAGATGTTGAAATAATAGAACTACCTGACAATTAATAATTAATAATTAAAAATTAATAATTATTTTGATAAGAAATTTAATTTAAAATTCTTAATTCTTAATTATTAATTGAAAATTGATAAACATGCCTGATAATTTTGAACAAACGGTTGATTTGTCAAAAAAATTAAAAGAGAAAAATAAGCGTGAGTTAGAAAAAAGAGTGGTTTATGCTAAGAAAAAAATTAAAAGTAAGGCGGAGGGAATTGACGAAGTTTATGATGGGACTATGGAAGAGGAAATTACGGTTGATGATAAATTCCAAAAGATAAATAAGCCTAAAATTAAAAAGGAAATTAATCCTCTTTTTAAGCAGGTTTTTTTAATTATATTGATGCTTCTTTTTATTTTTGTTGTTTTTCTTTTTATAAAAAATAATAGTAAAAAAAATGAAGAAGTTAAGCAATTTGATTATAAATGGTATGCGGTTAAACTTTTAAATGATGAAATATATTATGGCGAAATAGGGGACACTAGCGCTGATCCGGTTGTTATTAGAAATGTTTATTATAATTATGATCAGATTAATGATTCCAAAGAAGCTAAAAAAGAAACCGGAGTTTCAAATTTGCGTCTTGTAAAGAGAGGGAAAGAAACACATGGACCTGATGGGACTATGGACGTAGTTCGAGATCAGGTAGTTTATATGGAACCTCTAAGAGATGACTCAAAAGTTTTGAAGGCGATACTTGAGTATGAGAAGTAGTAGTTTAATTTTCAATTTTTAGTTTTCAATTTTCAAACAATGATTTAATTTTTAATTTTATAATTATAAAATTATGATATTGAAAATTGTTTGAAAATTGAAAATTATAAATTGAAAATTTTTTATTTTATGAATAATAAAGAAACAAAAAAATTAAACATAAATCAAAAAAAAGCCGTAGAGCATACTACTGGTCCGGCTTTAATTGTGGCGGGAGCTGGAACTGGAAAAACTACTGTTTTAATTGAGCGTTTAAATAGTTTATTTGAAAAAAAATTAGCTAACCCTGACGAGGTTTTGCTTTTAACTTTTACGGAAAAAGGAGCAGGCGAGATGGAGGACCGAGCTTTAAAGTTATTGCCTTATGGATTTATAGATCTCTGGATTCATACTTTCCATGGTTTTTGTGAAAGAGTTTTGCGTGACCATGCTTTAGATATTGGTTTAAGTCCGGACTTTAAATTACTTACGCAAACTGAGCAATGGATTTTAATTAAAAAGAATTTAGAAAAATTTAAACTGGATTATTATAAGCCCTTGGGGAACCCTAATAAGTTTATTTATGAACTAGTGCGTCATTTTTCTCGCTTGAAAGATGAATATATTTCTTCTCAGGAATATTTGGAATACGCAGAAGGCTTGAAAGTAGATAATCAAGAAAATGAAATAGATGCTCAGGAAATTATGCGCATTAAAGAATTGGCCTATGCCTATCATATTTATAATCAATTATTATTAGAAGAGGGTAACTTAGATTTTGGAGATTTAATTAATTACACAATTAAACTTTTTAAAGAGCGTTCTAATATTTTGCATATTTATCAGGAAAAATTTAAATATATAATGGTAGATGAGTTTCAGGATACCAACTGGGCACAATATTATTTAATAAAAATTTTAGTTGGGAAAAAGAAAAATTTGATGGCCGTAGGAGATGACAACCAGGCTATTTATAAATTTCGCGGGGCCGCTCTCTCAAATATAATGCAATTTAAGGATGACTATCCAGATGCGCTAGAGATTGTGCTTAACAATAATTATAGATCAGGACAAAAAATACTTGATACAGCTTATAAATTGATTCAAAACAATAATCCAAATACCTTAGAAATAAAATTAGGAATTAGCAAGAAACTTAAATCTATAATTGATTATAAAACTGATATTGTCCATTATCACTTTGAAAGTGCTCCGCAGGAAAGTGAATTTACAGCTCAGAAAATAAAAGAAATTTATAATAAAAACGAAGAAATAAAATGGTCGGATTTTGCGATTCTGACAAGAGCAAACGCGGATGCTGACAATTTTGTGAGTGAACTTAGTCGGGCAGGAATTCCAAATACTTTTGTATCCCTAAAAGGACTTTATTATAAACCGATTATTTTAGATATTTTAGCCTTTTTTAGATTGCTAGATAATTATCATGAATCAAGCGCTTTATTTCGGGTTCTAAACATGAAAACTTTTGCAGTAAATCATTCTGACATTGTAAATATTAGTCGTTTTGCACGAAAGAAAAATTGGTCTTTATTTGAAGCTTTAAAAAATATTGAAACTGTTCCCGGGCTTTCTAAGGAAGCTTATAAAAATTCTGTAAAATTAATTAATTTAATTCATAAATATTCTAAATTAGCGCCAGAGATTAATCCCACTAAATTATATGTTCAGTTTGTTTATGACTCTGGAATTTTAAAGGGAAAAGATTTTGATAAAAATCAGGAATTTTTTTCATATTTAAATCAATTTTTTAATAAAATAAAAAAATTTGAAGAGAAAGAGAAGGATTCAAGATTAAAAGATTTTATAGATTATTTTAATTTGGAGATTGAAGCCGGAGAGACTGGATCACTGCGACTTGATTACGGAGATGAAGATACGGTTAAAATTATGACCGTACATGCCTCTAAAGGTCTTGAGTTTAATACAGTTTTTTTAGCGGCTCTAGTAGATAAGAAATTCCCTGGTATTAATCGGAAAGAAAAAATAAGTATTCCTGAAGCTTTGGTAAAAGAACAATTACCAGATGAGAAAGAAGCGCATTTAGAAGAAGAGCGTCGGCTTTTTTATGTAGCCCTTACGCGTGCTAAAGAAAATCTTTATTTGCTAAGTGCAAAAGATTATGGTGGAAAGCGTGAAAAAAAACCATCTATTTTTATTGAAGAGTCTGGTTTTATGTCTACAACAAATATGGGAGTAAAAAAAACGAACGAATTGTTAAATGCAATTAAAGACTTAGAAAATCCTTTAATGCAAAGAAATTTTAATTATAATCCGCCTTTGAAATTTTCCTTTTCTCAAATTGAGGCTTTTACGAATTGTCCTCTACAGTATAAATTTAATTTTATCTTGAAAATTCCAGTTTTAGCTAAATCTGTTTTTGTTTTTGGAAGAGTAATACATAATACTTTGAGAGATTTTTTTAGTCCTTTACTTACGAGTTATAATCAGCCGGATCTTTTTGATGCTGATGAAAACAAAAATAAAAAATTAATTTTTAAAGATTTGCTTTTATCATATCAGCTGAATTGGCAAGAAGATGGCTATGCAAGTAAAGAAGAGAAAGAAGAATATAAAAATAAGGGTAGGAAAATGTTAAAATTAATTTTTGATTATTACGAAAAAGAGGGATGGCCGAAACCTGTTTTTATTGAAAAAAACTTTTTAGTTTCTATCGGCGGACATATTTTTAAAGGAGCTATTGATCGGGTTGATAAGTTGGAAGATGGGACTTATGAAATCATAGATTATAAAACTGGTAATCCGAAAGAGAAAATAGATTATAAAACTAAGCGTCAATTAATTTTATACAAAATTGCCTTAGAAGATGGTTTGGGGCTTAAAATTTCTAAATTATCATATTTTTATTTAGAAAATGGCTACAAACAAAGTTTTGAAAGTGATGCAAAGCTAGAAGAAAAGCTAAAAGCAGGACTTCTTGAGGGAGTACAGGGAATAATTAAAGGAGAATTTTCACCTAAACCTAGCATGCTTTGCGATTATTGTGATTTTAGGAGTATTTGTGAGTTTAAGAAATGATGTTTTGAGTTAGAAAAAACCCTTGAAATATCCTAATTTTAGTGTTAAAGTAAGACTAAATAGATTTTTTAATTATTTAGATAAGATATTTTTACTTTTGTCATCCTCGAGGCCGAAGGCCATCGGGGATCTCTGGAAAAGCTATACACTTCTTAACTCTTCTTAGGTTTAAAGAGTATATGTATCTTCTTCCGAGATTCCCTTCCCTCGCTCTGCTCGCCGGGAATGACAAAGAGAGAGGCTTTTAACTAATTTTCATGACCCTAAAAAAATACTTAATAATAATGTCCATTATGACCGTAATTTCTTGGTTAATTTTTGTCTATGTTTTATTAAGTATTAATCCGGAAATAACAAATTGGCTTGGATTTTTACTTTTTTATGTTTCCTTGTTTTTATCTATTATCGGGACAAGCGCCTTAGTTGGTTTTCTGTTTAGATTTGTATTTTTAAAAAAACATATAGCTTTTCGTTTAGTGAAGGAAGCTTTTCGCCAATCTTTCTTATTTGCTTTTTTAATCGTGATTAGCTTAATTCTTTTATCCCAGGATTTATTTACTTGGCTTAATATATTTTTTCTAATCATTTCTCTTTCAGTATTGGAATTTTTTATCTTAAGTTATGAAAAATAGTATGAAAAATAAAATTGAAAAAATTAAAGAAGAAGTTTTAGGGGCTTTAAAGAAAATAAAAGACATTAAAACTTTAGAAGAACTTGAATTAAAATACATGTCCCGCAAAGGGGAGTTTTCTGCACTCATGAAAAATATTGCAAATTTAGGTCCGAATGAAAAAAAAGAAATAGGCATGACTTTAAATAATACTAAAAAAGAATTATTAAAATCTTTCGAACTTATTAAAAAGACTCTTGGAAAAGAAAGTGCGAACTCTCAATTTGTAGATATGACTTTGCCGGGTGAAAAAAAAGAAAAAGGGAGCATGCATCCGCTCACTATTATTCAAGAAGAGCTAGAAGATTTATTCTCCTCTATGGGTTTTATGGTTTTAGATGGTCCGGAACTTGAAAGTGATTTTTATAATTTTGAAGCTTTGAATATTCCAGAATATCACCCAGCTCGTGATATGCAAGATACTTTTTATGTAAATCGAGATAGGGAGGATGTTAAAACAAATTTGGTAATGCGAACCCATACTTCTCCAATGCAAGTGCGTGCTATGCAAAAATATGGAGCACCGCTTAGATGTGTTGTCCCGGGAAGAGTTTTTCGAAATGAGGCAACGGACGCTAATCATGATTCAAATTTTTATCAAATTGAAGGATTGATGATTGATGAAGATATTTCTTTGGCAAATTTATTGTCAGTTTTAAAAACAATGTTGTCTGGCATATTTAAAACTGAAGTAAAAGTTAGAGTTCGCCCAGGTTATTTTCCTTTTGTTGAACCAGGTCTTGAGGTTGATATGTCTTGTACGGTTTGTGGTGGGAAGGGATGTGCGAGCTGTAAACATTCTGGGTGGCTTGAAATGATTGGTGCTGGAATGGTTCATCCAAAAGTATTAGAGTACGGTGGAATTGATTCGAAAAAGTATTCTGGTTTTGCTTTTGGCTTAGGCATAGATAGACTCGCAATGATGCGTTATGAAATTGATGATATAAGATTATTTTATAGCGGAGATTTAAGATTTTTAAAACAATTTTAGACGCATAATGTGGAACATGAAAAATAAAAGTCCTTGGGGTGTCCGACACCCTATAGGGTGTCGGACACCACTTTGAGAAAGTATTATAAAATAATTTTAAGCTATGCAAGTATTAACCAAAAAAATAATAAAATTTTCACCTTGTCATTCCTGCGGAGGCAGGAATCCATGGAAAAGCACTAAATGAGAATTACCCAATAAAATGAATAAGACTTTAAATTTATGCAAGTATTAACCAAAAAAATAATAAAATTTTCACCTTGTCATTCCTGCGGAGGCAGGAATCCATGGAAAAGCACTAAATGAGAATTACCCAATAAAATGAATAAGACTTTAAATTTATGCAAGTATTAACCAAAAAAATAATAAAATTTTCTGAAGAATATTTAAACACTAAAAACTTCCAAGATTATTGTCACAATGGTCTTCAAGTTGAGGGCGTTTCCGAGGTTTCTAAAATAATTACTGGTGTTAGTTTTTCCCAAAAATTAATAGAAGAAGCTATAAAAAGAAAAGCACAAATGATTATGGTTCATCATGGAATTTTTAAGAATAATATTCCAGAGCTACCTGAAATTAAAGGAATTTTAAAAAATCGCTTGAAACTTTTACTTGAGAATAATATTAATTTAGCTGGATTTCATTTGCCTCTAGACGCTCATCCCATAATCGGAAATAATATTAGTTTAATTGAATTATTGGATTTAAAAAAAATAAAAGCTCTTAATTCTCCTCAGTATGGCGACATTGGTTTTATTGGTGAATATGGGCAGGCTCTAGATTTTAAAGATTTTTTAAATTTAGTGAACAAAAAGTTAAATACAAATTCTTATTATATAAATGCTGGATCTAAAAAAGTTAAAAAAGTAGGGATAATTTCTGGAGGGGCTTCAGAAGATTTTATTTTTGCACAAGAGCAGGGAGCGGATACTTATCTTTG
>CAZDHZ010000045.1:0-7779 GCA_964505405.1 uncultured Gammaproteobacteria bacterium | reverse complement strand
GCTAATTTAGATTCAGTAATAGCTAGGGTGAGTGCCCTTGAAAATAGTTTTGGGGAAATTGATCATAGAATCAGCGTTTTAGAGGAGTCCGGCTTAGGGGAAAATGAGCCGGACTCCAATAAAGCGTTTGTGATGACCGAAGATGGAAGTTTAATTTTAAGTAATGATGATAATTATATTGCGGAACGGCTAGAAAGTACTTCTACTCCGAGCGTAGCTATTGTAGAAATATATTCCGGGACAACTACGGATAAAACCGCTTTAATTATCAATCAAGAAGGAAGTGGGGATGTTGCTGATTTTAGAGCCGGAGGAGTTTCTATCGTAAATATAGCGAGTGAAGGAGAAGTTGCTGTGGTTGGGGAGATGAGCATAGACGGAAGATTGATGGTTTGCTCTGGCGCTGGATGTGGACTTGCTCTTGACTCCGCGGTTGATGAAACTATGGGTGATATGGGAGTTGAAGGAACGGTTGTAGCCGGAGCTTTCGCCGGATATTGTGAAGATGGATATATTTGGGTTCCGGGTAGCTCTAAATATGGAACCATGCCTGGTTTCTGCGTAAGTCAAGATGAAATGAGATATGAATATACAGAGGAACTTATGGCTAACATGACTCAAGGCGAAGCTATGCTAACTTGCGAGGCCCTTGGAGATGCTTATCATTTAATTAGCGAGAATGAATGGCTTACAATTGCAGAAAATGTTATTAGAGTAGCTGAAAATGATATTAATACAGAAGAAGATGGCTTACAATTAGCTTGTGCTAGTAGTTCTGAAATTATTGTTGCCAGTAGTACTAATTTTATCTTAAGTAATGGTAATATTATTAATAATTTGGCTGGAGGTATTGCTGAATGGACTAGCGAAACAATAACAAAAGCTGGAGTTTTTGAACCACAAACAGAGGATTGGCAGGAATATTTTATGATAGATAATTATCAGGGGTACAATGTAGCGCCTCCATATTATTATAGTTCGGAAAATAATATTGGAAGAATTAAAACCGGAACAGCTAGTTCTAGCCCAGATTATTTACGCGCTTTCGTTCGAGGAGAATCTGCTCTATTTGATTTAGATTTATCTCATAGTCCAGTAGAAGCGACTTCTACGATTGGGTTTAGATGTGCTAAGTAGAAACTTAAAATACAAATAACAAATCCCAAATTTATCTTGTCATTCCTGTATATTTAGGTAATTCGATGACAGTTTTTTTCCTTTTGTCATTCCTGGCGAGCAGAGCGAGGGAAAGGAATCCAGGAGGAATAGCTATGTACTATTTAAACCTCTTTAGGTTTAAAAATATTTATATTTCTTCCTCCTGGATCCCGGATATTTTTCTGCGCATCCGCTCCGAAAAATTCCAGGATGACAAGGTGTTGTTTAAAGGTTTGGATTCAAGACATAGCATAATATGAAAAAACCCGATTTAAAATATATTTTTGCTTTAAGCTGGCCCTTTATTGGATTGATTTTTTTTCTAATTTGGGGCTGGATTTATATAAAGCCAATGTTGCCCGAAGGTTATGGCGGTTTTGATAACATAAAAAAACTTTTTCAGAAGAAAGAAAAAATTATTCATCCAGATGAGAAATATAATTTTTATGAATTTCAGGATAATTTAAAACCGAAAAGTTTAGAAGAACTAGAAGCAGGCTTATTTCCATCTTTTGTCATTTTGGATCCAAAGGGTTCCCGTTGGGACGAGCGGAGCGAGGGAAAGGAATCCAGTGAATCAGAAAAGACGATTAAAGTTAACACATCACTAGGACTGGAAGAAATAATTAAAAACAGTCATGATCAAGATATAATTGAACTTAGTTCCGGGGAATATGAAATAAATCTAGAAATAAATAAAAACATAAGTTTAATAGGACAAGGGACAAGCACAATTCTGATTGTTAAAAATAAAGAAAAATCGCTTATCAGAATAAATGACAAGCAATTTAAAATAAATAATTTAAAAATAAAAGATAGTCCGATTGGGATTGAAATTTATAAGGGAAAACTAGAAGTAGAAAATGTAGAATTTGATAATTCTTCAAAAACAGCCTGTTATGCAAAGGATGCTGAATTAATATTTAAAAATAATTATATTCATGATTCTAATTCAGCGATTAAAGCGCTTAATAGTTCAGGCGAAATTCAAAATTCAGTTATTAAAAATAATGAAAAATCCGGCATAGATTTACGTTCTAGTAAGTTTATTATTAAAAACAATATTATTACAGACAATAAAAGCTATGGCGTATTTGCAGATATTAATTCTGAAGTTGATATTGAAGGGAATTTTATAAAAGATAATACCGGCTTTAATGTGAGGATTGAGAAGAGTAGTGATATTTATAGATAAATAGTATTGCTAGTGTAATAATATACACTAAATAGTGTAAAAATTTCTAATATCTAAATTAATATAAAAATAAGTGAATTTTTAAAAAGATGAGTTTTACTAAAGAGGTTGGCAGGTTGCTGTAATGTAATGCATTTATTACATAAATGCGTAAATATGTAATGTAATTATTACAGATATGAGAATGCGTAGTAAAATAAATTTGAGTTTTTAGCTACCGAGTAGCTTTAAAGCTACTCGGTAGCTATTGACAAAGACTAGTAAATATTATATACTACTTTATAAATAGTATTACTAAATGTAAAATACTAATTTATAATTAGAAATAAATTTAGTATGACAAAAGGGAAGACTATAAGTAGTTTTCTTGCAAATCTAAAAATATGTTTTTATTTAGAAAATTATATCCTAAAATAAAAGATCATCTTAAGCAAAAGCAAATTAGTGTTTTGACTGGAATGCGACGGACCGGGAAAACTACCATTATAAAAGAGCTCCTAAGGGAAGTTGATTCTGATAATAAGTTGTATATTGATTTGGAACGATTGGATAATCGTGAACTTTTTTCTCAAAGTAATTATGATAATATCATGCGTGATCTGGAAAATTCGGGGATTGATATTAAGAAAAAAATTTTCTTGGCTTTTGATGAAATTCAACTTTTACCGAAAATTGCCAGTGTTTTAAAATATTTTTATGATAATTATAATATTAAAATAATTGCTACCGGATCAAGTTCATATTATCTTAAAGATTTATTTTCAGAATCGTTAGCCGGGCGTAAAAAGATTTTTGAGCTTTTTCCTTTAGACTTTGGAGAATATTTGGGTTTTAAAAATGTTTCATGGAAAAAAGAACTTAAGTGGCAGGATAAAAAATTTAATAAAACTGCTTACGAAGCTTTGAGACATTATTATGAAGAATATATTGAATATGGCGGTTTTCCGGAAGTTGCTTTAGCGGAGAGTACTGATCAAAAAAAAGATATTTTATTTGATATTATTAGTTCTTATATTAATATTGATATAAAATCACTTTTGGATTTTAGAAAAGAACATGATATTTATAATTTACTTAAATTATTGTCAGTCCGTGTTGCTACTCGTTTAGATTATTCAAAATTATCGCGTAGTTGTGGATTTAGTCGGCCGACAGTTCTTAATTATCTTGATTTATTTGAAAAAACTTATTTGATAAAAAGAGTGCCGGTTTTTACAAAAAGTCCCGAGAGAGAAATTGTTAAAGCAAAAAAGCTCTATTTTTTAGATAATGGCTTAGCAGGAATTCTTTCAGACTTAAATAGTGGTGCAAAGTTTGAGAATGCAGTTTTTAATCAACTATACGCACAGGGTGATATCCAATATTATGCTTTAAAAAATGGGAGAGAAATTGATTTTATTTTTAATAAAAAGGAAGCTTTTGAAATTAAGGAAAAACCTATTTTAGGAGAACAGTCAGATCTTTCCTTATTATCAAAAAAAGCTGGGGTTAAAAAAAGTCGTTTAATCGGGAGATATAGTTCGCCAAATTATAATGATTATATCTGGGGTGGAGAAATATTTTAAAGAATAATAGCTACTGAGTAGCTAAAATATGGTAGTTAAAAAAAATTTTAAATTATTAAAATAAAAAAAATATGAAATATAAAATAATAGAAAAATTAAAGAATCTTCTCTGGCTTAGTTTAACTATTTTTGTTTTAAGCATTATCGCCGGAACAACAATCCATATCTTCGCCGCCTTTACCGAGCCGACTGTGGCTCCGAGCTCAAGTGACCAGGATTTTCCGGAAAATATTTTGGGGGCGAATAATGCTGATAATGATTATGATTCGTCTTTAGTTACGGCGAGCTCAAGCGGAAGTATTATTGAGCGTTTGGATTATATCCAGTCAAACATGTTTGATTCGGCTCCCCAGCAATATCAGGTTTATGACGATTATAATTGTGCTAATAATAATGATGAAACAGAGGATTCGGCTTGCGCGGCTTCTGACCCTGAGTATACGGGAGAAGAGGGGACTTGGGCCAGTTCTACTGATACAGATTTGAATGGATCTTTGGTGGCTTCCGGGCTGGTAAAAAAAGACGTTCGTACCGGACTTTATTGGGCGGATTGTTATGATTCTACTTCCGGTCAAGGATCCTGCGATACGATTGATAATGATTTTGATATTTGGGATGATGGGGGCTGTTCAGGGGACGGCAGTGGTTATGATTGTAGTGACGCGGATATTATTAACGGCAATTGCTGTTCGGAAGATTATTATTGTTATGATGATGACGGTGATGGGTCGGCAATTGATTATTGTTTGGATTTGTCCCTTGATGCGGATGGCGATGGAACGGATGAAACTGATTGGAGGTTACCGACGCAGAAGGAGCTGATGCAGGCTTATATTAATGGAGTTGCTAATAATATACCTAATCCAGCCACCAACTATTGGTCGTCTACCGAGGGCTATGGTAATGCCGGCTACGCCTGGCTCGTCTACTTGTACAATGGGGACACTGGTAACGGCAGTAAGGCAGGTAATGGCTATGCCCGTTGCGTCTGCCGGTGATTGTGTGCTGCAGAGATTGACGCGGATTATTATGCGGAATTTACGCTGAATTTATGTTTGATTAGCTTTTAAGTTTATAATTATGGTTAATAAGCTGTTGTATGAAAAAGAATCTTATTTGATTCGTGGGGCTTGTTTTGAGGTTTGGAATGAATTTGGAGGGGCATTTAAAGAAAGTGTTATTGATAGATCCTTGCAAATTGCTTTAAAATATAAAGGGCTAACAATTGAATCGCAAAAAAGAATTGATATTTATTTTAAAGGTATAAAAGTGGGTACATATATTCCTGATGTAATTGTTGAAAATAAAATTATTATAGAATTAAAATGCAAAGCAGTTTTAACTAAAGGTGATATTGATCAATTTTGGAAATATTTAAAAGGTTCAAGCTATAAACTTGGATTTTTGATAAATTTTTCTCCAACAGAATTAGTAATTAAACGTGTAATATATGAAACTGCCAGAAATAAAGCAAAACATTAATTAAAAATTTTGCGTAATTTCGGCGTAATAATCAGCGTTAATTTCGCTTATAATATTTATGAAAAAAAACAATTTTATTTTTAAAAACAAATTATTATTGACGCTTGTGATTAGCATTGCTTTAATTTCTGCCGGACTTTATTATACTCGCGCTTCTTTTATTGAACCGACTGTAGCTCCGTCCGCTTCGGATCAAGATTTTACGGAGAATATTTTGGGGGCGAATAATGCGGATAATGATTTTTCTTCAACTCAAGTTGGGGAAAATGCTGATGGGTCTATTATTGAAAGGCTTGAATTTATTCAGGATGTTTATGTGGATGGTAATGCCGGACCGATAATAAATTATCAGAATTTCAAAAACCAAATCTGGGACGATTGGAAAGGTGATGAAGCCGCGACTTCTAGTGATTTGGCTTCGGCTTATGCGGGCGGGGTTGATATGAATAAGGAAGAAGGTGCTTGGGCAAGTACGACTGATACCAGTCTGGGGTCAGAGACGATTGCTTCCGGGGTGGTAAAGCGAGACGCGCGTACTGGGCTTTATTGGTCGGATTGTTATTCATCAGCGCAGGACGGGTCTTGTGATGAGATAGAAAATAGCTTTACTTTAGACGGCGTTATTGCTGATACAGATGACGGATTGGATGCCGAAGGCGGAGATAGCGTTGATTTTTGTGAATCTTTAAGTTTAGATGCGGATGGTGACGGAATAGATGAGACAGATTGGTATTTGCCAAGCCAGAAAGAATTAATGATAGCTTATGTAGATGGTTCTGCTAATAATATACCTAATTCAGCTATCAACTATTGGTCGTCGACCGAGGACTATGGTGGTGCCGGCGGTGCCTGGCACGTCGGCTTGGGCTACGGGAGCACTGGTTACATTATTAAGGTAATTAACTTCTATGCCCGTTGCGTCTGCCGGTGACCCCAGTTAAATAAAAGTCTAACGGGGTGAATTGATTATTTTATTATTATTTTTATGGTGAGATATTAGGATTTGTCTGTATTCCAAGATTTTTGTGCTTATATAGGTTTCGGGTGGTGTTTTGTCCGTAGAGACGCGATTAATCGCGTCTCTACGATAGCAAATAAATTTAAATTTTTTTATGAATTATTATTATGTTTGTGTATTACTATTATAAATAGTATGACCAAATATAAAATACTATTTTATAAATAGGAAAATTAAGCTTAATTTTTAGTTTATATTTTTAAATTCAGTCAGTTCATTGACGGAAATTATATAAATTCAGTCAGTTCATTGACGGAATTAAGCTAAATTCAGTCAGTCTATTGACGGAATTAAGGAAATATAAACATATTGACAATACTATAAGTTTGTATTATTATAAATTTATGGACTATAACTCCATAAATTTATAATAATATAAGGAATAATATGTTAAAAAGATCTTATAATTTGAATAACTTACTTAAAAAACAAAAAGTTTTAGTTATTTATGGTCCTAGGAGGGTTGGAAAAACGACTTTATTACAGGAATTTTTAAAACAAACAAAACTAAAATATAAACTTGATTCAGGTGATAATATAAAAACTCAAGAAATATTAAGTTCTCAAGATTTTGATCAAATTCTGTCTTATGCTCATGGTTATGAATTAATTGTTGTAGATGAAGCTCAGCAGATACCTAATGTTGGGATGGGTTTAAAAATATTAATTGATCAAGTTCCAGGTTTAATGATTATAGTTAGTGGTTCAGCTTCTTTTGATTTATCTCAAAAAATAGGAGAGCCTCTTACTGGGAGGAAAATAACTAAAAATATTTATCCGCTTTCACAGAAAGAATTATTAAATAAGTATAATAAGTATGAACTTAAAGAAAAATTAGAAGATTTTTTAATTTTTGGTTCTTATCCAGAATGTATTACTAGTGCTAGCAAGCAAGAAAAAATAAATGTTTTAGAAGAAATAAGCAATTCTTATTTACTGAAAGATGTTTTATTATTAGAAAAAATTAAATCATCAAGTGTGTTAATGAAATTGTTAAAACTTTTAGCTTTTCAAGTGGGAAGCGAAGTATCTTTGAATGAATTAGCAAGGCAGGTAAAGCTTGATGTAAAAACAGTTGATCGTTATCTTGATATTTTAGAAAAAGGTTTTGTGATTAAAAGTCTTGGTTCTTTTAGCCGTAATTTAAGAAAAGAATTAAGCCGTAAATATAAATATTATTTTTATGATAATGGTGTTAGGAATGCAATTATTTCTCAGTTTAATTCCTTAGCAGATAGAAATGATATTGGTCAGCTCTGGGAAAATTTTCTTGTTATGGAGCGCTTAAAGAAGCAGGCATATACGCCAATTTATACCAATAATTATTTTTGGCGGACTTATGACCAAAAAGAAATTGATTG
>CAZDHZ010000044.1:0-7971 GCA_964505405.1 uncultured Gammaproteobacteria bacterium | reverse complement strand
GTTAAGTCTTGATTTTTTTTAGTAAATATTGTAGTGTGATTATATAAGTTAGATACCCATTTTAGATGGGTTTTTATTTAAATATTATTTTTATGAGAAGAACTTGGCGGAAGGCTCAACCTAAGCCGGAAAAAAGATTTTTAAGCAACCAGATGATTAAAGCTCCGGAGGTTTTTTTAATTGATGAAAGTGGAGAGCAAATAGGAGTTATTTCTACGCGGGAAGCTTTAGAAAGAGCTCGGGAAATTAATTTGGATTTGGTAGAAGTTAATCCAACTGCTACTCCTCCAGTGGCAAAAATAGTAGATTATGGTCAGCTTAAATATGAAAGAGAAAAAAAGGCTCATAAACAGAAAATTGCTCAGAAGAAAGTAGATACTAAAGGAATTCGCTTATCTGTTCGGATTAGCCAAAACGATTTGCAACTGCGTGTTGCTCAGGCCTCTAAATTTTTTAAAAAAGGAGACAAAGTTAAGGTAGAGCTTGTTCTTAAGGGTAGAGAAAGACAACATCCAGAAAAAGCGGTAGAGACTGTTAATGAGTTTGTGGACGCTTTGAAGGCAAATGAAGAATTAAATATTTCTAAAGAGCAACCCTTGACAAAGCAGGGGGGAAGGTTTATAATGATACTCGTTAATAAGAAAGATTAATTTTTTATTAAATCAGGCTTTTTGCCTGGTTTTTGTTATTAAATATTAATTTAAGGTATATTTAAAAATACTTTAAACTTTCTACTTTAAACTTTTAATTAAATAGATATGCCGAAAATTAAAACTCATAAAGCAACAGCTAAAAGGTTTACTATTACCAAGAATAAAAAAATTAAACATAGAAAAGCCGGACAGGATCATTTTAACGCTCGAGAATCCGGAAATACTAAGCGTAATAAAAGGCGTGATGTTGACGCGACTAAAACACTTACTAAAACTATTAAAACATTAATGCCTTATAACTAGTTTATTTGTTTACTGGTTAATTAATTAGGGAAAGATATATTTAATATTTTATTACCAATTAACTGATTATTAATAAACTAATTACTAATATATATGTCCAGAGTAAAAAGAGGAACAACTCATGTTCAAAGAAGAAATAAAATTTTGTCTAAAACTAAAGGATATAAATGGGGAAGAAAAAATTTAATAAAACAGGCTAAAGAGGCTGTAGTTAAGGCTGGTCAGCATGCTTTTGTTGATCGTCGAAAAAAGAAACGAACAAACAGGGGTCTTTGGCAGATTAAGATTGGAGCTTTTGTACGTGAAAAAGGTATCTCTTATTCTAAATTCATCCATGCTCTTAAAGTTAATAAAATTGAATTAGACCGAAAAATTTTAGCTGATTTATCTGTAAATAATAAAAAAGTAATGGCTAAAATAGTAGAAGAGGTTAAATAAACAGATTAGTTGAGTGTAAAAATTAAATTTTAGAATTATTAATTATTAATTCCTTAAATTATTAATTGATATATTGACTTATATTTATTTTTGTGATATAATATAATTATGCAAATTTTAAAATTATTACAATTAAGTGTAGCTATTTTATTAATAGTGGTGATTTTGTTGCAGAATAGAGGAGCCGGAGTTTCTGGGCTTTTTGGTGGAGGTGGTAATGTTTATGTAACTAAAAGAGGTTTTGAAAAAAAATTATTTACAGCTACAATTGTTTTGTCTATTATCTTCTTTGGTATATCTTTAGCAGCACTTATTTTTACTCCGTAAAA
The DNA here is from genome assembly GCA_964505405.1 of uncultured Gammaproteobacteria bacterium. Classification (GTDB taxonomy): domain Bacteria; phylum Patescibacteriota; class Patescibacteriia; order Patescibacteriales; family UBA12075; genus CAZDHZ01. The sequence goes on along the minus strand of CAZDHZ010000044.1, from coordinate 6,248 downwards.
TATTTTAATTTAGCGGGGATTGCTTTTTAAATTGCTTAAAATTTAAAAATCTCGTGATTCATCAAACAAATAAATTTTTTTTAAATTTCTTACTTGTTTTAAAAAAAATGAGAAACAAGCTGTTTTCTTATTTTTTAAAAAAAGACAAAAAACAAAGTTTTCAAAAAAATATTGATTTGGATAAAAAACTTGTTTATTCTTTATCAAAGTCTCGGTTGCCGAATTTTCGACAATTAAAATATGTCGGAAGATATTTAAATCCTAAAGAAATTTGGCTGATTAGAGGGAGCGTTATTGTAATTATGGTGAGCCTTTTAATTTTAGGTGCCAGATTTTACTATGTTCATCTTCAAGTCATTCCTGTTCAGGGAGGAGAATATGTTGAAGGGCTAGTTGGTTCTCCTTATAATATTAATCCTTTGTATGCTTCCGTTAATGATGTTGATAGTGATCTTAGTTATTTAATTTACTCTTCTTTATTTAGAAGAGGGAAAAATGGAGAATTGGTTCAGGATTTAGTGCGGGATTATTCAATTAGCGAAGATAATAAAATTTATACTTTGTATTTAAAAGAGGGTGTTCAATGGCATGACGGTCTTTTACTAAATACTGATGATGTTGTTTTTACTTTTAATCTTATCAATGATAAAAAATATAAGTCTCCCCTAAGGGCAAGTTTTCAAGGGGTGCAAATTGAGAAACAGGACGATTATAGTTTTAAATTTATTTTGCAAGAGCCTTATGCAGCTTTTTTAGACCTTTTAACTTTCGGAATTATGCCGGCCAATATTTGGTCCGCTTATTCTCCGGAATCTATTCAATTAAGTGAGCTGAATTTAAAACCAATCGGATCTGGTCCTTATAAATTTAAGGAGTTGGTTAAAGAAAAAAAGACCGGGCATATTAGTGAGTATCGTTTGGAAATAAATCAAGATTACTATGGACTGGATCCTTATATAGATCTTAGTTTCAAATTTTATCCAGATTTTGAAAATGCTATTTTGGCTTTAAATAGTGGTTTGGTTGATGGGCTTTCTTATCTTCCGGGAAATTATAAAGAAGAGATCATGACTCCTAAAACTTTTAATTTTCATGAACTTCTTCTTCCTCAAATTACCGTAGCTTTTTTTAATCAAGAAGAAAATCCGGCTTTGGGAGATAAATCTTTAAGACAGGCTTTGGCTTATGCTCTTGATAAAAATTCTCTTATTAATGATGTGCTAAAGGGAGAAGCTTATGTAATAGATGGTCCTATTCTTCCAAATAATTTTGCTTATGATTCGGAAATAAAAAAATATGATTATAACAAGGCGAAGGCTGAAGAACTTTTGGAAAGTATTGATTGGAAATTAGAGGAAATTAGCGCGGAGATGATTACTCAAGCTCAAGCCGACTTAGAAGCTTTGGAAACTGAATCTGATAAGAGGGAAAAAGCTGAGGAAATATTATTTTTGGGTGAAGGGCAATGGCGCAAAAAAGATGATAATTATTTAATCATAGACCTTTTTACAGTAGACAGACTGGAAAATAATAATGTGCTTAAGGCTATCCAGTCTTATTGGAAAGATTTGGGAATAAAAACTACGATTAATTCAGTCGCAGCGACTCAAATTCAGCAAGAAGTAATCCAGCCTAGAAAATTTGATGTGCTTTTTTATGGGCAGGTTTTAGGAAGTGATCCGGATCCTTATGCTTTTTGGCATTCATCGCAGGCTGTAGAAAATGGATTTAATATTGCTAACTTTAAAAATAAAGATGTGGACCAACTTTTAGAAGATGCTCGTTTAATTACAGATTTGGAGTTACGAAAAGAAAAGTATAAGGAATTTCAAAAAATTATTAGCGAAGAAGAGCCGGCTATTTTTCTTTATTCTCCGGTTTATATTTATCCGCAGTCTACTAAACTTAAAAATTTTGACTCTCAGCTTATTTTTTCTCCCAGTGATAGATTTGATAATGTTTCAGAATGGTATTTGGAAACAGGAAAGAGATTGGTTTGGTAAAGGTAGTTAAAAGCTAAAAGTTTAAAGTTGAAAGCAGAAAATCGGGCAAGGTATTTTAATGGTAAAGTTTAGAAAAAATAAAACTTAAATGCCTCAAATAATAATTTAATAAAATTTTTAGCGAACTTAATTAAGTTTGTTAAAATTTTATATGAAAAATTATTAATTATTATAAATTTTATAAATATTTTATTTGTAAATTTGTAATGATTTGTAATTTGTAAACAATATGATAACAAAATATAAATCGCCTTCTAGAATTTCTGGAGTGCAAAGTAAAAAACAAACTAGTCCGAGAAGACCAGCTTCTTCTTCGGCTATTAAAAAAAGAACGGTTTACAGTTCGCCTGTTAAACAGTTTTCTCAGGGAAAATTAAAAGTAATTGTTCTTGGGGGATTAGAAGAGGTTGGACGCAATATGACCTTAATTGAATATGATGGTGAAATCATTATTATTGACATGGGTTTGCAATTTCCGGAAGAAGATATGCCCGGAATTGATTATATTATTCCGAATATTTCCTATTTAGAAGGAAAAGAAAAACAGATTAAAGGAGTTGTGATTACTCATGGGCATATGGATCATATCGGCGGGATTCCGCATATTATTGGTAAAATTGGCAATCCTCCTATGTTTATGGGAAAATTAACAGCTGGTTTGGTTCGAAAAAGATGTGAAGAGCATCGAACTTGTCCAGTTTTAAATATTACTGAAATCAATGAAGAATCTGCGATAAGAATGGGAAAGAATTTTAGAGTAGAATTTTTACGGGTGAACCATTCTATTCCGGATTCTTTTGCAATTATTGTTCATACCCCGCTAGGAACGATTGTCCATACCGGAGATTTTAAGATAGATTACTCGCCGGTTAATGATAAACCGGCGGACTTAAATAGAATCGCTCAGCTTGGTGGTTCCGGTGTGCTTTTAATGATGTCCGATTCTACTGATTCTACTCATCCGGGATATCAGGTTTCCGAATCTTATATTGGAGATGAGATGGGAAAAATCTTTGAGAAGATTGAAGGACGAATAATTATTGGAACCTTTGCTTCTCAATTAAGTCGTATTCAAAAATTATTTGATTTAGCTAAAAAGCATGGTCGAAAAATTTATCTTCAGGGTCGAAGTATGAATAATAATGTGGAGATTGCTCATAAAATTGGGTATTTAAAATTTGATACTCGAATTTTAATGAATGATACAGACGTTAAAAAAATGCCTGATGACAAGGTGATGATTGTGGGAACCGGAGCGCAGGGAGAAGATAATGCTTTTTTATCTCGAGTGGTGAACGGTGATCATCGGACCGTGCATTTGAAAAAAGGAGATACAGTAATTTTTTCTTCTTCAGTTATTCCTGGAAATGAACGAAGTATTCAGGCTTTAATGGATATGGTAGTGCGCCAAGGAGCTAAAGTTATTCATTATCAGATGATGGATGTACATGCTGGCGGACATGCTAAGCAGGAAGATCTTAAACTTATGATGCGTTTACTTAAGCCGGAGTATTTTATTCCGATTGAAGGTAGTCATTATATGCTTCAGGCTCATGCTGATTTAGCTCGCCAAGTAGGAATTCCGGAAGATAATATTTTTGTACCTGATAACGGTCAAGAGGTTTCTTTTGTAAAACAAGGTGCAAAAATTCTTGGAAAATTAACTAAAAATAAAATTCCGGCTGATTATGTTATGGTTGATGGGCTGGGAGTAGGAGATATTTCTAACATAGTTTTACGAGATAGGCGGGTTATGGCGGAAGATGGAATGATTGTGGTTATTGCAACGATTGATTCTAAGACCGGAGATCCTGTGGGAAACCCTGATATTATTTCTCGTGGTTTTGTTTATATGAAAGAAAATAGAGATTTAATTGAAAAAACGAGAATGAAGGCTAAAAAAATTGTGAAAGACCATGATTCTAAAACCAGAGCGGATAATGATTATATTAAGAATAAAATTAGAAATGAGATTGGACAGTTTCTTTTTAGTCAGACTAAAAGACGGCCGATGGTTTTACCTGTTGTGATTAAAGTTTAATTTAGGTAGTTAGAGTTTTAAAGAGTTAGAGCGTTAGTGCTCTAGATTTATTTTATGAAATAAAAAAACAAGATAAAATTATCTTGTTTTTTTATTTGGAAATTTTAATATTTTATGTCAGAATATTTCATTATTTATCCCTATTCCTCTAAAATTCTATCTCATTCTTAACATCTCCCCATCTGTTAGTTAAATTGGTTTCAATAAATTCTAAATTATCATCATCAGTCAGCTTTCCTTTTTCAATAAAATAATCAATCGTTTCTGCTATGAATTGTTTATAAGCCTCTATTGTATAAGCTCCCTGTTCTTCCATTTTTTTCTTTACTAAAGTTAATATTTCCTCTGTTATAATCTCCATATTTTTATATATTATTATTTATGCCCTTGGGGCGTTTTATAGTTTTAGATTAATTTATTTCTTTCTAAAAGTCAACTTTTTTATTTGACTTTAGTTTTTTTAAATGTTATGATTTTTATTGATTTAGGTACATTAATAAAAATATATCAATTATAGTAAATACAATAGAATTAGCCGAAAACAACCGGGGAAAAACGGAAAAAAACTGTTAAACTTATTGATATCTTTGTTTCTTTATTTATTTCGGTTTGTTGTCGTAATAAAGAGGTTTTTGACCGCTTTTTTTGTTTGGATTTTTAAAAATCCAATAAGGGCTAGTGTTAAATTTTTATTTTATAATTTTGTTGTAAAGTTTTATTCATTTTATTTACATTTAGCCAAACGTTTTGGATTTCTGAATAAGAAATTCAATTTAGGGCAAGTCATGCAACAAAAATTTATTCATATTTTAGTAGTGGTAATTACTTTCTTTCTTATTTTTATAAATTTAAGTCAAACAACGAAAGCAGGGGCTCTTAACGATAATATGCATAAAACCATTTTGTCTGATTTGATTTCCAGAGAGTTTGAGGGTCTTGATGAGGCTGATGAGCAATTTGTTATTGAATCTTTTGATCGAGAGGCGACTATTAGTCCTTTACAGGAATCTTATTTAAATAATTTATCGGCTTTTAAGCCTCAAATGAAGGCTTCTTTTGAGGATTTAGAAGAAGAGCCTGATCTTCCTACTATCCAAAGCGGGACTTCTATGGTAAGACAAGATAGCGCTACTACTAAAATTACAAAAAGGGAAAGAACGGAGACGGTAGAATATACTGTTAAAAGTGGAGATTTAGTAGGAACTATTGCTGAAGATTTTGGGGTAAGTGTGAGCACTATTCTTTGGGAGAATAATTTAAGCGCTTATAGTATTATTCGACCCGGAGATAAGCTTTCTATCTTACCGGTTAGCGGTCTTAACCATAGCGTTAAGAAAAATGAAAATTTAGGATTGATTGCTAAAAAATATGGGGTTGAAGAAGACAAAATAATAAAATATAATAAAAATATAAATGTTCAGGCTTTGCAGATTGGGCAGAAATTATTAATTCCGGGAGGGAAGAAGAGTACTTATACTCCTTATCAACCTAAGACTTATACCGGTTTCACGGCTATTAAAAATATTGTGAAATCTCCGGATGCACAAGCGACGGCTGGGAATAAAATGAACTGGCCGACTTCAGCTACGCGGATTACGCAATACTATTCTTGGCGTCATCATGGATTAGATATTGCGGGACCAATAGGAACACCACTTTATGCGGCTGATTCTGGGACGGTAGAGCTTGCTGGATGGGGAACAGGATATGGAAATCAGATTGTGATTAATCATGGAGGTGGAAAGAAAACTCGTTATGCTCATTGTTCTAAATTTTATGTAAAAAAAGGAGATAAAGTAAGCAAAGGGCAAACTATTGCTGCAATGGGGTCTACGGGATGGTCTACGGGTCCACATGTTCATTTTGAAGTTATTATTAATGGAGTTAGGTATAACCCTTTAACTTACATTAGATAAGACTTGATTTAAAATTATATTTATATTAAGATAATTTAGATGCATATTATTATTGGTTTAATAATTATATTAGTCGGATTTTTACTTGTTGCTAAAGCGGAATGGTTTTTGAATAATTTCGGAAGAATTGGTTTTTTTGAACAGCATTTAAGTACGGAAGGCGGGACAAGACTTGGCTATAGATTATTAGGAATGCTAGTGATATTTATTGGAATGTTGGTTTTAACTAATTTATTAGGAGGCTTGGCGGAGTGGATGTTAGGTCCTTATTTGAGGATGTATAATTAG
>CAZDHZ010000043.1:3664-7975 GCA_964505405.1 uncultured Gammaproteobacteria bacterium | reverse complement strand
CACCAACTAATGGATATAAAATTTGTTTTACGTCGTTCTACTATTTATTTCTTATCATTTTCAATTACTATTATTCTAGCTCTTTTGTTGCGCTATTTATTTTCATTTATTTTCCCAGATTTTTCTTTGCAATATAGTTTTATAAGAGATAGTTTAGTTCTAGTTTTTGCTTTGTATATTTATCCCTTTATAAGCGACCATTCTTATAGATTCGCTAATAAATATTTTTTTACTTCTCTTTATAAACCCCAAGAAGTTATTAGTGAGATAAGTGATAAATTAAGGTCTACTTTGGATCTTAAATTAATTTATAAAAATATTTCTCATAGTTTAATGAGGGTTTTTAGGTCTGAGGCTTTTGCAATTATTCTTTATAATAATAAGACTAAAGAATTTGACATTGCTTATAATAAAAATTTTCTTTTTTATAAAAATGAGAAAATAAAATTTAATCATAAATTTCAAAGATATTTTGCTAAGAAGGGGAGGACGATTTCTGTCGATATTTTAAAGGAGACCCATTATAATGAGTATGAACATTGTATAGATATTTTAAAAGAAAATGAAGTTGTTTTAATAAGTCCTTTAAATATTAAAAAGAAAGTTTTAGGCTATATGCTTTTGGGTCAAAAGGAATCAGGGGGAATGTATAATGAAGATGATGTTCGGGTCTTAGATGTTGTTAGCGCACAGGCCGCTGTTGCTATTGATAATTCTTTATTGTATGAAGAAGTTCGTAATTTTAATCTTAAGCTGGGAGGAGAAGTTGAGAAAGCTACACGCGATTTAAAAAAAGCGAATGCTCAACTTAAAAAATTAGATGAAGCTAAATCTGATTTTATTTCTATTGCTTCTCATCAATTACGCACGCCCTTAACTGTTATAAAGGGCTATATTTCTATGATTTTAGATGGTAATTTCGGTCATTTGAGTAAAAAAATTAATGAACCCCTTTCTAGGGTTTATGACTCTAATGAAAGACTTATTACTTTAGTTGAGGATCTTTTAAGTATTTCCCGGATTGAGTCGGGTCGACTTCAGTATGTTTTTGAAGAAAATAATTTAAAAGAAGTAGTGGATAGCGTTTTTTTAGAGCTTAAAAATAATGCAGACAAAAAAGGAATTGATTTAATTTATGATTTTGAGGATAAAAAAGAGTATAAAGCAAAAATAGATCCGGCTAAATTAAGACAAACCGTTATGAATTTAGTTGATAATGCTATTAAATATACTTTTGAAGCTAAAGGAAATAAGGGGTGGGTTAAGATTGTTTTAAAGGAGGAGAAAAAAAATATATTATTTTTTGTTGAAGATAATGGATTAGGAATTGCCAAAGAAGAGATGAGTAATCTTTTTAAAAAGTTTTCTAGGGGTAAGGGGATGTTTGTAGTGCATACTAATGGGACGGGGTTGGGGCTTTATGTCGCTAAAGAAATTGTTGAGGCACATTCCGGAAAGATATGGGCGGAAAGTAAAGGGCTTAATAAGGGGTCTAGGTTTTGTTTTAGATTAGCCAAGGCTTAGAGAAAAAATTTTGTTAGGGGTGAAACCTCTAAATCTTAGAGGTTGAACCCCTAACAAAATTTTTTCTCTAAGCTTTTTGTTTTTAATTAATTTTATGTTATAATATGTTTAGTTATTAAGTGCAAATATATGTCGGATGATATAAGTAAAAAACAGGAAAAACCTTTTTTAAATCAGGAGCAAGAATCAAAAAAAGAAGGTTTTAATTCTAAAAAAATTGAAATTCCTCAAGCGCCAGAGCAACGGGAAGTTTTTAAGGCTGAAAGTCGGGAAGATGTTTCGGAAGAAAATAAAGACCAAAAAGAAGGGGAATTAGGGCAGGGAAATATAGCTGATATTGGCGCTAAAAAACAAAGCCAAGACGAACGGGAGAAAAAGATAGAAAAAATATTGGAAAGTGATATGGATGATATATATTTAGGGCTTCGTCCAGAGAAAAGGCGGGAATTTAAGACGGGGGGCGAAAAAACCGCTCAGCAGATTAATGGAATGATTGATCATGGAAAAGTTAAATTTAAAAAAGTTATTAATTTAATTAAAAAGTGGCTTTTAATAGTTCCGGGGATTAATAGATTTTTTTTAGAGCAGGAAGCGAAGCTAAAAACTGACGAAATAATAAAGCTAGCTGATAAAAATTAAAATATGCCCAAAGAAAATACAAAGCGTCCTGAGCTTAAAAATGAAAATAAAGAAGTTACAATTAATTTAAAAAAATCAAGTATTGCTGAATTTACAAAACGTCCTCTTCCGAGTGAGGATGAAATGAATGCTTTTGAAGAAAAGGTTGAAAAAGAAATTTATGATTCGGATTTTAATGAAAATGAATTTGAGGATGAGGAAAAAGATGAGGAGATTGAGGAGAGTTTGAATGAGATATATCAAGAAGATGATGGGCATATGGCAGATGTTAAAAAAATGCACAAAATAAAAAGGCATGGATTTTTATTTAGATTTTTCTTGTTTTTGATTTTTTTAGGATTTTTAGGTGGAGGGGCTTATTATTCTTATAACTTTTTATATTTAGATGCCGGTTCAGACGCGACTGCTCTTGAGTTTTCAATTGAGGCAGAAACTGAAGTCGTTTCCGGGGAAGAGTTTTTTTATACTTTAAAATATAAAAATACAGGGAATATTTCTGTTAATAATCTAGAGATTGAAGCTAAATTTCCTGATAATTTTTTATTTTTAGATAGTTTTCCTGCGGCGCTTAATGAAAATAATAATGAATGGAAAATAGATCATTTAGCCGGAGGAGCTTCTGAATCTGTTAAAATAAAGGGCATGCTTTTAGGGGAGGAAGGGGATACGAGTATATTGCTTTCTTCTTTGCGCTATACGCCAGAAAATTTTCAATCGGAATTTAAAAAAGAAGCGAGCTTAACTATTGCGATTAAAGATATTGGTTTAAATATTGATTTTGATTATTTAGGAAGTGTTTTGGTTGGAGACAGCCATGAAATATTAATTAATTTTAATTCTAGGGAAAAGAATTTTATTAATAATTTTAGATTAACCCTAGAGCCGGCGGAAAATTTAGAAATTTTAAAAATTAAAAGTGATCAGGAAAATTTAGCTGATTTTGAGGAATTAAGGCCAGGTGTTTGGGACATTAATCAAATTTCTGAAACTATGTCTTTTTTACCACTTAATTTTATAATTAGCGAAAAGCAAGCAGATAAACAAAAGATCATATTAAAATTTGAGCAACTGGGAGGAGAAAATTATTATACTTTTTTAAGAAAGGAAATTGAATTAGAAGTGATGAAAAGCGACTTGAATCTAACTTTAATTATTAATGGTTCGCGAGATGATCAGGGTGTTGATTTTGATGATACTTTAAATTATTCCATAGTTTATAAAAACAAGGGTGAAACCGAGATGAAAGATGTTATTATTATGGCGGTTTTAAAAAGTGATTTTTTGGATTGGACAAGTCTTGAGGATTCTAATAATGGAAGTGAAAGAGGAAATACGATTAGTTGGAGCAAAAACGAAATTGAATCTTTAAAATCTGTAAATCCTAATGCCGAAGGAAGCATAGATTTTTCTATCAAACTTTTGGGCTTAGGTGACTTTAGCCGGGATAAGGAATATAAGATTGTTTCTTATGCTCAATTTAGTATTGGTTCCCCCTCCGTTGAAGCTTCGGAGGACAGGGAAGGGAGTAGTGAACCTCTAGAGGAAAATGATAATAAAAGCAATACTATTATTAATAAAATCAATAGTGATTTAAAATTAAATGAGACTTTAAGATATTTTAATAGTGATAATATTCCGGTAGGGACTGGACCTCATCCGCCAAAGGTAGGTGAAGAAACTACTTATAAAATATATTGGGATTTGGAAAATAATCTACATGAATTAAAAGACTTGGAAGTCAAAGTTTCTTTGCCGGAATATGTTTTCTGGGATGCTCATGAAAGAACTACTGCGGGGAGTGTTAAATTTAATGAAGAAGAAAATGAAATTGTTTGGAATATCGGTCGTTTGCCAATTACGGTTTTTCAAGCTAACGCTGAATTCAGTATTAAAATTAAGCCCCGAGAAGAAGATAAAAATAAAATCATGGTCTTATTACCGGGATCCGAAGTAAGCGCGATTGACGCTGAAACCGAAGCGGAATTGGAAATAAATACCAAGGCGAAAACCACCAAACTGGAGGACGATAATATAGCTCAGGGGGATGGGATTGTTAATTGATAAGAAAAATAAGAATAAAAAGAGAAATAAGAAAAATAAGAGAAAATGTTTAAAATAAAAAAGAAAGAAGAAAATTCAAAATTGCGT
>CAZDHZ010000043.1:0-3564 GCA_964505405.1 uncultured Gammaproteobacteria bacterium | reverse complement strand
ATGTTTAAAATAAAAAAGAAAGAAGAAAATTCAAAATTGCGTTTAGGGGAAATTAGTCTTAAGCACGGAGTTATTAAAACTCCTTTTTTTATGCCGGATGCGACTCGGGCAGTTTTGAAAAATTTGAGCACTGCTGATTTAGATTTTGTTAATTTAGATGCGATGGTAGTAAATACTTACCATCTTTATTTACAGCCCGGAACGGATTTAATTAAAGAAGCAGGCGGGGTTAACAATTTCATGAATTTTCAAAAGCCATTATTATCCGATAGCGGAGGTTTTCAAGTTTTTTCTTTAATTCATAGGTCGCGGGAGATGGGAAAAATTTATGATACTCATGTAGAATTTAAGTCGCCCTTGGATGGTTCTAAGCATATTTTAACACCCGAGAAATCTATTCAAATTCAGTTTGATTTAGGGGTGGATATGATGGTTTGTCTTGATGATTGTCCGCCGAATGAATTTTCTAGAGAGGATTTAGAGAAGTCTGTGGAGAGGACTGTTAATTGGGCAGAGCGTTGTAAGATAGAATATGACAAACAGATTAAAAAGAGGGGGATAGGAGAAGCTAAGAGACCTCTACTTTTTAGTGTTATCCAGGGTGGGGCAGAACTTGATTTACGAGAAAAATGTGCGCGAGAATTAATTAAGATTGGTTTTGACGGATATGGATTCGGTGCTCGGCCAGTTGATAAAGACGGGAATTTTTTAGAAGAGGTTTTAGAATTCACAGCAGATTTAATTCCAGAAGACACCTTGCGTTTCGCTTTGGGTATCGGAACTCCAGACGATATTGTGCGATGTGCGAAGATGGGATGGGATATGTTTGATTGTGTAATTCCGACGAGAGAAGGAAGGCATGGGAGATTGTTTAAGAAAGTTCCCAATTTCCAATTTCCAATTTCTAAAGAGATTTTAAATTCAAAATCTGAAATAAAAGATAAATTTTATAATACCATAAATATTAATAATGCTAAGTTTATAGAAGATTTTAGTCCGATTAATAAGAATAGTAAAATTAAAGAACTTAGAGAATATACTTTATCTTATCTCCATCATTTATTTAAAATTAAAGATCCCTTGGGACAAAAGCTCGCTAGTTTAAATAATTTAGAGTTTTATATGAATTTGATGGAGGCTTTGCAAGAGGAGAATTAATTTTGTACCCTCGGGGCACTTTGTATTTCAATTCTAAAAATGTTATAATATACTCAAGAAATAAATTTTTTTCTTGAGTTTTTTGTTTAGTTTTTAAATTTTCATGCCTAACTAATGAGGAGTTTTGAATAAGAAGAGGGGGGTCAGTTGCCCTATGCCGTAGTGTTTTTAAGAGGTATAAAAATAGGTTATTTAGGATAGCGATTGGGAGAGAAGATGCTGATTTTGGATATATTTGTTCCATGAGCTTTTTTTGTTGCGGGCATTTTAATTTTGAGTTTTAGATTTGGATTTTGTAATTAATTAAAAAACGTGAATTATGATAATATAGTCTTACAATTAGCGTTATTTGTATTTGACTATTTTATAAAAATACATGAAAAACGTAAAGATAGCCTTATTTAAGGGTAAAAAAATAAGGAAAATTATTTATTGACATTTATTAAAATTAATGTTAATTTAAAGGTGTAATATACAAATTAATCATAATTTAGATATTTGAATATCTAAATTAATAAGAAAATGTATAATAGAATAATTCAAAAAGATGTTGAAAAATGGTTAGAAAAAGGTAAAATAGCTATTATTTATGGTGCTAGACAGGTTGGAAAGACAACTTTAGCTAAACAGATTGCTAAAAAATATAAAAAAGCAAAATATTATGATTGTGATTTTGCTGTTATTAGAGAAAAATTAGCTACAAGTGAAAAGTCGGTTTTAGCTGGGTTTTTAGAAGGCTATGATTTAATAATTTTTGATGAAGCACAAAGGGTAAAAAATATTGGTTTGAGTTTGAAAATTATACATGATAATTTTCCGGATAAAAAAATTATTGCTACAGGGTCTAGTAGTTTTGATTTGGCGAATAAAATTAATGAACCGCTCACTGGCAGGGCTGTAGAATTTTCCTTAACACCTTTATCAGTTGAAGAATTATTGCAAAAACAAGATAGATTTGAAATTGAAGGAGCTGTTGAGGAGATAATCCGTTTTGGAGTTTATCCTGGGATTTATGCTAAAAATGAGCAAGATAAAACTAGGCTTTTGCAAAATATCTCAGAAAAATATTTATATAAAGATATTTTAGAATTTGAAAATATAAAAAAATCGGATCAGCTTTTTAGACTATTACAACTTCTTGCTTTGCAAATAGGGTCAGAGGTGTCTTTGTCTGAGATTGGCGGGAAACTCGGGATGAATAAGCTTACAGTTGAAAAATATATAAATTTATTAGAAAAATCATTTGTAATTTTTTCACTTTGTTCTTATGCGCGAAATTTAAGAAAAGAGATTAATAAGAGTAGAAAAATATATTTTTATGATTTAGGTATTCGCAATGCGCTTATTAATAATTTTAATGATTTGTCTATTAGAAATGATAAAGGCGCTTTGTGGGAAAATTTTTGTGTTCTTGAACGAAGAAAATATAATTTGAATAATGGTGTTTTTCTAAATTCATATTTTTGGCGGACGTATGATCAAAAAGAAATTGATTTAGTTGAAGAAAAGGAGGGAAAACTTTTCGGGTTTGAGTTTAAATGGAATGATAAGAACATAAAAGAGCCAAGTTTATGGAGAGAAACTTATAAGAATGCTGAGTATAAAGTAGTGAGTAAGAATAATTTTTTGAATTTTGTACTTAAGTGAGTTAATTTCGTTAATAAAATATTTTAATCTAATTAATTCTCCGAGAGCTTGCTCCGGTTGGAGTATATAATGAAATGTCCTATTGGCCTGATACCCCGTCAGCTTGCTACGGGGAGGGGTAATATGTCAATATTAAAAAACTTAGCTAAAATTAAAAAATTCCCGCCTAATGAAGTGAGGTGTATAAACCTCTGGCCGGAATTTAATAAAGCTTTAAAAGCTTATTTATAGAATAGCATAATTAAATTATGAAAGACTATAAAAATTGGCATCAAATTAAGAAAATTTTGGATAGCTCTGAAAGGAAAATTATTTTTCATACCAGGGAAATATGGTGGTGTGCTTTGGGCGAAAATATTGGGTTTGAGCAAGATGGAAAAAATAGAAATTTTGAGAGACCGGTTTTGGTTTTTCGGAAATTTAATAAGTACGTTTTATGGGTTTTACCTTTAACTAAAACATGCAAGAAAGGTGATTATTATTGTTCTTTGGAATATAAAAGTTTAGAGTATTCCGTTATTTTAACACAAATAAGATTAATTTGTTCAAAAAGGCTTTTAAGAAGAATAAGAACTTTGCCTAACGATGATTTTAAGAAGATAAGGGCTTCCTTTAAAAAATTATTATAAAAAAACGATCCCCGCTTTTCGTAAAGAAAAACGGGGTCTCGGGGGTTCCCTGATGTTAGTGCAAGCACTTATGAAGCTTCAAGCTTCTTTTTACACCAGAACCATTTGTATTTATATAATAACATAATAT
>CAZDHZ010000042.1:0-7993 GCA_964505405.1 uncultured Gammaproteobacteria bacterium | reverse complement strand
TAAAAATCTATTATCAATCAGGGTTCTCGCCTCCTACTCACCCACAACAAAAAACCACACCTATCGGTGCAGTTTTTTATTGTGGGCGTGCAGGGACTCGAACCCCGGACATCTTCGGTGTAAACGAAGCGCTCTAGCCAACTGAGCTACACGCCCAAATTATCTAAAAACTTTCTTCCTTGTCCAGATTTTAAGAATTTTTCTCTTTTTATTGCCTCAGATTTGTTTTCGTATTTTTCTGTATATATAATTTTGTATGGACCATTATTTTTTGTGTATTTATTACAGCCAGTATTATGTTCATTTAATCTTTTTTCAACATTTTTTCCCGTGTATCCAATATATCTTTTACTATTTTTTAAACTTTTCAGTACGTATATGTAAAACATAATATTGTTTAGCCCCAGCCAAAGGCTGGTCCGCCTCGGGCGGAAACTGAGCTACACGCCCAAATTATCTAAAAACTTTCTTCCTTGTCCAGATTTTAAGAATTTTTCTCTTTTTATTGCCTCAGATTTGTTTTCGTATTTTTCTGTATATATAATTTTGTATGGACCATTATTTTTTGTGTATTTATTACAGCCAGTATTATGTTCATTTAATCTTTTTTCAACATTTTTTCCCGTGTATCCAATATATCTTTTACTATTTTTTAAACTTTTCAGTACGTATATGTAAAACATAATATTGTTTAGCCCCAGCCAAAGGCTGGTCCGCCTCGGGCGGAAACTGAGCTACACGCCCGATATGTTTTATTTATGTAATCAAAAATTAAGATTATATTTAAGTGCGGATGAGAGGATTTGAACCTCCACGAGCGTGATGCCCACAAGCCCCTCAAGCTTGCGTGTCTACCAATTCCACCACATCCGCTCAACCGCAAAATTTAAGCAACTTTTTTTTCTTTTAATCTTTTTTTATATCCGTTTTTAAGAAAATTAAGTTTAGCCCTTCGGACTTTAGCTTCTTTTTTAATTTCAATTTTTTCAATCGTCGGAAGATTAAGAGGAAATATTTTTTCAACTCCAACTCCATTAGAAACTTTACTAACCGTGATAGTTCCGCCAGCTTCTTTCCCGTGTTTCATGGCAATAATCATTCCCTCAAAATATTGAGTTCTTTCTTTTTCTTCTCCCTTAGCATTAAGCTCTTTAATTTTTTGGTAAACACGCACAGTCATTCCGGGCCTCAATTCCGGGATTTTTGTTTCTTCCTTTTTCTTTTCCTCTGTTTTCTTTTTTTCTTCAGTCATATTTTTGAAATAAAAATAGAACGCTTAAGTTCTATTAGTAAAAATTAAATGTTTTATCATCTCTAAAATATTATAATAAAAGCCAGTATTTGTCAATATTTGTGAGATAAAAATATTTATTTTGTGTGTTTTTCAATAATACTAGCTACTTTTTTAATAGTTTGCTCTAGTTCGCCCTCTTTATTTTCCACTTCATAATCAAATTTTTCTCTATTTTCATACCACCCTCGCGCATAAGCCAGTCTTCCTTGAATAAATTTTTCATCATGGATTCTGCGGTTTCTGATTCTTTTTTCAATAATTTTCAGAGGCACATGCAAATAAATTGAAACTGCTTCAGGAATAAGTTCTTTGGCATGAATAGCTCCTTTATAATCTATTTTCCAAATACCAATTTTATCAGATTTTATTACCCGTTCAATCTCCTTAAAAGTTCCCCCATAATAATTTCCATTATCTTCCAGTTTCCATTCAAAAAATTTATTATTTTTAATTTTCTCTTGAAATTCTTCATGGCTTAAAAAATAATAATCTCGTCCATCAATTTCTTTCGGTCTTATGGGACGTGTAGTACTAGTTATAATTTTTTCAATAGAGAAATATTTTTTTATTCCGTTAATAACAGAATCTTCCCCAGCGCCTGATGGACCCGTAATGATGAATATTTTTTTGTTGTTTTTATTCAACATGAATTTAATAAATATTGTATGTTATGTGTTATGCGTTCTATGTTATGCAATTATCATTTCACTCTTCTCAATAAATCTTCTAGTTCCCCCGGAAGCTCTATTTTATATTCATAAGTTTTTCCAGACAAGTCTTGAAATGATAAATAATTCGCTACTAAAAATATTCGTTCCATTTTCAACTTTTCATTTTTAAGCTTAGTTTTACGAGTACCATAGAGATTGTCCCCGACTAAAGGATGTCCGTAAGCTGCCATATGTACGCGGACTTGATGTGTCCGGCCAGTTTCAATTTTTGCTTCTATAAAAGTATAATTAATAAATCTTTTTTTAACTTCAAATAAAGTTTTAGCATTTCGTCCGTCAAAATTAGCCTTGCCTTTTTTAGTTAAAGGTAAAGCTGCCATCTTTCCTCCTTTCGCGCTTCGAGCAATCAAAAAATTTATTTCATCATAGTCCTTTACGATTTGTCCATATACCAAGGCGCTGTATTTTTTTTCTACTGTTCTTTCTTTAAACTGTTTTTTTAAATTTTCATAAGAATCTTGTGTGCGCGCTAAAACCATAAGTCCGGAAGAGAGCTTATCTAGGCGATGCATAATGCCCGGCCGAAATTCATCTTCGCCAATATCCTTAATTTCCGGAAAATCTTTTAAAACCTGATCAGCCAAGCTTTCCTCCGTAATATGTTTAGCCCGATGTGTGATTAATCCAGCCGGTTTGTTAACGACAATAAAGTTGTCAGTTTTTTCTATTAATTTATATTTAGGCATTTTGTTTTAAGTTACGAATTAATTTTATTCTATTATTTTCATAAATCCCTCCACCATATTCTCTATACTTAATTCATTCTGAACGGTAGCAAATCCATTCTCTCCCAACCTTTTCCGCAAAAATTTATCTTTCTTTAATTTGATAATAGCTTTTAAAATTTCCTCGCTTTCTTCTTTTTCTATAATTAAGCCGTTTTTATTGTTATAAATTATATTATCAAAACCGATTCCAAATGGAACGATAATCGGAATTTTGGCGCTTAAAGATTTGAGCACTATTTCAAAATCTTTTAATTGCGCTTTTCTGCAACTTACTACAAAAAGGTCAAAAGCGTCAAGCCACTTACCTAATCTTTCTTGTTCGCCCACAAACCAAACCACTATATCAATTTGCATTTTTTTAGCAAGCCAAGTTAATTTTTTCCTTTTCTCTCCGTCGCCGATAACAATAAGTTGAATATTGGGAATAACAATCAAAGCTTTTTTAATAGCTAAAAATAAATTTTCTAAATTATTTTCATGATTTAAGTCAGCAAAAGTTCCGATTGTAAAAAATTTCGATTCTTTTTTGGAAATAGAATTCTTATTTTGATTTTCTCGAGCGAGATTATTAAAAATATTATCCTGTCTTTTAGCTTCGCGTGCGTTTAAGCCTGGATTTAAAATTGTAATTTTATCTTCAGACACCCCTTTTTTAATTAAATTGTTTTTTTCAAGTTCATGAAAACATATTCTTTTTGCCTTGCGTGAAAAAAGTTTTAAAGGTTGCGCACTAGAATTATTTTCAAACCAAATCATTTTAATTTTTAAAAACGAAAGAGGAATACGCAAAATAATTTTTAATGATTCTCCAAAAAAAAGAATAGCGTTCAATGATTTTTTCTTTTTTAAATAATAAAAAAATATTATTAAACCCGGTGCTAAAAAAGGACTTAAAATTAATAAAAATATTTTTTTAAATCCAGATCTATCTTCTAAAAATTTTGGCAGTTTTTTAATTTTTATTTTTTTCTCTTCCGCCACTTTAAATATTTTAGATTTAATCAAAAAAAATAATAAATTAAAATTTTTAATCTGCAATTCTTCAAAAAAGGAAAGAAGACTATAAATATCTTCTTTTTTGGTATTTATTATGTATATATTTTTAGGCATTTTATTGAATTTTGAGTTTCGAATTTTGCACTCAAGAGTATTCCCTTTGGTCAATTTTGAGTGAATGATTAATTTCGAATTTCTGATGTCTCAAAATTAATTCATTAAAAATTAAATATTCACTCAAAATTCAAACTTTAAAATTAAATTGCTCATCTCCCAATCAAATCCAAAACATCCTCTTTCCGGATTCCTCTAAATAAATAAATAAATCCTCCATAACTTAAAATTCCTGTTCCCAAAACGAGATAAAGATTTGGGGAGATATAATTTTGGACAAGATAAATACATATCCCCATTAGAAATGAAGCTAAAAAAGACTTGATTAATACATTTGCTGAAGGAACAAAGCCGGTATATTTCTTAATTAAATAAATAGAAGTTAAAGCGATGAAAAGCTCGGAATAAATAGTTATAAGGGCTGCGCCAAAATAAGAGAAATAAGGAATGAAAATTAAATATCCGAATAAAGAAGTGATAGCTACAAAAATATAAGCTTTAATTATTTTTTTCTGTTTATTTATGGCAATAATAGCATGAGCCGAAATATTGCCTAAAAATATTAAACTAGCCGCTAAAATTAAAATTTTTAAAATATCTCCGGACGCGCTAAAATCTTCTCCAGCCACTAAAACCATAATATCCCGAGAAACAAACTGTGCACCAAAGGCTAAGGGAATCGCAAAAATTGCCATGAGATCAAAAGATTTTTGCATTACATAATTAAATCCCTCCTTATCTCCCTCGGCCCAGCGCTTGCTTAAAATCGGAAGGACTATGCCGGAGAACATAAAAGGCAAAGTAATTAAAACATCTATTACTTTATAGGCTGCGCCATAAATTCCAACTTCAGCAAAAATTCCAATTTCTGAAGGACGAGGGATGATGGATAAAAAGAGAGTGTCGCTCTTTAAATAAATGAGATTAAAAAATATAGTGAGGGCTAGAGGCCAAGAAAGATGAATAATTTTTTTCCAAAAATTAAGATCAAATAAAGGCCGGATAAAAACAAATTTTTTGGAAAATATGTAATGCAAAATAAAGCTTATTCCGCTGGAAAGCACCATGGCCGAAAGTATCCCCTTTAAACCCCAACCCAATTTAACAGCCATAATAGTAAAAAAGAGAAGACTAATTCGGCTTGTAATTTCTGCGATAGAGACCTTATCCATCCTTAAATTTTTTTGGAAAAGACCGACTAAAATTTGATTTAAAGCTATAAAAATAAAAGAAAGGGAAGCTATTAGAACTCCGCTTTTAACCCCGGCACTATAAGGAAAAGCCAAAACAACAATTGGTGCAAGTCCGATAAAAAAGAGAGCCGAAACTAAGCGCAGGCCAAATAAATTTCCCAGAACTTTTTTTTCGTCCACTCCAGACTGGCTAATCATCTGGACAGTAATTAAGGTTAGCCCCAAGTCGGCAATAATGCCAAAAAAAGAAAGAAAAGTAATAATAGTTGTATATTCTCCAAAACCAGTGCTACCTAAATATCTCGTAATAATTCCAATAGAAATAAGCCCAACTAAAGTCGCGATGAGCTTGCTTAATATTTGAATAATTGTATTAAAAGCGATTTTCCTCTGTAATTTCATGGGTTGATTTATTGGGATTATTTTTATTTAAGGCAATAGAACGTTTAGCCTTTAATTTTATCTAAAATTTAGCTATAATATAGTTATAGGTATTACAAATTCACTGATTACAAATTCACAAATTTAATCACGAATATCACAAATTGGAATAAAATAATAAATCTATAAATTCTATTTTTAAAATTTTTATTAATCAAAGTATATTTTCCCAAAATATTATATTTATAGTAATAAATATTTAAATTAGTATTCGTGAATTTGTGTTTAAATTTGTGAATTTGTAATCAGTAAATTTGTAATCTATTTTAATTATAACATAAAACACATGAAATTATACAAGAAAAGAATTATCAGTTTTTTATTATTAACTTTAGCCTTTTCCGGAATTTTATTTTTTCGTCTTTCATTAAATCCAGTACCAGTTAGCGCGCAGTTTTTAGAAGATCAAGAAGGGTTTGGTAATGATGGAGCAATTACAAAAAATTTTGAAGGTGTAACTGGTGAAAATCGGGACGCTCGGGAAGTTACGGTAATTTATATTAAATATTTTTTAACATTTCTCGGCCTCATTTTTACGGTCTTGGTTATCTGGAGTGGTTCTCGCTGGATGATGTCTAATGGAAATGATGATGAGATTAAAAAAGCAAAAAGTCATTTAATCGCTGCTATTATTGGTATGATTATAATTTTGTCAGCTTACGCCCTTACTGTCTTTATTTATAATTTTAGTATTGATGCTTTAAATGATCAGCTTTATTAATTTTTTCTCCGGTATTTGTCGGACTGCGCCTGTTGTTTGCTAAATTGTGTTTCTATAACTTAGCAAAATTTACAGATTAATTAATATATTTACGCTTGGCTTGTGTTCAAAACTATAAAAAAATTTAAAATAATTTTAACTGTTTTAATAATATTTTTTTTCATTTTATTTCTCTTAAGTCGCGGATTTATTTATAAAAAAGAACATATTTCTTACGGCATTACTTTCTCAAAGAAGAAAAGCATCGATTTGGGACTAGACTGGAAAGAAAATTATTTAGCCATACTTGACGATTTGGGAGTAAAAAAGATAAGACTTTCGGCTTATTTTGATGAAGTGGAAAAGGAAAATAATATTTGGACATGGGAGGATCTGGATTGGCAGATTGATGAAGCTGGAAAAAGGGGAGCGGAAATCATTTTGGCTTTAGGTATGCGTCTTCCGCGCTGGCCGGAATGTCATCCTCCTAAGTGGTTTGATAGCTTAAATCAGGAAGAAAAAGATAAAGAAACTTTAGAATATATAGAGGAGGTTGTTAAGCGATATGAAGGAAAAGAAACGATTAAGATCTGGCAGGTAGAGAATGAGCCTTTTCTTCCAAATTTTGGTGAATGTCCGGATTTAGATAAAGATTTTTTAGATTTAGAGATAGCTTTAGTGCGTGAATTGGATAGTCGGCCGATTTTAATTACCGATTCTGGGGAGCTTTCTCTTTGGGTGCCGGCCGCGAGTCGCGCGGATATTTTTGGAACGACCATGTATCGGGATACTTATTCTGAAGTTTTTAAAAGATATATTCATTATCCGATTGAACCGGGCTTTTTTAGATTTAAAAGAAACATTTCTCGTCTTTTTGTTAATCCGGAAAAATGGCTTGTAATTGAATTACAAGCTGAACCTTGGGGTCCGGAACCTTTTGAGGAATTAAGTCGTGAGGAACGTGATAAGACTATGAGCTATGAAAAATTTTTAGAAATCATAGAATTTTCTCGTAAAACCGGCTTTAGGGAATTTTACCTCTGGGGAGCGGAATGGTGGTATTGGGAGAAGGAAATAAATAATGAGGGGAGATTTTGGGAGAGAGCAAAAGGATTGTTTTAAATTTTATAATTTTATAATTTTTAAAAATTAAAAATTATTTACAAAATTAAAAATTATAAAATTTAAAAATTATATTATTTCTATGAACAATAAAAAATGCCAAATAGGCATAGATATAGGAGGAACAAAAATGTGTGCTGTGCTTTTTGATGGAGAGAAAGTGCTTTTAGACTATGTTTTAGCAACCCCGAAAGATACTTTAGATCATTTTATGGTCATGATGATTGCTTTAGTTGAACCCTTATTGGAAAAAGCTAAAGAGCTGAAATGTGAAGTAGAGGGAGTAGGATTGGGACTTGCTGGCGTGATTGATTATAAGGAGGGGCGGATGCTTAATTCTCCAAATATCCCTTTAATTAATGGTGTAAAAGTTGGAGAAGAATTGGAAAAGCGTATTGAACTTCCGGTTAGAATTGATAATGATGGGAATTGCTTTGTTCGTTCGGTTGCGAAGATTGGAATTGCTAAAAAATATAATAATGTCTATGGGCTTATAATTGGAACCGGAATCGGGGGCGGATGGTTTTTGAATGGAGAAATTTATCGTGCGCCTTTTGGCGGATCAGGTGAACCGGGTGAAATGATTATAGATTTTTCTAATGGCATGAAATTAGAGGAGGCTTATCATAAATTAACTCAGAACAATCCGGGAAATTTAGCTGAAGAAGCTTATC
>CAZDHZ010000041.1:0-8021 GCA_964505405.1 uncultured Gammaproteobacteria bacterium | reverse complement strand
CTCTAACGCGTTAGAGGTTTCACCCCTAACAATTTTAGGATAATTATTATTTTACCCTCAGGGCACTTTGTATTTTTTCCTGAATATTTTTCATCTCCTCTTCACTAATATTTTTAATATTTTTCAAATCAATCGCCCCACCATGTCCATCATCTTCAAAACGAGGAACTAACCAAACATGAGCGTGAGGAACTTCTTCTCCAAAAACTAAAGACACTATCTGCTCAGTATTCATAATTTTCCTCAAAACATTAGCAATTCTACTTATAAGTTCATAATATTCTCCGATATTAGGAACGTCCCAAACCCATCTATAATGCTTCTTTGGGATAACTAAAACATGCCCTGGATTCAAAGGACGAATATCTAAAAATACTAAAAATGAATCATTTTCGTAAACTTGATAACTCGGAATTTGCCCATTTACGATTTTACAAAAAATACAGTCCATAGAGAATAATGCGAATCTACAAATTATATTCACATATAATTCGCGGTATTTGCATTATTGTTATAGCTTTTCCTTCACCTGCTTCAAACAAAATTCTGCTTCTCCTTCCCCATATCCACTAGATGGCCATCTTTCCAAGCCATCTCCCTCAGCCCGAGGAACAATATGAAAATGCACATGCGGAACATGCTGGTTAGCCGCACTCTTATTGTCCAAAAATACGCTGTAGCCTTTAACCCCTAAACCATCTATCATGGCTTTGCCAATTTTTTTAATAGCTAAAGACATAGCACTTAAATCCTCATCACTTAAACTCTCAAGATCAGCTACATGAGTTTTGGGAGCAACAATAGTATGCCCCTGGCTTATTGGAAGAATATCAAAAAAAGCCATCACTTTTTTATCCTCATAAACAACATAGCCTGGTAAATCTCCGGCTATAATTTTACAAAAAATACAGTCCATAGTTTTTAATTTTCAATTTTCAATTTTCAAACAATTTTCAATGTTTAAATTTATAAAATCAAAAAGTGAATATAATTAAATTATTTTTATTATGATATTTTATATAAAGAATTTTCATCTTCTTCCCACCTAATTTCATCTATTTCCTCTTTTTTATCTTTTCCTTTATATAGTTTGTCTAAAATATTTATGCAAATTGCATCATGTTCGGAGACACATTTATAGCCATGAACTACGCCAGGAGGAACTAAAACCGCACAAGGATTATCCTCCCCAGCTTTTATAATCATATGTTCTTCAAAAGTTTCTGAACCTTCACGCCGATCCCAAAGATGTAAATCAAAAGTACCAGGACCAATAAAAACAAAAAAATCAGTCTGATATTTATGCTCATGGGGACCACGAACAACTCCCGGTTTAGTTAAACTCACATAAGACATAACAGCTTTAAAGTCAACTTCATCCTCCCGAAATATTTCCTGAAGCCATCCTCTTTCATCTTCATATTTATTTATTTTTTTAACAACAACATTTTTAATCATAATATTTTAAACTCTTTTACTTTATAACTTTTAACTTTTTACTAAAGTCTACCTCCCCAAATCCCTAAACAAAGGCATCCCTGTTGAAGGATTAGTCGGAACATAAATTGTTCCTTCTCTTGATTTCAGATCACTAATATATAGGTAATATAAATAATTAGTAGTTAAACTTTCATTAATAATTTTCTGAGCATCTCTTTGCCCTTCAGCCTCAATAATTTTTCTTTCCTTCTCCTTCTTTTCTCGATCTAAAATAAAATCATATTTTTCCGCTTCTTGCTCGGCTTGTAATTTCTCCTGAATTGCCTGAGATAAATTAGCAGGTAAAGCCACATTACGAAGTAAAACATCTTCTATAATAATTCCTCTTTCTTCTAGATCACCGCTTAAAGCTTCTTCAATTTTTTGACTAGCTTCTTCTCTTTTTTCACTATAAATATCTTTAGCTTCATATTGGGCAATAATATCTCTAATTGAAGTTCTAATAGTTGGACGAATAATTTTTTCATCATATTTTAAACCAACTTCTTTATAAATATCAGAGGCTTTTTCCTCTTTAATCCTATAGAGAACAGTCATATCTAAATCAACGCTTAATCCCTCTTTAGTTAAAGAAGTAATAGCATCCGCTCCGTATCTCGCTCCCTCTCCTTGAGCAATACTCATCGTATACTCCTCGGTTCTAATACTCATTTTAGTTACTTTAGCTAAAGGAATAACAAGATGAAATCCAGACCTTAACTCTGTATCCTTCACTTTCCCAAACAATGAATAAACTCCAGTTTCTCCGGCGTCAATAACAACTATGGAAGCAAAAAATAACCACAAGAGAAAAATACCAGTGATTATTCCAAACACTAAATTTTTTGAATTTTGCATATGTTTAATTTTATCCAAGTCTATTGCCTGAGCATTAAACTTATTTTTATTATTTAATATATTAAAATTAGCAGACTTTAATTTCTTGAAAATAAAAAATAGTGCTGTTAAAATTAACAGCGCCAAAAAACCGTTTTTTCCTAAACTAGGTCCAAAAATAAAGACAAAAAGTAAAATTAAAGCTATATTTTTAAAAAATTTATTATCTATCCTGTCCATCACTTTTATAAACTTTATTATTTAATAACACTATAAATATACCAAGTATCAAGCAAAAAATCAAGAGTAAATTTAAATCAAAATAAGCCAAAATAATACGCGCTTTAATAATCTCAAGCACGCTTAAAATTAAAAGCAGAAAGCTTGAAACATAAAAAATTTCTTTTAGTATTCGTTTTAACATAAAAAATTTTATAAATTAGTTTCCAATCATCTCCAGAATCTTATCCTTTAAACTTCTACCTTTCAACTTTATCCTAATTTCCTCTATCTCTAAATAATCCTCCACCCCATCATCCATCTTTAAATCCGGCGCAGAAATAATAAAACTATAAGTATTATTCTCCTGATAAGCATTTTTTAAATCAAACAAAATATCAGCTTTATAATAATCGCCCTCTTTGATAGGCAAACTATAGTTTGCAATAATACAGTTTATACCAAATTTATTAACATCAAGACCAGGAATGGCTTTTTTAATTTTAGGATTAAAAAATGAGTCACGACTAAAACTAAAAACACCATCTCCACTTAAAAATATCCCATCTTTTTCAATCTCTATTATTTTAATTCCGCTAGTAGCAAAAACATTAGAAATATCACTTTCAAATTGACGATAAGTTTCTGTTAAATCAAGATGATTATCAGATATTTTTATGCTTTGCAAACTATCCGGATAAACAGTTTTTGATTGAATTTTTTGGCTGTCACTAAACACAGAAAATTTTTCAATATCTTCTTTGAATAATCTTATATTGTTTACAAAAACAATTTTAGATTGTCTAGACATAATATTAGTGGTCACAATATCATCATTAACTCGTAATTCAAGTTTATAAGCACCTTCCGGTAGATTAGGAACTTTAAATTCCAAATCTATTTTTTCACTCACCTGTCCATTATCATTTTTAATATCGTCATCCAAAATAACACGAGAATCAATTAATTCATCCTGATAAAATAATAATAATTCTATTTTGTCTTCTTCTTTGTTTAAATTCAAATCTTGAAAAGAAAAATTAAAATCTAAGTCCTCATCTTTTAAATAAATCATTAATTGCCAAGACCCCCTTAGAGAATGAAAATTATCTATACTTTTTAAATCTTTATTTCTAGATTCATAATCGGCTAAAACATAATCTATATCGGGATCATAATCATAAACTGCTAAGGTGTTTATATCCGAACTGCTAGCCTGATTATCAAAAAAATTACACTCATAAGTGCTTGAAGCTGATTCTGGTCTTTTTAAAATCAATAAACCATCTTTAATTTCTTTTTTCCAGACAAGCTGAAACCGATCAATTAATTGATTCTGCATCGGCTTTAAATTATATCTCCATGAAATATTATCCGCTAAAACCCCAGCTTCAATCAAGGGAATATCATTTTTATTTTTATATTTAATTTGCATCTCCGCTGTATCAAAAGATCTCGGAACACGCAAATTAAAATAAACAGGATTTCCTATAATTTTATTCTGAAAATTTTTATCACTAAAATCTACTCTCTCTTCCGGGCTTAATTTACTAATAAATCCATTTTTCTTATCAAAATCAAAACTATATTCTATCTCTCCACTCGGAATAATTGCCAAATACAAAAAAACACCAATAACAAAAAACGCTATCAACCATAAAACTATTCTAATTTTGATAATAATATTTTTTTTCATAATAGTTTTAATTCTCTTTTTTTATCACTTCCAGGAAAGATAAAACACACACCGCTTTGTCCTGTAGAGCTCAAATAATTCGTTAACAAAATTTTGTTAAAACATAGAAATAAAAATCTCCCACTTTTGTCATCCTCGAAGCCGCAGGCTATCGGGGATCCAGGAGAAAGAGGTATGAATATTTTAAAACCTAAAAAGGTTTAAGTAGTATCTAGCTTTTCCTCCTGGATCCCGGATATTTTTACTCCGCTCCGCTTTGTAAAAATTCCAGGATGACAAAGTATAGAAACAACAAGAAGGGATAAACCAAAATCCAAAAATTCCAACTCTCCAAAAATCTAACTCTTGCTACTAATTTTCTCTTCTATTTCCTTAAAAAAATCTTGCTTTTCTATTTCCCTAATCTGATCACTTCCCCTATCTCGAATCATAAGCTTGTCTGAGCCCATCTCTTTATCTCCAATCACAAGCATATAAGGTACTCTTTCTTTAACAGACTTTCTTATTTTATTTCCAACAGTTTCATCGCCTACATCAAGCAAAACTCTAATACCTTCTTTTCTAAATTCTTTAGATAATTTTTTACAATAATCAATATGTTTTTCGGAAACAGCAATCAACTTTACCTGCCATGGAGCGTACCATAAAGGAAAATTTCCAGCATGATGCTCTATTAAAAATGCAAAGAATCTTTCAAATGACCCAATCAATGCCCTATGAATAACGAAGGGTCTTTTCTTTTCTCCATCTTTATCAATATAATCTAGGTCAAATCTTTCTGGAAGATTAAAGTCAACTTGAATTGTAGATATTGAATCTTCTTTCCCAAAAACATTAAGAGCTTGCACATCAAGCTTCGGTCCATAAAAAGCCGCTTCACCCTTTACTTCAACATATTTTACTCCCGCTTCTTGCAAGACCTCTCTTAATACATCTTCAGTCGTTTCCCAGTCCTCGCGTTTACCAACATACTTTGACTTATCATCATCCGAAACCGATAAACGGAAAAAATAATCTCCGATTCCCACGTCCTTATATACAATTTGCAATAAATCAAGAACTTCTAAAAATTCTTCTTTTAACTGATCGGCTGTACAAAATATATGAGCATCATTTTGAGTGAAACCACGAACTCTTTGTAATCCATGTAACTCCCCTGACTTTTCATAACGATAAACAGTTCCAAGTTCTCCTTGTTTATAGGGCAGATCTCGATAGCTTCTCGGCTTCATTTTATAAACCATCATTCCGGCCGGACAATTCATTGGTTTTAAATAAAAAGTTTCATTATCAATTTCCATAGGAGCATACATGTCTTTATCATAAAAACCTAAGTGACCCGAAATTTCAAACAACTCTTTTTTATTAATATGAGGAGTTAAAATATGAACATAATCGTAGGCTCTTTCTAAATCAATCATATAATCTTCTAAAATATGACGCATCGCATATCCGTTAGGCAACCAAACTGGCAAACCTTGTCCTATCTCTTGAAAATTTTTAAATAATTCCATTTCCGCCCCAATTTTTCTATGATTTCTTTTTTCAGCTTCTCGCATCATCTCTTCATAATCTTTCAAATCTTCATTACTCAAAAATGCCACACCATAAATCCGGGTCAACATTTTATTTTTTTCATCACCCTTCCAATAAGCTCCAGCAATTCTATCTAATTTAAAAGCTTTTGTATTTATTTCTTTGGTAGATTTAAGATGTGGACCTCGACATAAATCCTCGACATCTCCTAATTTATAATAAGTCACTTTTGTTTCCCCTTCCTTTTTTAAGTCTTCTAATAATTCAAATTTATAATCTTGAATTTTTGACTTTTCTTTTTTGATAGCTTCGTTAATATCCATCTCATAAGATTCAAATTTTAAATTCTGAGAAATTTTCTTTTTCATAGCCTTCTGAATTTTCTTCAAATCCTCCTCCTTAATTTTAACTTCTCCAAAATCAAAATCATAATAAAATCCGTTTTCAATCGCCGGACCAATAGCAAGTTTTACTTCTGGCCATAAACCCTGAACAGTAGAAGCCAAAACATGTGCCAAAGAGTGGCGTAATATTTCTAAGTCTTGTTTTTTTTGGCCCAGACCACTCTCTCTGGCTGTGCCATTCACCTTGTCTTTTGTCATATAATTTTAAAATTTTTAAATTTTTAAATTTTTAAATAAATCTTAATTTTTAATGTTTAAAAATTAATATTTAAAATTTATTTTAAAAATTACAAAATTTAAAAATTATATTAATATATTATTTATAAAATTCATATTACATACAAAAAAACCTCATTCCAACGCACAAAAATTGTGCACTAGAACGAGGCTTTTGTCTCGCGGTTCCATCTAGTTTCCTTGGATATTCAAGGCACTTAATTTTATCTAAATAAGTTTAGTTTGAAAATATTTCAAAACATGCAATAACATGCTCGTAGTTGGTAGCTACGACAATCGCCTTTAGATAATTATAACTTATACTATTTTAAAAAAAATGTCAAAACTATTTTTTAATTTCCACCTCAATTTTATCAACTAGGCGTGGGACTTTCTTTAAGAAATCAGGCAAAAAAGATGGATAAAATTTTATTTCATAACCGGCAATATCTGATAAATCACCCAAATAAACATCAAGTTGGTCCCTTTTAAGACCTAAAATATTATCAACTTCAATAATATTGGAATTTTCTTTAATACTTACCCGCCCTTCAAAAGAAGCATTAACCGCAGCTTCACCTTTATCAACATCATAATTATTTAAAGCATAAATAATATTATCTTCATCAAAACTAATTAATTCCTTATTAGAGCTCAACGAAGATATAAATTTTTTCTGAGCCATTAAAGCAGCCTTTTCTTCATCAAAAGCAACAATAACCACTTGAGCCTTAATACTAGCTTCAAACTCATCCAATTCATCTCCAGCTTTATTATCAAAATTACTTACTATGGAATTCTCGTCTATTTTATAAATAATTTCACCATACTCCTTATAGCTTTCATTAATTTCCGCCTTAGCTTCACTTAATAATTTTTGCCTTAAATCTCTTTTAGCATCATCAAAATCAGATTCAACAATATATTTTTTTACTTTTTGGCGATAAACAATATCATTTTCACTTTCCGCATAAATCTTATCCTGAAGTCCGGCCCAAAGTCCCGGAATTGTAAATCTAGTCGGCTTAATAGCCATCTCTGGACTAGGATCATCGGCATATATTTCCGCTTTAATTTCTCCTCCAGCAGGAATATTAACCGTTTCCTTTAAGCGAAATAATTTATCTGGATTATTAACCGGAATCATTCTAGTACTTGCTACTAGGGGTTGATTCTGGCTATAATTATTTATAATAGTTATTTCTCCCACAGCTTCTTTACCGATAACTTCAGTCCCACTCGCTTCAAAAACATCCGAACTCTCTATAGCTTCCTCTCTAATTGCTCCGGGTATAATACTCCCCTCAACTTCTCCTTTTTCTTTATCCCGAATATCAAAAATCATATTATTACTGATTTTTTCCTGATTTGGTATCAATATAATTTTTACTCGAACAAAAGAAAAATAAAGCACAACCAAAACTAAAATCAAAACTAAAAATATAAAAAAATAAGCAATTTTTTTATATAGATTCAGACTTTTGTTGTTATGATTTGTTTCTAAATATTCATCATCACTCCTGTCCTCCATAGCTTCAGCGTCGGAGGACCTGTCCTCCATAGCTTCAGCGTCGGAGGACCTGTCCTCCATAGCTTCAGCGTCGGAGGGCCTGTCCTCCATAGCTTCAGCGTCG
>CAZDHZ010000040.1:3536-8267 GCA_964505405.1 uncultured Gammaproteobacteria bacterium | reverse complement strand
CCACAATTATAACAAAAAATCTACTTTTCTCCAAATAGATTTTTATAAAAATATTTTATTTTTTTATCGGCAAAGAAATAATAAAAGTGGTTCCTTTCCCCACTTCACTTTCAACTTCAATCTTTCCTCCATGCGCCTCAACTATCCATTTACAAATAGAAAGACCGAGCCCAGTTCCGCCCTCCCCCCGAGAACGAGCCTTGTCTACTCTATAAAAACGCTCAAAAATAAAAGGCAAATCTTCTTTTGGGATTCCAATTCCCGTGTCTTTAATATAAATTTTTATTTTTTGCTTTTCCTTGCGCGCAGATAAATAAATTTTTCCTTTTTCTTCCGTATATTTAATAGCATTCCGAACCATGTTCAATAATAATTTTTCCAATTTAGCTTCGTCTCCAAAAATAATTATTTTTTCAGCGTCTTGTGCATAACTGAGAGAAATTTTCTTCTGACAAGCTAAAATATCTAAAGAACGGACTATAGTAGCAAACAAATCCCCTAGTTTTAGCTTTTCACGATCAATACTTTCTGAACTGGAATCAACATTAGTTAATATTGTTAAATCGGATAAAACTTTTACCATTCGCTCCACCTCAGAAAGAATCGGCTCAAAATTTTCAGAAATACTTTCCCCGTTATTTTCCGCTTCTTTTAATGCTAAATCAAGATTGCCTTGAATAACCGTTAGAGGCGTACGCAATTCATGGGAAGCGTCTGCAATAAATTTAGACTTTAAATTAATAGCTTCGTTTAATTTCTTATTAGCTAACTTAAGTTCCTTCGTTCTTTCTAAGACTTTTTGCTCTAAACTATAATTTAACTCTTCAAGTTTTAATTTTGCCCGCTTAACTTCGGTATTATCAAGACCCATAGAGATAGCCCCTTCTATTTTATGATGAGAGTCATAAAGAGGTACGGCAATAATATTTAAATATTTTTTTTCATTTTTTTCTTTAGTGGTATAAGGTAAATCTCTAAAATGAAAAGCCTCCCCCTTATCAAGTAAACTTTTATATTTATTAAAAAATTCTTTATTTTTTTTAAGTCCTCGGTCTTCAAAGATGCTTCGCCCGACCAAAGCTTCTCCTTTTCTCTCCATTAATTTTTTTGCCAAGCTATTTGCCAAAATTATTTTTCCCTTCCTATCTAAAACTAAAATACTAACTGGAGAATTATTCAAAATTCTCTGATTAAACTCACTTAGCCTTTTATTCTCCAGTTCCGCTCTTTTTCGCGCCGTAATATTCTTAATAATAATTACTACTTCAAAAACATCTCCTTTTAAATCTTTTTTCGGAAAAAGATTGATTTTATGAAAAAATATATCACCATTTTCTGAAACACTTTCTTTAATTACTTCTTTAGCTTTTTTATTTTCAAAAACCGATTCTATAAAACCCTTATCCTCACAATATTCACAAGCAAAATCTTTAAATTTACTATGGTCATAATACTTAATAACTTTTTTATAATTTTTACCCACTAAGTCTTTAGGATTAAATCCAACTTTTCCAGCAAAAGCTTTATTAAATTTTCTAATTGTAAAAGCCCGATCAATAACACAAATATCATCGTGAATAGCATCCATAATTTTTTCATAATGGTCTTTTGATTTTTGTAATTTTTTTTGTAATTTCTCGGTTTCGGAAATATCCCTAATTATCGCCTGCACTCCAATAATTTTATTATTCTCCATAATAGGCACTCCACTAATGCTTACAAAAAATTCTTGATTTGTTTTCGAGACCATAACAATCTTACTATCTATATGTAAAATTTCTCCTCTCACACAATTATTAAAAGTTTTTAAAAATTCGTTATAATAATTATATTTAATTAATCTTAAAAAATGTAGATCTTTTAATTCTTCTGGCTTATACCCGCTCATTTTGTAAAACATTTTATTAGCAAAAGTAAAATAACCCTTATTATTAATAGCAACTACCATATCATTAGCATTATCAACTAACTTTCTATACTTTTCTTCAGAAGTTTTAACCGCCTGAAACAAAATAGTATTGGAAATATTGCGAACGAAAATTTCCGAAAATTTTTCAAAAATAGGAAGATCTTCTTCTTTTAATTTTGGACCTAAAAATTCCAAAACTCCAATAGCTTCCCCGCGAATTACTATTGGTAGAATAAGAGAAGAAAATCTTGTTTTTTTAAAGATAAATTTAAAATTTTCAATAAAAGAAATTAAATTTTTGGAACATGACGAACAATAGGTCGCTTGTTTTAATTTTATAGCATTACGATAACCTTTCAATTTTTCATAAGGAATTGTTTTTTGAATAATATTATTTTGAATAAATTTTTTAGAGTCTTTTTCATTTTGAATATTTAAATAACGAATTATTAAATTTTTTTTAGCATCATCCAAAACTAAAAACATAGTAGATATGTTTAAATCCGCCAAATTTTTTTCCGCCAAATCAAAAATTCTGTCCAAAGAAAAATCACCCTTCACAAGCGCTACTTCTCGCAAAAGTTTATCTAAGCTTCTTTTTAATTTTCTATGTTGAGACTTATTTATTTTTTGAAAAAAAGAATTCATTTTTTTAACTTAGTCTTTTCTTGAATTTTATAACCAACATCGCGCACAGTATGAATTAATTTTGTATTAAAACCAATATCTATTTTCTTTCTTAAATAAGAAATATAAACATCTATAACGTTTGACTCATCCGTAAAATTATAACCCCAAATATGTTCCCCAATCATGGTCCGAGTGCAAACTTGCCCCGGACGACGCATCATATAATCTAATAATCTATATTCCTTGCTAGATAAAGCTATTTCTTTTTCTCCTCGAAAAACTTCATGTGTAGACGGATTTAAAGTTAAATTCCCAACTTGTAACTTTGTAGATCTAACCGTTTTTTCCCGCCGAAGTAAGGCTCGCACTCGCGCCACTAACTCCCCAAAAGCAAAAGGCTTAATAAGATAATCGTCCGCCCCGGCATCTAATCCTTTAATCCGGTCTTCTACCGTGTCTCGCGCAGTAAGCATAACAATCGGAGTTTCAATTTTTTTCTCCCTTAAGATGCGACAAACTTCTATGCCATCAACCTTAGGAAGCATAATGTCTAAAATAATGAGATCATAATTATTGATCTCCGCTTTTTCAAGAGCCTCCTCCCCGTCATACGCCGTATCAACGGTATAATGTTCCATCTCCAAACCTTTTTTTATAAAACGAGTAATCTTCACTTCATCTTCTACTACTAATATAGTCATATAAATTTTAAATTTTGAATTTTGAATTTCAATTGAATGATTTAATTTCTAATTATTAATTTAAAATTAAATTATTAAAAATTCATTCAAAATTAAAAATTCTAAATTCAAAATTATATTATAATTTTTTATTATCCTATTGCTTTATTACCCAAGACAATAATAAAATAATAAAACAACGAATTTACTACCACTATATTACAAAAACATTAAAAAAACATTAAATCTACTTCTACTCTCGCATATTTCAAAAAAATTGTAAAATATTAACTATTCTGATAGTATTTATTTATAAAAATAATTTTTAATTTAAAATTTTTAATTTTGAATGAATTTTGAATGAATTAATTTTTAAACATTAAATATTAAATCATTCAATTGAAATTCAAAATTCAAAATTCAAAATTTGTAATATGTCTTTATCCATAGCCATAGTCGGCCTTCCTAATGTCGGCAAATCAACTCTCTTTAATGCCTTAAGCGAAAATAAGGCGGAAGCAAGTAATTACCCTTTTTGTACTATTGACCCGAATGTCGGAATTGTTAAAGTTCCCGATGAGCGCTTAGAAGAATTAGCTAAAATTTCTAAGCCAAAAAAAATAATTCCTACCGTAATTGAATTTATTGATATTGCAGGACTTGTAAAAGACGCCCACAAAGGCGAGGGTTTAGGTAATAAATTTTTAGCCAACATCAGAGAATGCGACGCAATCTGCGAAGTAATCCGAAATTTCGAAGATTCCAATATTACGCATGTCCATGGAAAAATAAATCCGGAAGAGGATCGAGAAACTATTAACATGGAACTTATTTTTGCCGACCTCTCAAGCGTAGAAAAAAGATTAGCAAAAGCGGAAAAAGAAGCAAAAAGCGGAGACAAAGAAGCAATTAAACTAAAAAACTTGCTTCAAAAAATAAAAGTTATTCTAGAAAAAGGACAAGCCGCACGCGAACTTGAATATAATGAAGATGAAAAAAAATTATTAAAAACTTTAAGCCTTCTAAGTATAAAACCCATTATGTATGTAGTAAATTATAAAGGCGAAAAAGATAATATTAAATTAGATTCCTGGGATGGAGAAAGGCTGTTTTTGGATATTTTACAAGAAGAAGAAATCGCCGAACTTAATCCAGAAGAGCAAAAAGAATTCATAGAAGAACTTGGACTAGAAGAACCAGGACTTAATAAACTAATTAAATCTGCTTATAAGCTCTTAAATTTAATTACTTTTTTTACAACCGGACCGGATGAAACTCGCGCTTGGACCCTAAGAAAGGGGGCAAAAGCCCCAGAAGCCGCTGGAGTAATTCACAGCGATTTTGAAAAAGGGTTTATTCGGGCAGAAATTACTAGCTACACAGATTTTATAAAAGCCAGTTCAGAAGTGCGAGCACGAGAACAAGGTTTAATTCGAACAGAGGGAAAAGATTATATTATTAAAGACGGAGATATTTGTCATTTTTTATTTAGTAAATAAAAACACGCATCAC
>CAZDHZ010000040.1:0-3436 GCA_964505405.1 uncultured Gammaproteobacteria bacterium | reverse complement strand
TTGATTTAAAATGTGCAAGGCCTGCAAACCCTCGTTTAAAGGTGCTTTTACATCTCTTTCTAGATGATCTCCCACATAAAGAATTGTTTTAGAGCTCTCATTTGGACAAAGACAGCTTTTCTTTAAGCGCTTATAATTTTTTGACAGAAAATCTTTTTTGCAAATATTCTCTGCACAAAAAATTGGATATTTGCCTTCAGTGTCCATAAAAAACCAACTTAGAGGAAGCCCTAGAGCTTCAAAAATATTTTGAACAACGGGAAAACTTTCACTACTTAAAATTCCAAGACTAAAACCCTGCTCTTTGAGACCAGCTATTAGAGCATAAAGACGAAGATCCGGAATCAAAAGTTTTTTAAAATCAATGAAATTAATCATTTCCTCGTGAAAAAAAGAATAATCCTTTAACCCATATTCACAAGCACACAAAATATCATCATTTAAATGCTTCTGAAAACACCATAGATATTCCTCTTTAATCTGATCATTTATTTCATCCAAACATTCCCTTAAAGAGCCTCCTTCTATTGCCTCCTTATATTTCTTTCTAATCCATCTCGCAGCATTATGCGCATCCCAACCATGTTTTTTAATTAATTCCCAGGATAAAAAACGGAAAAAATCAAAACTGTTTTGAACAGAGCCAATCCCAGAAACATATTCCCTATCTTCCCGAAATAAAGTTCCTCCCACATCAAAAATTATTGTTTCCACCTTTTCTAAATCAAAAACCTGACTAACCATCTCTCTTCCCCCTTTCTTTTTATAAAGAACATTTATAATTTAATAAATTACATCTAATAATAAATTTTTTAACAAATAAAAAACAAAATAAAAATTAATTATAGGAAATAATATCATCTTCCTCTAAATAATTTCCGGTTTGAACTTCAATTATTTCTAAATTTATTTTCCCCGGATTTTCAAGAGAGTACTTAGTGTCCGATGAAATATAAGTACTTTCATTTTCCTGCAAAAGAATTTCTTTTTCATTATTTAGAACCCGAGCTGTGCCGTGAACCACAATCCAATTTTTAACATCTTTATTTTTAGTCTTAAATTTTATTTTTTCTCCCGGATAAACTGTGATTTTTTTTAAACTATAATTCTCTTCTTTTTTAAAAATTTCAAAACTTCCCCAGGAATTTGTTTTCGGCAAAGCGTAATTCAGCTCCTTAATTTTTTTATTCTTTAAATATTCCACTATCTTGCTTACTTCCGCGCTTTGATCCTTTCTCTTAATTAAAATGCTGTCTTTATTTTCTATGATAATTAAATCATCAACTCCGATTGTTGCGATAACATTATCGCTTTCGCTATGAATAGAAATATTTTTAGAATTAATATTAATATGCTTTTTATTATTTTTCTTTTTAGGCTTCATTAAATCAAAAAGCCCGTCAAAAGAACCGATATCACTCCATCCAAAACTACCTTCAAAAACAATAACTTTTTTTGATTTTTCCGAAAGAGCAAAATCAATAGAAATCTTTGGCAATTTAGAAAAATCTTTTATAAAAATATTAAGCTTTTGTTTTAAAGTCTTGGATATCTGCGGAGCGTATCTGCTTATTTCTTCAAAAAAAGTCCGAGCATTAAAAAAGTAGATGCCAGCATTCCAGACATACTTTCCGGACTTCAAATATTTTTTAGCTAAAGCTTTATCCGGCTTTTCTTTAAATTCCAAAGCCTTAAAATAAGATTTAAAGGCCTGTCCTTTTTTAATATAGCCAAATCCCGTTTCTGGCTTAGTCGGAGTAAGTCCGATAGTTCCAATATTATCACCAACTTCCCGAGCCGCTTTTTTCACTAAAGCTAAAAATGCTTTTTCATTTTTAATATGATGGTCCGAGGGAAGAAAAAAAATCGGCGTATCCAAATTAACTTTAAATTTTTCCACTAAATATTTTATGGCTAAAGCAATCGCCGGAGCAGTATTTAAACTCTGCGGTTCAATTAAAATTTGATTTTCATTAAAATCCGGCTCCAGCTCTTTAATATGATTTAAAACATTAAAATAATTTTCTCTATTAGTCACAAAAAATATTTTATCTATCCCTATAATTTTGCGCATTCGCAAAAAAGTCTCCTGTAAAAGAGAAAAATCACTATAAAGTTTTAAAAATTGTTTTGGAAAATTACTGCGGGAAAGTGGCCAAAGCCTTGTTCCTTTTCCTCCGCAAAGAATTACACTATACATAAAATTTTAAATTTATTTTATTTTTTCTTTAAACCATTCCACAAAAGGAATCTCTACTGGATCTAAATTATAAAGCATGGCCAGATAATAAGTAAGCCAAGCGCCAAATTGCAAAAGTTCAAAGCTCTGCTCTATCTTATTTATGCCTTTAAGCTTATATTCCAAAACCTTAATCTTATTTTTTCGCACAAGTTCTTTAGTTAATTTAAGACGCTTCGATATTTTCGCGTTATATAAATCCGACGAGAAAAATAAAAAAGTAAGATAAGAATTATTTTTAGAAGGATGAAGCAACCCTTCCATAGCATGATGATTTAAGTCCGGTAAAAATAAATAAGAAGAATAAAGTTTACTGGTTTCATTAAGCTGATTGCGCAGAGTATGCAGATTCCCTTTTAAAAATTCAGCTCCTACTAGAATCGGCGCTCGATCTAAAAGCTCTTGGGCATATTTTTTAGCCGGATTGTTTTTAATTTGAACATTCGGCATATTTTTCTTGTTTATTTTTTCCATCCATAAAAGCGCTTTTTCCAAATCTATGTTTTTAATTTTAAGTAAATTCGCAGATTTTAAAACGCTTAAAATCGCCATCAAAGAATAGCCAGTCCCCAATCTCGGCTGACCGCAAGGGTTATGCTCAGCCTTAAAAAACAAAGCCGGAATTTTATCTCTCCGAGCAAGAGCCTGCAATTTTCCTTTCTTATCCTCGGCAATAACGACAATTTTCGCTTTCCTTTTCCGCGCTTCTCGATAAGCCGTCAAAACTTCTTCCGTAGATCCAGAATAGGAAGATGCTAAAACCAAAGTATTTTTATCTACAAATTCCGGCAAAGAATAATCCGCAGAAATTATAAAAGGCACTTTTAGGTCGTCATGAAAAAGGGAAGAAAAAATATGCCCGGCCAGATTAGACCCGCCCATTCCGACTAAAACAATATTTTTTATATTTTTATAATTTTTTGGCAACTTAAAGGATGGCCTTAAATCTAAGATGCTCTGCGCTTGAAGCCCAAGAGAAGCAATAGATTCTCCAACTCCCGCACTATCTAATTTTTCATAAGTTTTTCGCTGATCAAGATTCATATTTCTTTTGTCATCCTGAATTTATTTCAGGATCTTTTTTAAATAATTTTATAATACTTTCATTATAGCATTTCCTCCAAACAAAAAAAGCCCCTAAGGGCTAATTTAAATTATTTTAAATCATCTCACCAATTTCGCTCATAATTAAATTCC
>CAZDHZ010000039.1:6440-8417 GCA_964505405.1 uncultured Gammaproteobacteria bacterium | reverse complement strand
CAAAACAACAATCTCTCTCCAAACTCTTTGCCCTTCTCTTCCATAATGAATCGTATTTCTGAATGAAAGCTTTAAATTATTTTCTTTTAAAAATTCTTCGGGAATTATTCTTGATATTTTAAAACCATTTAACTCCGGATCTAAAAAAATCTTTTTCCCATGATACAAAAAAATAGGCCAAATCATAACTATTCTCCCCTGTTTATTTATGATTTTAGAAAACTCAAATATTACTTTTGAATAAAAAATATTTAGTTCTTTTTTAATTTTATGAAAATCTCGCATTCCTCGTTGAGGACCTAAATATGGTTCTGTAATTATTTTATCTACTTTTTTTAATTCCTTTATTTGTGAAAGAATGCTTGCATCTGCTTGAAAAATATTAGTTTTAATATCAAAATCAATCTTTCGGCGCATCCATTCTATATTTCTCTTGGTATCAAGTACGGCCTTGTCTGATTTGTCCGTAGCAATTAAATTTTGGTAAGCTTGAGCCATCGCTTCTGTAATGATTGTACCGGAACCACAAAATGGATCTAAAATAATATCATCATTTTTAATTTGCGCTAAATTTAACATCATCATAGCAAGTTTTGGAGGAAGCATCCCGGACTCATCATCTCTTGCTGGTCGACCATAATCCCGAAAAGATAATTCCTTAAAAGGCTGAACCGCTAAAGTACGAGCTAATAATATTTTAGCCCTGTTCTCCAAAGCTTTAGCGTAGGTGGAACCATCTGAAATTAAATTAATTTCCGCTCCATTTTTTATTAATTTGTTTTGCTCCACAATAACACTTGATAATATTTTTTCTTTTCCCTGAACCCATCTAGAATTAATATTTTTTTCTTTTAATCTGTTCTTTAAAGTCATACCTAACTTTTTCGGGTCTATATTTATTTTTCCATAATAAGAAATTCCATACTTTATTTTTGTTTCCTGAGCCTTAAAGAGAGGAAGTATTTTTTCAATAATTTCGTTCAAAGGAGTTTTAATTTCCATCTCATCTTCAATCAAACCTATTTTAATAATTCCTCCTGTTTTTTTAATTAAATTTTGAGTATCTATTTTTCGTTCTATATCCAACAACAAAATATTATCGCTTAATAAGCGCATTTTTGCTTCGTTTTTCCCAAAAACAGAAAAAAGCTCTGCTATGGATAATATTTTATTTGAACCTAGTTGGAAGAAATATTTCATATTTAATTAGCTTAGCTTAAATTGTTAATTAAAGCAAAAACAAGAGAAAAATCTCTTGTTTTTATATTAGACT
Source organism: uncultured Gammaproteobacteria bacterium (assembly GCA_964505405.1). Lineage (GTDB taxonomy): Bacteria > Patescibacteriota > Patescibacteriia > Patescibacteriales > UBA12075 > CAZDHZ01. Next base: position 7,144 of record CAZDHZ010000039.1, on the reverse strand, counting down.
TGAGCGCGCAATTAGTATTTAAAATTTTAATCTTCAATAACCGTCCCCTGAAATTTCTCTCCCTTAAAAATATGTTCTAAATTCTTTATATTTCTACCTTCGGCAATAATAACCTTTAATCCTAATTCCTCGGCATGTTTTGAGGCAACCGGGTCAAAGGGCATATTAAGGCCCGGATCCCATTTATTCCCTACTATTTTTCTAAAATCGGTCCAGTTTATTTCTTTTATTTTCTTGGCATTTTTATCTTTTTTGGGATCACTATCATAAACATATTTTATATTAGAGAGGTTAATAACAGTTTTGACATTTAATCGTTCTGCTAAAATTGTAGCCACATAATCAGTAGACCATCCCGGTCGCCATCCAGCCGCTACCATAATTTTTTCACCCTTAGCAAAATGTTTTTTAATATCCGCTTTAGTACGAGGATTCTTATTAATCCGCGGATGAGCATATTGTCTAAAAATAGTTTTGATTAAATGAGCATTTAAACGAGTAGAATGCACTCCAATCCAGTCCTTGTCATCATTAGTTATTTTAAATACTTTAGCTGCCGCATCTTGATAATCTCTAGCTGTATTACCTCCTCCAGTAATAATTACGAATTTCTTTCCTTTTCTAATCTCTTTAACAATTAATTCTCTAAATCTTTTTAAAAATCGATAATCTATCCCCGTAGACGGAACTATCAACGACCCGCC
>CAZDHZ010000039.1:0-6340 GCA_964505405.1 uncultured Gammaproteobacteria bacterium | reverse complement strand
TGTGCGGGTGGAGAGACTCGAACTCTCACACCTTACGGCACTTGGTCCTAAGCCAAGCGTGTCTACCAATTCCACCACACCCGCAGATGTATTAAATTTATCTAATTAAATTTATTAATATTTAACATAATTTATACATGGACTCGCCCTGTCATCCGACAAGGCTCCCCGGCGGATGCCTAGGGCGAACTCTCACACCTTACGGCGCTTGGTCCTAAGCCAAAGGCATGCCTGCCCGCCATAGCCAACAGGCGTAGGCGGGTCTACCAATTCCACCACACCCGCTAAACACTCCTTAAAAAGTATCTTATTTTGAAGAGAATGTCAATTTTAATTCAATTTTTAAAAAAAATATGTTATAATAAATAGTATAATTAACATATTTAAAAATATGCCAGAAGAACAAAACAAAGAAGTTGTTAAAAGCGCTGACAACAATAAATTGTGCGCTATTCTTTCTTATCTTTTGATTGGGGTAGTTTGGTATTTTGTTGATGACAAGATTAAAAAGAATGAGTTTGCTAAATTTCATGTTAAGCAGGCCCTTATTCTTCTAATCGCAAGTGTTATCGCTAATGTTGTTCTCGCCCTTATTCCAATTTTGGGATGGATGTTAATTCCAGTTCTAAATTTAGCTGTTTTAGTTTTAGCGGTTATTGGAATTATAAATGCAATCAACAATGAAAAGAAAGAGCTTCCCTACATTGGGCAATATGCTAACAAATTAAAATTTTAATACTTCTTAAAATATCTAAATTTTTTGATGGTATTTTTTTGTTATTAACAAAAGGCTTGAAGCCTTATAAATTTTATATCTTATGTCTAAATTTATCAAATTTTTTGACGAACTATCAATAAAAGATGTCCCCTCCGTAGGCGGTAAAAATGCGTCTTTAGGAGAAATGTATCGCAAATTAAGTTCTAAGGGTGTTAAGGTTCCTAACGGCTTTGCTACTACTTCAGCCGCTTATAATTTTTTTATGGAACAAAGCGGATTAAAAAATGAGATTAAAAAAATTCTCAAAGGATTAAACACACATAATGTCACAGACTTAATGAAAAGAGGAGCTAAAGTTCGAAAAACAATCCTAGAGGCTAAATTCCCGGAAGAATTAGAAAAAGAAATTAGAATAGCCTACACTAAACTTTCTAAACAATATAAAACAAAAAATGTTGATGTCGCTGTTCGATCTTCAGCTACAGCCGAAGATCTACCAGATGCTTCTTTTGCTGGACAACAAGATACTTACTTAAATATTAATAGTGCTGAAAATGTTATTGATGCAGTCCATAGATGCATTGCTTCTCTTTTTACAAATAGAGCAATTTCTTATCGTGTTGATAAAAACTTTGACCATTTTAAAATCGCTTTATCTGCCGGTGTCCAAAAAATGGCTCGTTCTGATTTGGCTTCATCTGGAGTTATGTTTTCTATTGATACTGAGTCCGGTTTTAAAAATGCTGTTTTAATTAACTCTATTTATGGACTAGGTGAAAATATTGTTCAAGGAAAAGTTAATCCAGATGAATTTTATGTTTTTAAACCAACCGGGGCTATTATTTCTCGTTCTATTGGGAAAAAAAGTTTACGCATGGTTTATAATAAAGACCCTAAAAATCCGGTTAAAGACATAAGAGTTAAACCGGCTGACCAACACAAACCTTCAATCACCGATGCTCAAGTTAAGAAACTTGCTAAATGGGCCATGATTATTGAAGACCATTATAAACGACCAATGGATATGGAATGGGCTTTAGACGGAAAAGATAATCAACTTTATATGATTCAAGCTCGTCCCGAGACTGTTCAAAGTCAAAGAAACTATAATGTTATAGAAAAATATCATATTGGAAAAAAGGGAAAGGTTTTAGTTAGCGGGCAAAGCGTTGGATCTAAAATTGGCTCAGGAGAAGTTAATAAAATTATGGATATTAAGGACATTGAAAAGTTTAAACCGGGCCAAGTATTGTTAACAGACATGACTGATCCGGACTGGGAACCAATTATGAAAATAGCTTCTGCAATTGTAACGGATAAAGGAGGAAGAACTTGCCACGCTGCTATAATTTCTAGAGAAATGGGAATCCCTTGTGTAGTGGGGACTAATAATGGATCAAGAGTTTTAAAAACTGGGGCGAAGGCAACCGTAAGCTGTGCTGAAGGAGAAGAAGGTTTTGTTTATGATGGAAAAATTCCTTTTAAAGTTACTAAAACTGATATTAAAAACTTAAAACGACCTAAAACTAAAATCATGATGAACGTTGGTGAACCGGATCAGGCCTTTACAGACTCTTTTATTCCTAACGATGGGGTAGGATTAGCTCGAATGGAATTTATTATTAATAACTACATCAAAGTTCATCCCCTAGCATTAATTAACTATGCTAAAATTAAAGATGCTAAAATTAAAAAGAAAGTTGACGAAATCACCGTAGGCTATAAAGATAAAAAACAATTCTTTATTGATAAATTGGCCGAAGGAGTAGGAACAATCGCTGCTGCTTTTTATCCGAAGGATGTTATCGTTCGTTTGTCTGACTTTAAGACAAACGAGTACGCTATGCTTTTAGGAGGAAGAGAATATGAACCAGTTGAATCAAACCCGATGATTGGATGGCGCGGAGCTAGTCGATATTATTCACCTTCTTTCTTGCCAGCCTTTGAATTAGAGTGCAAAGGTCTTCAAAAGGTTAGAAATGAATTTGGCTTAACAAACTTAAAAATTATGATTCCTTTCTGTCGAACGATAGAAGAAGGCAAAAAAGTTAAAGCCATTATGGCAAAACATGGTCTTAAGCAAGGTCAAAACGGATTAGAAATTTATGTAATGGCTGAAATTCCTACCAATATAGTTTTAGCCCATGAGTTCGCTCGAGAATTTGACGGTTTTTCTATCGGATCTAATGATTTAACTCAATTAACTCTAGGCATTGATCGTGATGCTGGCGGGACTTTAAAAGTAGCCGGAGCATCTAACGAAAAAAATGAATCCGTTAAAACCTTAATTGAGTATTTAATTCAAGTAGGAAAAGAAACTAAAACTAAGGTCGGAATCTGCGGACAAGCCCCTTCTGACTTCCCCGACTTCGCAACTTTCTTAGTTGAATGCGGGATTGATTCAATTTCATTAATTCCTGATACGGTCATTAAGACAACTATTGCGGTTAATAAGAAGGAGGCTAGTATGAAGAAGAGGAAGAAGTAAGCCGAGGCAATATCTTTTTCCTTTGTCATTCCTGGCGAGCGAAGCGAGGGAAAGGAATCCAGGAGGAGAAGCTCAAAAACAAACTTACTCTTTATAGATTTTAAAAACATAAAATGTTATTAAAATAAAAAAATATCACTTTTTTTCAAGTGATATTTTTTATTATATTATTCTTAAAACTTTTTATGTATATTATTATTTGATGCTTCTCCCCCTAGATTCCTTTCCCTCGCTTCGCTCGCCAGGAATGACAAGATGAGAGAGTCCTTTGTGATAATAAATTAACAAATAACCAATTAGCTATCCTCTCCAACATCCGTCGGACTGTTAAACCCCAAATTACAATCAACCTTCAAATCCTTCCACTCCACAAACTCCCCCCGCAAAGCTTTAAAATATCCAGCGCTAGCTATCATCGCAGCATTGTCGGTTGTATATTTTAAATCTGGCATTTGAAAAGAAAAATTGTTTTTTAATACTTCTTGCTCTAATTGTTTTCTAAGCTCCTTATTAGCGCTAACTCCCCCAGCTAACATAATAGTTTTTGCACTAAACTCAAGTCCAGCTTTAATCGTTTTCTTAATTAAAACATCAATAATCGCCTGCTGAAACTCAAAACAATAATCCGGAATTTTCTCTCTCCAGTCTTTATCTTTTTCCAAAGCATAACGCAAAGCTGTCTTTAACCCCGAAAAAGAAAAATCAAAATCCCCTGAATTAATCATTGGACGAGGAAAAGAAATTTGATTTTTATTATTTGAATTTTGCAATTTATTTGTAATTTGTAATTTGTAATTTGTAATTTTTTCAGCCTCAAGCGAAATAATTGAACCGCCCGGGTATCCTAATCCCATCATCTTTGCCGCCTTATCAAAAGCCTCCCCTGCCGCATCATCTCTAGTCTCTCCAAGCATTTTAAATTTACCATGCCCCTTCATTAAAACAAGCATAGTATGCCCTCCGGAAACTGTTAAAACAATACTCGGAAATTCTATATTTTTTTCTTGAACTCCTTCATTAATAAAATTAGCAGCAATATGCCCTTCAATATGATTAACTCCAATTGAAGAAATTCCCCAAGCAAAAGATAAGGATTTAGCAGTTTCAATCCCAGACATCAAAGATGTAATTAAACCCGGACCCTCAGCCACTGCGATCGCATCTATTTCTTTTTTAACATCTTCGCGTTTTATCCCAGCTTTAAAAAGTGCTTCATTAACCACAGGTAAAATATTTAAAACATGTTCTCGAGCAGCGATTTCAGGAATCACTCCACCATATTTTTTGTGTATTTCTATTTGAGATGAAACAATATTTGATAAAACTTTAACTTGGTTCTTATTTCCCTCAACGACAGAAACAGCAGTTTCATCGCAACTTGTTTCAATTCCTAATATTTTCATATATAAATTACGACTTATCTTTTTTTAATAACTCTTTCTATCATAAAATCAATATTTTTATTAGTATTAATTACCTCAATCCGAATATTTGAATGACCATTCTGCCAAACCCTGAAAATTTCGTCAGCAAAAGCCTGTCCGATTGTTCTAACATGTTTAAAATCCAAAACAACATGTTTAAAATCCCCTAAAGCATTCATCACTCTCTTCGCCTGAGATCTAGAAATATAAATAGATCCCATTTTGTATAATTTTACATTAACTTTTGTTTTTGAAAATTCAAAATTATTTCCAGAGTATTCCTTAAAAACATCTTCAAGTTTTTTGTTTGATTTTGCATCAATAACAAATATAATTTTGGTACCTTTAAAAAATTTTATATCTTCTATAAAAATATCATCTATATTATTATTAAATATCAATCTTTTTTCAGAGGATTCAATAATAAAATTATCAGCTATTTTGGAAGTAAAAAATATACCTTCTCCCGAATGTTTTAAAGGGGCTGTGGTTTGTTTCCCTTTAAGCAAATCTTGAATTGCTTCTATGCTATTATTTAATTTATTTTTTTTCATGATATTCTGAAAAATACCAACACCCTTATCAATTATAAAAAATTTAATATCATTATTTCTTTCAATATTTATTTCTATTTCCTTAGACATTGAATGATCAATCGCATTATTAAGCATTTCTGTAAATGCATAATTAATTATAGCAACTACATTCTCTTTAATATCTACCAATATCCCGGAATTATTTTTAATTTCATCAAAAACAAAATCTTCAGATAAAGAAATATTAAGATAAGTTTTTTTTATTTTTTTTATTTTTTTTATTTCTTTAAGTAGTTGCTCTTTCTCCGCCTTTACATATCTGGCTTGATTTGCCTTACCTATTAAAATTATTTTACCATCTTCCCTTAATTCTTTAAAAATCCTACTAACATAAGCACGAGAAAAATTAGTTTTTTTAATGATATCTAAAACTTTAATACTATCTTTTTTATTTAATTGTTTTAAAATTAATTCTTTTATTGACATAGTTGCTATATTAGTTGACAACTTTAAGCATAACATAAATTAAAAAAGTTGTCAACTAGTTTATCAACAAATAAACTATTTAATATACAAAAAAATCCTATCCTTTTTCTCTCTATATTTCCAATTAGGAAATTTAAAATTGTTGGAGATAGCTCGCGCTCCTGGTTTTAATTCTTTCAAAAGTTTTTTCTCTAGTCGTTCCATAATATAATCAATGCCATACACTACAACCACATCATAGGAAGACAAATCAACATTCCAAAAACTTTTATTATAAACAAGAGCCTTCTTTTGTAAACCAAGTAAACGAATCCATAAACGTGAAATAAAAATAAGCCCAGGATTTATTTCATAACCATGGACTATTATTCCAGATTTAGCAATAGCAACCATCAAGCGACCATCACCAGAACCTAAATCAGCAACTTTCGCTTTTGGCTGAGCACATGCAAAGCGTTTAATAACCGCCATTTTTTTTCTGCTAGTCGGCACAAATGGAGCCCCTTGAATCGCTACCGCCATAACAAGAAATCCGAATATTAAAAGAAGTGCGACAAATATAATAATAAACCAAAACATATAATAATCTCTGCTGAATTATAGCTTAAGTATAGCAGAAAGAATTAAATGGTAAAATAAAAAACCGCCCTTCGGGACGATTTTTAATTTGGGGTAGCTAGAGGGAATC
>CAZDHZ010000038.1:4504-8910 GCA_964505405.1 uncultured Gammaproteobacteria bacterium | reverse complement strand
AAAATTTAAAAATTATATACATTATGCTATACTCGCATTAATAAAAATATGGATAAATTTATATTAAAATCTGATTTTAAGCCAACTGGAGATCAACCAAAGGCTATTAAAAAATTATATAAGGGACTAAAGCAGGGTTTTAAGGAACAAAGTTTGCTTGGAGTTACGGGGTCAGGCAAAACTTTTAGCATGGCCAATATTATTGTCCAAAAACAAAAACCAACTTTAATTATTTCTCATAATAAAACTTTGGCAGCTCAGCTTTATGGAGAGCTTAAACAATTTTTTCCTGATGCAGCTGTTCATTATTTTGTCTCTTACTATGATTATTATCAACCCGAAGCCTATATTCCTCAAAGCGATACTCATATTGAGAAAGAAGCTACTATCAACGAAGAAATAGATCGCCTTAGACATGCCTCCACTCAATCTCTTATCAACCGCCAGGATGTAATTATTGTAGCTAGCGTTTCTTGCATCTACGGAATTGGCGACAAAAAAGATTATATGGAAATGGGTGAAACTTTTAAAAAAGGACAAAAAATAAAGCGCAATGAAATTTTAAGACAACTTATTAAAATCCAATATGAACGAAACGATATCGCTTTTTACCGAGGACAATTTAAAGCACACGGAGATGTTATTGAGATTCATCTTTCTACCGGAGAAGCAGTCATTAGAATTGAGCTTTTGGGAGATATTATTGAAAATATATATAGTTTAAAAATTAAACTGGACGCGGAAAAAGCTATTTTAAGCCATGATCTTAAAAATCGTTCAGCTTACGAGTTAAATGCAATTACCATTCTTCCAGCCAAGCATTTCATTACTTCTGAAGAAAAAAGAAAAAAAGGCATTATTGCCATTAAAAAAGAGCTGGAAGAAAGATTAAAAGAACTTAAAAAGGAGAATAAACTCGTAGAGGCTTATCGTTTAGAACAAAAAACAAATTACGATTTGGAAATGATGGAGCAAATTGGATATTGCAACGGTATAGAAAATTATTCCCAACACTTAAGTGGAAGACCGCCCGGAGAAGCTCCTCAAACTTTAATAGATTTTTTTCCAAAAGATTTTTTGATGTTCATAGATGAATCACATGTCAGCCTTCCTCAAATTCGTGGAATGTATGCTGGAGATCAGTCTCGAAAACAAACTTTAGTTGATTTCGGATTTAGACTTCCCTCAGCCAAAGATAATAGGCCTTTAAATTATCAAGAATTTAGAAAAAAAATTAATCAAGTAATTTATTTGAGTGCCACCTTGGGGGAATATGAAATTCAAAAATCCACACAAATTGCCGAGCAAATTATTCGTCCTACCGGACTTTTAGATCCGGAAATTATCATTCGAAAAAGCACAGGACAAATTAATGATTTAATAAAAGAAATAAGAAAAACTACCACTAAAAAACAACAAGTTTTAGTTACCACCCTTACAAAACGCATGGCAGAAGAGCTTAGTGAATATTTAAAAGAACAAAAAATAAAAGTAGAATATTTACATTCAGATATAGATACTCTGGAAAGAGTGGAAATTTTAGATAGACTAAAAAGGGGAAATTTTGATGTTTTAGTAGGAATTAATTTATTAAGAGAAGGTTTAGATTTACCGGAAGTTTCTTTAGTCGCTATTTTAGACGCAGATATGTCCGGATTTTTAAGACATCAAACAGCTTTAATGCAAACTATCGGACGAGCCGCCCGACACATAGAAGGTCGAGCTATTCTTTATGCAGATAAAATTACTCCTGCTATTAGATATGTACTCAAAGAAACTAAGCGCCGACGAACAAAACAAATTGCCTATAATAAAAAATATAAAATAAAACCACAGAGCATCAAAACTAAATTTTATGAGAAAATTATTTAAAAGACTTTCTTCTCAATTCCCGATGATACTTAATAGCAAAACGATGAGCTTCATCACGGACTCTTTTAATAATATGCAAAGCTGGAGAAGCTAGCGGTAGTATTAAAGCTTCTTTTTTTTCAGGAAAAAATATTTTATCGGGAGCAGCTGCACTCCTAAGCCCTTTTCCTTTAGAAATTGCTAAAAGTGATATATTTAGTTTTTCTTTTTTAAATAATTTAACAATTGCGTTAAGCTGGCCTTTCCCTCCATCAAGAATTATTAAATCTGGTAATTTCCATTTTTCTTTATCTGTTGAATGCTTTAATCTTCTTTCTAAAACTTCTTTTAGCATCCCAACATCATCAGCTCCCTCTTCCAACTTAATTTTAAATTTCCGATATTCTTGATTAGCTGGTTCCCCTCCCTTAAATACAACCATAGAGCCTACAGCATATTTTCCATAAATATTCGAAATATCATATCCTTCTATCCTTTCCGGAATTTTCGGAAAATTAAAAAGTTTAGCTAACTCCACCACATCACTAGCATATTTTTCAGATACAGAAATAATATTAGCATGCGCCAAAACTTTTTTCATATTTAAAAGATTATATTTTAATCTGCGCAATTCATCTTTTAATACTGATAAATTTTTCTTTTCTAGACTCAAAGCACCTTGTGTTTCCTTTTCTAAATTTTTAATTCTTAATTCATAATTCTTAATTATTTTTCCTTTTTTACCTTCTAAAAATAGGATAATCGGTTTAATAATTTTTTCTTTATACTCGGAAACTTTCTGATAGCCCGCACAAACTCCAGTGCATCTTCCAACTTGAGCCGAAAAACAAGGCTTTTTTTGTAATTTTCTTTCCGTACAATAAGGCCAAATTTTTCTAATTATTTTTAAAACCTCACGCAAAACAGTCACACTTATAAAAGGTCCAAAATACTTTCCTTCTTTATCTATTTTCCGAGTAATAAAAACTCCAGGAATAAGATCCTCTAAAGAAATTTTTATATAAGCAAAACGTTTGTCATCTCGCAAGCTGATATTATAGTAAGGCTGAAATTTTTTAATTAAATTTGATTCAAGTAAAAATGCTTCAATCTCGGTTTCAGTTTCAATCCATTCTATTTTATTTATTTCCGAAAGCATTTTCTTTTTACTAGAATTGAGCTGGCTTCCTTTCTGCCAATAAGAAAATATTCTATTTTTTAAATTAGCCGCTTTACCAATATAAATAATCTTATTATTTTTATTTAAAAATTGATAAGAACCAGGAGAAACAGGAATATTTTTTTGTTTTATATCTTCTAGAATCATATAATACACACATCACACAATATGTAGCATATAGCAAGTATACAATAAAACAAGAAAACAAAAAATCTTGTTTTCTTGTTTTATTTATTTTCTTGTTTTGTTATTTATTATGAAACGCTAATTGCCTGAACCGGACAAGAAGAAGCCGCTCCCTTAGCACAATCTTCATTTTCCTGACTAAAAGCCTCAGCTTTACCATCATTTTCATTAATACGAAAAACATCTGGACATAAGGACACACATGCCCCACAAGCAATACATAAATTTTTATCTACAGAAATAGCCATAAAATTTTATAAATTAATAATTAATTTAACTTTAGATTTTTATATTTTAACATATTTATATTCTAAGCACAAAAATAAAATCGACCCCTGGTTAATGGGGTCGATTTTGTTTTCCCTAATGGTGTCAAAATAAGCTGTTTAAAACACCACAAAAAGATAATCTTCTCAAAATTCACCTTTTGTATTGTCTTAAAAGCTATCTGTGGATAATTATATCATATTTACTCAAAAAAGCAAGCAAATTTGGCTCTACTTCTAATAATTAACATGGTATAAGCTATTTTGAACTTATATATTATTAACTCAAGTCTATTTTATCAACCTACGATATTTCTGTTTTTTAATTCAAAAAAACATCGAGCGCAAGCTCTTACGTCGGCTAAGGCATCATGAGCATTATCAAAGTTTTTGTTGAATAATTTTAAATGAAGCTCTTCTAAACGAGGCCATTTATAACCATAACCATTTTGTTTTTCTATCCGACAATAATTTGTGGTGCTTTGCATGGTACAAAATTTAGAAATATCATTCAGATTAGTTTCTACATTTTTTCTTAAAAATTCCGCACCAATAATTTTCTGATCAAAATTAATATTATGAGCAATTAAAAGATTAGACTTACTTAAATCATAAGAAAAATCACTTAAAGCTTTTTCCAGATTTACTCCTTCTTTTAAGGCTTTCTCAGTTGAAATTCCATGGACGCGGGAACTTTCTTCCGGAATTAAAAAACCTTCCGGCTTAATTATATAATTTTGACTGGCAATTTGATTACCATTATCTTCGCTTAAAATCCAAGCTAATTGCACAATACGTGGCCAATTATTTAAATCACTTACCGGAGCCTGCCAGTTTTTCGGTAATCCAGTTGTTTCTGTGTCAAAAAATAAGTACATAATGTTTTATTTTAATTTTTAAATTTTGTAATTTTTAAATTTTTA
>CAZDHZ010000038.1:0-4404 GCA_964505405.1 uncultured Gammaproteobacteria bacterium | reverse complement strand
AAAATTTAAAAATTACAAACAAACTCCTTCCTCACAACTATTCGGAGCATAGCAATAGATAGTTTCTTTTTCATGGCAACATTCAGCTCCCTTATATCCACAATCTATTTTTTTAATAAAAACCTGGGTGGAGATGGCATAGCCATTTACAAAAACTACTCCTATCCCGCTTTGATTAAAATTTTCATTAACAATATTGGCCTTATGCCCTGGGGAGTTCATCCAACCATCCACGGTTTCCCAGGCTAAAATCTTTTCATTTTTCCAATATGCATTGTTAAAATTTATATCACCGGTATTATCATAAATTTCCTTGCGCTTTTCTATTTCCAAATAAATAAAATTTTTCTTTTCTTCTTCCGTTTCTAAATTTTCTAATTCAGCTTTAAATTTCTGATCAAGCTCTTCTCGCTTACCCGCACATGCTTCCAACTCAAAACGAATTGGATCATCAAAACTATAAGTAACATTATAAACACTACTAGACATTAAAGCGATATTTTCTCCGCTCATGCTGAAATAATTTATATTTCTATTCCTTAAGCGATCAGAACTATAAAGTCCAAAATCTAATCCTTCGTGGTGAATCATGGGAAAATCACAAGCTTTTTCTTTTCCACTAAAATTTTCATTTTCTCGAGCTAAATTAAGGCTGTGCTCTCGAGCAACTTGTGCTAATTCTTCGTTAAAAATCAAAGCATTTAAGTTTATTTTTGTTCTTTCCTTATTAACTAAATCAAAAAGAATTTTTTCGAAAGAACTTATATTTATAGCACTAGTTTTAGCCGGAATTTTTTCTATATCAACATTACTAATTCCAAGTCCTAAAAAGCGCATTACAGCAAAAGCATCTTTGGGACGTCCTAAATAATAGCGCTTCTGATCTTCCGGATTAAGATACCAAGCTTCCCCTTTATTTTCCACTTGTAAAAATATTTTTCCAGAATTTTTTTTTGAAAAATTATAATCTAAAATTTCATGTCCCTCGCCTAAAGGATTAAAACTATTTTCAATTTCTTCTTTGTCTGAAAAACCGTCCCGATCGCTATCTTTTAAAAACGGATCTGTTTTTAAAGCTAGCTCCAGTGCATCCGAAAGTCCGTCTTGGTCGCTGTCCTCGTTATCATTTTCTAAAATTCCAATTTGAATTTTCTTTAAATCTTTATTGCTAATTCCTATTCCCCACTCCCGCATTAAATTAAAAGCGTCTAAAGGACGGCCCAAATAATAGCGATACAAATCTTCCGGATTAAAATACCAAGCTTCGCCGTTTTCTTCAACCTGCAAAAGAATCTTTCCACTTAAATTTTCCAAAAAAGAATCTGCAAAAACAGGACTGCTGGGCCCTGTGAATATTAGAAGAAAAATTATTATTTTTAATTGTTTCATTTTGAGGTTAGTAATTACAAATTATATAATTCTTTTTCGCCATCATTCAGGATAACCAGATAAAAAAATGTTATGCGTTATGCGTCCTATTCTTCTAATTTTTTTCTTCAATGGATACATCATTAACAGGTGCACTATCAATCATTTTCGGCTTGGAACCATCTATCTCAGCTTGAATTGCTTTCATGCGACCATCGAATTCTTCATTCTGTGTTTCATAAAAAGCAAAAAGATTCGCTCTGTAAATCAAATAAGAAATCATAATTACAAATAAAAAAACAAAAAATACTCCCGCCCCCATCCATCTATAAACAAGTAGAGCGATCAATAAAAGAGTAATAATAATTAAAATCTGAATTTGAGTTTCATCTAAAGAAGATGCAAATTGAACAAAACGCACAACTAAACCAGAATCTAAAATTTTATTAATAATATTTTGCATGTGCTGGTTTATTAGTTGATTAGTTAATTAGTTTATTAAATAATGAATTCCTCCCCACCGCAAGCGGATGGGGTATTTTCAAGAAGGAGGATAAAAAACATAAACCTAATTAACCAATAAACTAATCAACAAATCTCTAATCCTTAATCCCTAATTCTCTATTCTCTTTTTCATCTCTCAATTTCTTATTAAACAAGTATTTATTTCGGCCATAATCTATAACAGCCCCAATAATCAAAGCAATAATTGAAAATAATAAAAGAAAAAATATAATAATAAATAACATATAAAACACTCTTTCCTCTCTTCCAATCATTAAAGTTATAATATTATGCAAAAATAAAGCTAAAAATAGAGAAGCTAAAAGACTTAAAAAAATAATTAAAGAAATTTTAAAAGCTCCCAACTTTTTCATGTTAAAAATTTAAACTATATTAGACTTGAGTACACAATTAGCATTTTGATAGAATTTTCATATTTTAATCAGATTTTTTCAAAAATTTTTTCGGCAATGTGGTGATATTGGCTAAAAAATTTTTGGAAAAATATGACAAAATATGAAGATTATAGTAAATGCTAATTGTGCACTCGAGTCTATTATATATCTTAGCATTTTTTTGGAAAAAAATAAAAAAGACCGAGACTTTTAGGGTCATGGCCAATAAAAAAATTTAAATTTAAAAACAAAAACTTATTTTTTCTCCACTATCTTCCAATCAAAAATTATATCTTTTAGGGGCTGCCCTTTAATAAGGTCGTTTGCTTTTAGATCTTTTAATTCTTCACTTTCTTTCATGTTTATTCGATATTCCCGAGCAACTAAAGTTTCTTCTCTTAGCTCAGGAACATATTTTTCTCCGGCTTTTTTCGCGCGTTTTTCTTCTTCTTTTATTCTTTCTCTTTCTTCTTCACTTAATTCTTTTTCCGGAATTTCTCGGGTTTTTGATTTTGTTAGTTTAGAAGCTTCCGCTTCGCTTAATTCCATTTTTAAAATCAAATAGCTTACTTTTTCAGTTTTAGACCAATTATGCCCCTCTTTCTGCACGACCAAAACATCTCCCTTTTTTAAAGAAGTACGAACATCTTCTTCTGGATCAGAATTATTCTGACTACGCATCATAACCGCTACTTCATAAATATATTTAGGATCTTTTTTAAATATTTTATCTTTTAGGAGAAAGAAAGAAAAAGCTATTACTATTAATAATAAAATCCCAATAATAACAAAAGTTTTTTTATTATTTTTAGTTTGGGCTTCTTTTTTTTCTTGAATTTGCTCTTTTTTTTCTTCAGTCATATTTTTAACTATTGTATCACATTTTCTCCACCGCGGAAACATCATCCAGTTTTATAGAGAGAAGTTTGGAAACTCCATCGTCTCCCATAGTTACACCATAAAGAATACTCGCTCGACGCATTGAAGCGCGATTATGGGTAATAACTATAAATTGGGTTTTCGCAGATAATTCATCTAAAATTTTAGCCAATCGTTCAGAATTAGCTTCATCCAAAGCGGCGTCTGCCTCATCCAAAACTACAAAAGGAGAAGGGTTAGAACTAATAATAGCACAAATTAAGGCAATCGCAGTTAAAGCCCGTTCTCCACCGGAAAGCATAGAAACAGACCCAATTTTCTTTCCTGGGGGCGTAGCTTGAATTTCTATTCCAGCAAGTCCAGTCGCATTATGCCTCTGCAAAAATTTGATTTTTTTCAACTCATTTAAAGCTGGAGCTTTGTTTTCTTCTTCGTCTTTTTTTTGAAATCTGTCCTCTTCTTCCATTTCTTTATCTATAACTTTGATAATTTTAGCTTTCCCTCCATTAAATAAAATCTTAAAATACTCTTCAAATTTTCCGGCAATCAATTTAAATTCTTTATCAAATTTTGCTTTAATTGTTATATCCAATTCTTTAATTATTTTTGTTAAAGAATCTACCGTATCATCAAAATCAGAAACCTGAGCACTTAAAAAATCAAAACGCTCTTTAGTTTCATGATATTCATTTTCAATCTGTGGATCTATTCCACCAATCTGCTCCAGCTGTTTTTTTATGTTTAAAATCTTATTTTTACGCTCTTCTAAGTTAAATTCATCTGCTTCACTTTTATAATTTTTAATTTCAGAAAGCCCAGAAAGCTCTTCTCTAATTTCTATTTCCAAGTCTTCCAGCTTCGTTTCATAACGAGTTGAATTTATTTTTATGTTCTGTAAATTATTATTAATTTCATTAATTTCCGTTTGCATTTCCTGCATATCTTTTTGCAAAGCAAATAGTTTAGAACGCTTTTTCTCTTCCTCTAAATTTAATTTATTTAAAGTATTTTTTTTCGCATCAATTTTTTCTTGCAAATCATTTAAATTTTTTCTCAAAACATCTTCCTCTTCTTCAAACTTTTTAAAATCAAAATCATCTGAATTTTGATTAAGTTTTTTATCTATATTCTCCTGCTCCGCGCTTAAAGTATTATTTTTTTCTTTTAAAAGTTTTAATCTTTCTTTTTTGGAGAAAAGTTGAATTTGCTTTTCATTAATAGCACTAATAGTCCGCTCTCGCATTGAGCTTAGCTCATT
>CAZDHZ010000037.1:1701-9083 GCA_964505405.1 uncultured Gammaproteobacteria bacterium | reverse complement strand
TTAAATGTAAATTTATTGTGAAATAAAATAATATGAATTTTAAAGAATTAAAAAAGAAAAAAGAAAGTGATTTACATAAAATTTTGTCTGAGTCCAGAGAAAGACTAAGAGAATTAAGATTTAAGGATGCTAATAAGCAATTAAAAAATATTCGCGAAATTAGAGAATTGCGTGTTAGCGTAGCACAGGTTTTGACCTTATTAAATGTTGGAAAAGTTAAAAATATTATTAAGAAAGAAATTTCTGAAAAAACAGAAGTAAATAAAACTGAAGAAAAAAAATAATTATAATATTATGGAAGACTTAAAATCAAAACAAGAAGATGTAAAGAATATTATCAAAAAGAAATTTGATGGAATTGTGGTAAGTGATAAAATGAACAAAACTATTGTAGTAAAAGTTGATTCTACAAAAATTCATCCCAAATATAAGAAACGATATACTTCTAGTAAGAAATATAAAGTTCATGATGAAAAAGAAAGTTTCCATATTGGCGATAAAGTTTCTTTCATAGAATGCCGACCCTTAAGTAAGGATAAGAGGTGGAGAGTAATATATGATAGTAAAAAGTAGAAAGTAAAAAGTAAAAAGAATTTAAGAAAAACATACTTTCAACTTTCAACTTTTAACTTTTAACTAAAACGTATGATCCAAGTAGAATCAAAAATTAAAGTAGCAGATAATTCAGGTGCAAAAATAATTCAATGTATTAGAGTTTTAGGTGGTTATAAAAAAAGATATGCTCGTATTGGAGAAATTTTTACAGCTACAGTTAAAGAAGCAACTCCGCACGCTGCTATTAAAAAAGGTGATATTGTTAGAGCGGTAGTAGTGCGTACTAAAAAAGAAATTAGGAGAGAAGATGGAACTTATTTAAGATTTGATGAAAACGCTTGTGTTATCGTTGATAAAGAGAAAAAAGAACCAAAAGCAACCCGTATTTTTGGACCAGTAGCGAGAGAAGTGAGAAGGGCTGGATATTTTAAAATAGCAAGTTTAGCCCCAGAAGTATTGTAAATTTTAGATTTTAGATTTAATTAATTATAAATTTCAAATATCACGAGAGAATATGACTATTAAAAAAGGCGACAAAGTTAAAATATTAGCAGGAAAAGATAAAGCTAAGACTGGAAAAGTTTTACAGGTTTTTAAATCTAAAAATCGAGCTAGCATTGAAGGTTTAAATTTATTAATTAAGCATTTACGTCCGAGAAGAGAAGGTGAGAAAGGTCAAAGAATTGAATTTCCAGCTCCGATTGAAATTTCCAATCTAATGTTGATTTGTCCAAAATGTGGAAAGCCAACTAGAGTAGGATATAAAATTACTAAAGATCCTAAAGGTAAAACTAAAAAATTTAGAGAATGTAAAAAATGTAAACAAGCAATTGACTAGAGCATATGAATATACAAGAAAAATATAAAAAGGAAATAATCCCAGCTTTAAAAGAAAAATTTGGATATAAAAATTCTTTGGAAGCACCGCAGATAACTAAAGTTGTTTTGAATGTTGGTTTTGGAAAACATGCTAAAGAAAAAGCTTATATTGATAATGTGCTTAAAGGTTTAACTAAAATATCAGGGCAAAAACCAGTTTTAACTAAGGCTAGAAAATCTATTTCATCATTTAAAATAAGAGAAGGAATGACTATTGGTTCCTCTGTTACTATTCGAGGAAAAAGAATGTATGATTTTATTAATAAATTGATTAATGTTTCTTTTCCAAGAGTAAGAGATTTTAGGGGGATTAGTCTTAAGTCTGTGGATAGACAAGGAAACTTAACAGTTGGTTTTAAAGAACATTTATCTTTCCCGGAAATTAAGCCAGATGAAATTGATAATGTCTTTGGTTTAGAAGTTTGTTTATCAACAAGCGCTAAAACCAAAGAAGAAGGAGAAGAATTATTTAAATTAATGGGTTTTCCCTTTAAGAAGAGTTAATTAGTTTATTGGTTTATTTGTTAATTAGTTATATCGCATAAACCATACTCTAATCAACTAATCAATTAATAAACCAATTAACCAAACCTATGGCTAGAAAAGCGTTAATCGCAAAATCAAAAAGAACACCTAAATATCCAACTAGAGTAATTAGAAGGTGTTGGAGATGTGGTAGAAATCATGGATATATGAGGGATTTTGATTTGTGTCGAATTTGTTTTAGAGAATTAGCTGAAAATAATGAATTACCCGGAATAACTAAATCTAGCTGGTAAACTTCTACGAATTACGAATATTATAAATATACGAACATTAGAAAAAATATTTTAATTAGTATTCGTGTATTTGTAAAATTAGTACTTCGTAGAAATTAATTATTAAATATAAATCACATATATATGACAGACCCTATTGCAGACATGCTTACAAGAATTAGAAATGCTTCCTTAGTAAATAAGCATGAGGTTGTTATGCCTATGAGTAAAATTAAATACGAAATTGCTAAAATCTTGAAAAAGGAAGGTTTTGTTTTGGATCTTGAAATATTTAAGCCTCAAAATTTAAAAAAACGAGGGGTTTTTGATGAAATTAAAATTTTGTTAAAATATAAAAAAAATGGTAAATCTGTAATTACCAAAATTAATAGAATTTCAAAACCGGGATTAAGAGTCTATAGTGATAAAAATAATTTACCAAAAGTTTTAAATAATATGGGGATTGCCATAATTTCAACTCCAGAAGGATTAATGACTAATAAAGAAGCAAGAAAAAAGAATTTAGGGGGAGAAGTTATTTGCGAAGTATACTAGTTTTTGGTAATTAGCCAATGAGCTAATTACTAATTAACTAATTAACCAAGAAACTAATTACTAATACATATGTCAAGATTAGGAAAATTACCAATCAATATAGTTGAGGGAGTAACAGTCAAAATTGAAGGTAAAAAAATTATAGTAAAAGGCCCTAAGGGCGAGTTAAGTCAGGATTTTAATGATTTAGTTGTGCTTGAAATTAAAGAAAAAGAAATTATTGTTAGTGTTAAGAATGAAAAAAATAAAAAAGAACGAGCTTTTTGGGGGCTTTTTAGAAGCCTAATTAATAATATGGTTCTTGGAGTAAGTGAAGGTTTTGAAAAAAAATTGGAAGTTAACGGTGTGGGCTATAGAGTTGCCTTAAGTGGCAAAAAAATTATTTTAAATGTTGGTTATTCTCATCCGGTAGAATTTGAACTTCCCGAAGGAATTAATGCTAGTATAGAAGGAAATATTATTACTGTTAGTGGGATAGATAAACAATTAGTCGGTGAAGTTGCTGCCAATATTAGAAAGGTAAGAAAACCGGAACCTTATAAAGGGAAAGGCATTAAATATATAGATGAGATTATTAGAAGAAAAGAGGGAAAGACTGCCGGTAAAGGAGAATAAATAAATTAATTCTATGAATAAACAATTAGAAATACAAAAAAGAAAAAAAAGAAGAGGAACTCGCATTAGATCTAAAATTTTTGGAACTAAATCAAGACCTCGTCTTAGCGTTTTTCGTTCCAATACTTCTATTTACGCTCAATTGATTGATGATCAAGTTGGAAAAACTTTATGTAGTGCTAATGTGCCGGAGCTAAAGCTCAAAAAGAATTCTAAAGAACAGAAAGAAAATAGAAAGCAAAAAGAAGCTTTTCTTGTGGGGGAGCTTCTAGCCAAAAAGGCGATTGATAAAAAAATTAAAAGTGTCATTTTTGATAAAGGTTCTTATAAATATCATGGCAGGGTGAAGTCTTTAGCAGAAGGTGCTCGAAAAGGCGGTTTAAAATTTTAAATTGTAAAAATTATGGATAAAGAAAATACAAAAAAAGAAGGATCAAATCCTAAGGATATTAAAAGCATAGAAAAATCTGCTGAAGTTTCTGGCGCTACAAAAGATGAAGTAAAGCCATCTAAAAATCCTATCACACCACTTGCGGGTGGAGAAAAAAAACAGACCGTTTATGCTAAAAAAAGATTTGAGAAAAATAGAGGAAGAAGAAATAATAAACGCTCTGAGAGGCCAAAAGATGAATTTGAACAAAAGTTAGTGGATATTGCTCGAGTAACTCGAGTTATGGCTGGGGGAAAAAGAATGCGTTTTAGGGCTTGTGTCGTTATTGGAAATAAAAAAGGAAAAGTAGCCTTCGGAATAGATAAGGGGGCGGATGTAACTATTGCCGTAAATAAGGCTGTTAATATGGCCAAAAAAAATATTATTGAAGTACCCATAGTAAATGATACTATTCCACATGAAATTTATCAGAAGCAGGGAGCCGCTAAAATTTTACTTAAACCGGCTAGACGTGGTAAAGGAGTAATCGCCGGAGGAGCTGCTCGCATCGTTTTAGAAATGGCTGGGATTCAAAATGTTACCAGTAAAATTTTGGGAACAAATAATAAAGTAAATATTGTTAGATCTGTTATAGAGGCTTTGGATAATTTAAAGAAAGTTGAAGGAAAAAAGAAAGACGAGAAAGTTACAAAAAAAGAAAGTGATGAAATAAAAAAATCATAAATCATAAATCATAAATCTTAAATTTATATATGCCACTATCATTAGATACAATTAAGAGAGGGAAAAATACTACTAAAAAAAGAAAAAGAATAGGCCGTGGAAATGCTTCTGGGACCGGTACTTATAGTGGGAAAGGATTAAAGGGGCAGAATTCGAGATCCGGAGTTAGTGGGTTAAAACGATTGGGAATGAAACAAGTCTTACTTAGAACTCCAAAAGTAAGAGGTTTTAAATCAGGAAGAGAAAAGGCTCAAATTGTGAATTTGGTTGATATTAATAAAAATTTTAAAGATGGTGAAAGTGTAAATCCAACTTCTTTGTTTGCTAAAAATTTAGTTGATAAAAAAGAAAAAACAATTAAAATTTTAGGTACTGGAAAATTGACTGTTAAAAATCTAAAATTTTCTAATGTTAAGATGAGTAAAAGTGTCAAGATTCAGATTGATGGAGGAAAAAAGTAAAAAATTATTAATTATTAATTATTAATTATTAATTTTTAATTAAATAAATGATTTTAAATAAAATTCTTCAAATTTGGAAAGCGAAAGATTTGAGAAAAAACATTCTCTTTGTTTTGGGGATGTTGGTTATTTTTCGTTTGGCTGCTCATATTCCGATTCCGGGAGTTGATGTGGCTGCTTTACATGATTTTTTTGCTGGTAATCAAGTTTTGGGATTGATGAATGTTTTTTCTGGAGGAAGCATGCAGAATTTTTCTATTGTCATGATGGGAATAGGTCCCTACATTACCGCTTCTATTATTTTTCAGCTTTTGGCTATGATTGTTCCTAGCTTAGAGGAAATGCAAAAAGAAGAATCTGGACAACAAAAAATAAATATGTGGACTAGATGGTTAACGGTTCCAATGGCTGCCATGCAGGCTTTTGGTATGATTACTCTTTTGCGTCGGGGAAGCAGTGGAATTTTAGGGGACATCAGTTCTTTTGAATTATTATCTATTATTATTATCATTACTGCCGGAACCGTATTTTTAATGTGGATTGGAGAGTTGATTACAGAAAAAAATGTTGGAAACGGAATTTCTCTTTTAATTTTTGCCGGAATAGTTTCTGGTTTGCCTCAGTCAGTTCAGCAGATTTTAGTAAGTTATGATCCTTCCCAATTATTTAATTTAATTGGATTTGTTTTAATTGCTGTTATTACTGTAGTTGGTGTGGTTATTATTACCGAGGGTCAAAGAAATATTCCAGTTCAGTATGCTAAGCAGATTAGAGGAAATAGAATGTATGGAGGTACTAGTTCGCATCTTCCCTTAAGAGTTAATATGGCTGGAGTTATCCCGATTATTTTTGCTATTTCCGTAGTTGTTTTTCCTCCAATGATTGCCCAGTTTTTTATTGCTGCAAAAACTGCCTGGATTGCTAGTGCGGCTGAATGGATAATCGTGTTTTTTAATAATCAATTGGTTTATGGCATTATGTATTTTCTTTTGGTTTTTGCCTTTACTTTTTTCTATACAGAAGTTATATTTCATCCTGAACAGATTGCTGAAAATTTACAGAAACAGGGTGGTTTTATTCCAGGCATTAGACCAGGGAAACATACCAGCCAATATTTAGCTAATACTACCCATAAAATTATTTTTGTAGGTGCTCTATTTCTAGGGTTGATAGCTATTTTGCCTTTAATTATGCGTTATTTTACTGGTATGCAGTCTCTTGCTATTGGCGGAACATCTCTTTTAATTGTAGTATCTGTAGTTATTGAAACTGTAAAACAAATTGAATCTCAGCTCACAATGAGGGAATATGAAGGGATATAGATTTCGAACCTTGAATTTCAGATCTCAGATTTTAAAACAGGAATATTCCTGTTTTTTGTTTTATTGATTTTTTCATTATTTTTCTCAAATATGTTATAATAAGCAAAGAAAGTGTATAAAAACTTTTAGTATTTTTGTATTTAAATGGAACCGATTATAGAGGCTAAAAATTTAGATTTTGTTTATAATAAGGGTAAAGATAATGAATATCACGCTCTTATTAATATTACCCTGGATATATATCCGGAAGAATTTGTGATTGTTTTTGGTCCATCTGGATGTGGAAAATCTACTCTTTTAAATGTGTTTGCAGGACTTGAAATGCCTGATTCAGGAAATATTTTTGTTTTTAACAAAGATTTGACCAAGATGAATAAGAAAGATTTTGCGGTTTATCATCGGAGTGAAGTAGGAATGATCTACCAACAGTATAATTTAATAACCAGTTTGAGTGTTTTAGATAATGTTGCTTTGCCTCAGATGTTTGTTAATGTTAGGAAGGGGAGAAGAAATAGATGGTCTAAAAAGCTTTTGGAACGTTTTGGAATTTTGCAACAGGCAAAAAAAATTCCGACGGAATTATCTGGAGGACAGCAACAAAGAATTGGCATTGCTCGAGCTATAGTAAATAATCCTAAAATTGTTTTAGCGGATGAGCCTGTTGGAAATCTTGATTCTGTTTCTGCGGAGAATGTTTTGGATATTTTAAGAGAATTAAATGAGGTTGAAAAGAAAACGATAATTATGGTAACCCATAATCCGGAAAATCTTTATTTTGGAGATCGGATTATTTATATGAAAGATGGGATTATTACGAAAGAAGTTGTTAATCGAGATAAAAATAAAAAGAAGAAGAAAACTACGACTGAAGTTAAATCCGCTACCACAGAAATAACTGATTTAATGCGCGCTTATCACGGTCTTTCTCCGGAACAGATTAATATTTTAATTTTGCCTTATAAGGCTAAAGTTTTTGCTCATCATTTTATCACTAGCAAGAATATGGAGGAAACTAAAATATTTGAAGAAGTAATTCAAAGACGGCTTCTGGGGACTATTTCTCAAGATGAACTTTTCGATATTTTAAATAGGTCTGCTTTGGAAGGCGGGGTTGGTTTTGACA
>CAZDHZ010000037.1:0-1601 GCA_964505405.1 uncultured Gammaproteobacteria bacterium | reverse complement strand
AAAAAGGATGGAATTGGTTTAAATTATAAGACGGCTAAAGCGATTACTGAAGAGTTAGAACTTATTTTAATTCTGGGATTTGGTATTGTAAAAATAAACGAAAGTGATAAGGCTGAAAATTCGGAGGAAAAAGAAGAAGTGGCTGAAGAAGCAGCCCGAGCTATTAGCGAGGGAATTTCTACGGAAAATCCTATGGAAAGAAAATCAGAAAATAAAAATATTTTAGAGAATAAGACTGAAGAGAAAGAAAAAACGGAAGAAATAGTGGAAGAGAAAGAAGAAATTAAAAAAGCTGAGATTAAAAAATCTTTTTCTTTGCAGGACGCGATGCTTGAAGAACAGGAAAGAGAAGAAAGAATGAAGGAGAAATAATAAAATATTTAATAATTTAGTTTTATGCTCACTGTTGATATAATTAGATTGGCTACTAGAATGTTTCGGACTAATTTGTCTCGAACTCTTTTAACGATTTTAGGGATTAGTGTTGGTATTGGAGCAATATTATTTTTAGTTTCATTGGGCTATGGATTACAAAAAATGATTCTGGAAAGAATTACGACTTCGGACGCTTTATTAAGTTTGGATGTGAGTACCGGAGATATTTCAGCTTTTAAAATGGACAATAATTCCGTAGATGATATTGAAAGTATTAATGGAGTTGAAAAAGTTTTGCCTTTAGTTTCTTCGCAGGCGCAGATTATGATTGATGATATTTCTTCTGAATTAACCATGAATTTTGTTGAGAGAGGTTATTTTAAACTGGATGGGACTGTTCTTTCTAAGGGCGATTTTTATAGTGATGAAATAAAAGATAAAAATAAAATTATAATATCTTCTTCTGCTCTTAATTTATTTAATTTAAATCAAGACGATATTTTTAATAAAAAAATTAAATTTACTATTTTTACACAAAATGAGGATGAGGAAAATGCGAGCTTAACCAGAGATTTTAATACCCTAGAAAACGATTTTGAAGTAGTGGGTGTTATTGACGAGGAAAATTCAAATTATGTTTATTTACCTTTTGCGGTAAGCCGTGAGCAGGGACTTAATGATTATAGCCAACTTAAAGTGAAGGTGGCGAGCGAGGATAATATAGATTTTGTAAGGGATGCTATTATGGACAAGGGATATATTGTGAGTGCTTTGTCGGATATTATTGAGCAGGCTAACCAAATTTTTAAAATAGTGCAAATTGTCCTAGCTTCTTTCGGAATTGTGGCTTTAATTGTTTCTGCTATTGGTATGTTTAATACGATGACCATCGCTCTTTTGGAGCGTACTCAAGAAATTGGAATCATGAAAGCCTTGGGAGCGACTAGTGCGGATATTTGGCAGATGTTTTTATCCGAATCCTTAATTATCGGGTTTTTGGGTGGTTTAGGAGGGTTAATGATTGGATTTTTGGGTGGAGAAGCTTTTAATTATTTAATTAATTTTTTAGCTGGTGCCTTAGGGGGTGAAAAAATAGATATGTTTTTTACGCCCTATTGGTTTGCGATACTAATTATAACTTTTTCCACGATTGTCGGATTCTTAACTGGTTTTTATCCGGCTAAAAGAGCGGCTAAGATTAATGCCTTGGAGGCTTTGAGGTATAA
>CAZDHZ010000036.1:0-9123 GCA_964505405.1 uncultured Gammaproteobacteria bacterium | reverse complement strand
AGCCTTTTTAATTTGACAAAATTTCTTTTAAGGTCTATTTTTAAATTAGTTTTATTTTAATATTAGCAACTAATATTTTTAAATTAAACAAAGTTCTTTAAAATGATATAAATATTTTAAATAAGGAGGTGGCCATGAAAGAACAGATTATTAAAGTCTATGAACGTTACTGTGCTCGTTTGGATAAGTTTTTATACATTCAATCATTTCATGAAGCAGAAGAAATATTTAAAGCGATTTTAGGTGATGCTAGTGGTATCTATAATAATAGAAACAGTTATATAGATTTTGTCGCAAAGATTTGCATACAGGAATATTCTCAAGAAGTTCAACCTCATGTAGATGTATTAATACATAAGCAGAAATATGCAGAAATTGGTAAGTTAAAAGAAGCTTTGTATAGCATATGCATTGAAGTTAACCCTGGTATGTTGATTGATAAACATTGTCGTTTGATGCAAAGGGCGATTGTTACTATGCGTCAGGAGACTGAGCATAAAAAAACAGGTAGCCTGAAATATGGAGATGAGTCGGAGCAAATTCTTGATTTAGAAAAAAGATTAAAACAACGACTTATCGGGCAAGACGATGCTGTATTTAAATTGGTGCAAGCACTTAAGAGGTATGTGGCTGGATTAAAGCCTTTGTATAAACCGATTGCCTCTTTTATGTTTCTTGGCAATACAGGTACTGGAAAAACGGAAATGGCTAAGACTTTATCTTTGAAGTATTTTGGCAGTGAGTCTAATCTGGTGAGGATTGATTGTTCAGAGTTTATAGCTAGTCATGAATATGTAAAACTTGTTGGATCTCCTCCTGGTTATGTTGGTTATAGTCAAGGTTCTTTTTTGTCTAAAGCCATGAAAGAAAAACCAAATTGCGTTCTTCTTTTTGATGAAATTGAAAAGGCTAATGAGAGTGTTCATAAATTAATTTTACAGATTTTAAATGAAGGTAAGTTGAGAGATGGTCGTGGTCAAGAGATTATTTTTAATAAGGCTATTATTATAATGACCAGTAATCTTGGCTCTCAAGAGTTGATGAAATATCAGAGTCGGATTGGTTTTAATAAAAATAATGATGAAGTGGGAGTGGAATCAATTTGTCTTTCAGCTTTACAGAAGAAGTTTAGTCCGGAGTTTATTAACCGAATTAACGAAATTATTATTTTTAAGTCTTTGAGCAGAGAATCTTTGTTACAGATTTTTGATGTTTTGTTCGATGAGTATGAATTGTTTTTGATGGATCAAAATATTGATGTTGTAATGCATGATTCTGCTGCGGAATTTGTTGTTGATCAATCTTCCTGTGAATTATATGGAGCTAGAGAGTTACAGAGAGTTATGGATCGTTATATTATTAATCCTCTGGCTGATATGATAGTGAAAGGGAAAATTTTTCCGGGAGACGAAGTTGAAATTTTTTGTAAAAATGAAAAAATAGCATTTAAAGCTCCGAAATGTGAAAATAAATGATTTAATTCAAAAAAAACAATAAAACTTAAAGCAGTTCTAACAAAGAACTGCTTTTTATTTATTAGGATCTAGGTCAAACAGTGTGATAGTTTAGAATGAAAGAAAGTGGTAAAAATTGACAAAAAACATTTTAAATGCTAGAGTAATTTTAGGTTAGTTTTCTTTATGTAAACTAACTTCTTTTTTTAAATAATTAAATTTAGAGTTGATTAGAAATTGGTTTATTGGTTAATAAACCAATTAACTAATTACTAAATTATATGTCAGAAATATCAACAGCAATTAAACATATTTGCGAGGAAAAAGGCTTAAGCTATGAGGCTGTTTTAACTACGATTGAATCAGCTTTAGCGGCGGCTTATCGTAAAGATTATGGTCAGAAAAATCAGAATATTATAGTGGAGTTTGATCCGGAAACGGCCAAGTCTAAAGTTTATGATCTTAAAAATGTAGTAGAGGATATGCCGGAAGTGGAGGAGGACCCCTCTGACATTGAAACTATGGAGGGTAGGGACGGAAGTGAAACAAAAGTTAAGGAGGAGAAAAAAAAGAAAACAGACAAAGAAGAAGATAGTAAGAAGAAAAATATTAAAAGCGATGATGTAGAAAAAAAAGAAGGTGAGGAAATCGTTGAAGAAAAGGAAGAAAGGAAATTTAATCCTAAACTTGAGTTGCAAATTAGTGATGCTAAACTTCTTAAAAAGACGGCTAAAGTTGGAGATGAAATTAGAACTAAATTGGAAATTCCTGCTTCTTATGGACGAATGGCTGCCCAAACTGCTAAACAGGTTATTATTCAAAGATTACGGGAAGCAGAACGGGAAATGATTTTTAATGATTTTAAAGATAAAGAACGAGAGGTAATCGGTGGTTTGGTCCAGCGGAGAGAAGGACGTTTCGTTTTAGTTGATTTAGGAAAATCTACAGGAGTTTTGCCCCAGGAGGAGCAAATTTCGGGGGAAATATATAAACCCGGAGACAGAATTAAGGTTTATGTAAAAGAAGTAAGCCTAAAGGCTCGTGGTCCGGAAATTATTTTATCCCGTACCTCGGATGAAATATTGAAAAAAGTTTTTTATTTGGAAATTCCGGAAATTTCCAATGGTTTAATAGAAATAAAGGCTGTAGCTCGGGAAGCTGGTTCTCGTTCTAAGGTAGCGGTTTCTACTGAGTCCGATAATGTTGATCCGATTGGGTCTTGTGTTGGACAAAGAGGGGCGCGGATCCAGACTATTATTAGTGAATTGGGAGGGGAAAAAGTTGATATTATTGACTATGATGAGGACCCAATTAAGTTTATTATGAATGCTTTATCTCCTGCGAAGATTTTAAATATAGAACTTAATGAAGATAATAAGAAGGCACGAGTTAAAGTATCCAACGATCAACTTTCGCTTGCTATTGGTAAAGGTGGGCAGAACGCTCGTTTGGCCGCCAAATTAACGGGGTGGAAGATTGATATTGTGGAGGACAAAGAGCTTGAAGAAGAAACTGAAGAAGTTGAAGTTTTAGAAAAAAATGATAAAAAAAAGAAGGGTAAAGAGGAAGATGAAAAGGAAGAATCTAAGGATGATAAGAAAAAAAGCAAAGTTAAGAGTAAGAAGCGCAGTCTGGCGGATGCTGGGAAAGATGAGGGTGAAAGTGCTGAAGAAGATGAAGAAGACTCTAAATAGTTAATTGATATAAAATAATTTTGCACTCGAGAATATTTCCTTTGGTCAGTTTCGAATTTTGAATTTTGATTGAATTTTAAATTACCGAATGTTTAAACATTAATAATTCAAAATTAATTATTCAATCAAAATTCAAAATTCAAAATTCGAAACTCAAAATTAAAATATAATTTAAATATTCATAATTCTAGATTCTAGAATCTTAATTCTTAATCAAAAACAACTATGACATTTTTTATTCTTGGAAGCGCTGTTGTAGCCATTGCTTATGGTTTATACCTAGCGTCTTCAATTATTAAACTTCCCGCTGGGAACGAAAAAATGGTTGCAATTGCTAAAGCGATTCAGGAAGGAGCAACAGCTTATTTAAACAGACAATATAAAGTTATTGCTATGGTGGCAGTAGTTTTATTTATTGTTTTAGCCTTAATTCCAAGTCTAGGGCTGATGACTGCCGTTGCTTTTCTGGTAGGAGCAGTTTTATCAGCTTTAACTGGATATATTGGAATGAACGTTTCTGTTCGAGCTAACGTTCGAACGGCGGAAGCTGCTCGAAGCGGAATGAAAGAAGCTTTTAAAGTGGCGGTACAGGGAGGAACAGTAACAGGAATGCTTGTAGTCGGGTTGGGCTTACTCGGAACTGCTGGATTTTATTTTATAACAAAAGATATTTCTGCTTTAATCGGATTTGGTTTTGGTGGGTCTCTTATTTCTATCTTTGCGCGTTTAGGTGGAGGAATATTTACTAAAGCTGCTGATGTTGGAGCGGATTTAGTTGGAAAAGTTGAAGCTGGAATTCCAGAAGATGATCCGAGAAACCCTGCTGTGATTGCTGATAATGTTGGTGATAATGTTGGAGACTGCGCTGGAATGGCCGCAGATCTTTTTGAAACTTATGCGGTTACTTTAATTGCAACTATTTTGCTTGCCTCTCTTATGTTTTCTGGATTTGGGAATGCTATTCTTTATCCTTTAGCTCTTGGGGCTGTTTCAATTTTCGCTTCTATTATCGGTTCATTTTTTATTAGACTGGGAAAAGATCAAAAAATTATGAATGCTTTATATAGAGGATTGTCTATGGCCGGAATAATCGCAGCCATAGCTTTTTATTTTGTGACTAAATATTTGATGACTGGAAATGGAAAATATGATGTTATGAGTATTTATCTTGCTTCTTTGATTGGTTTATTGGTAACCGCGGCCTTAGTTCTTATTACCGAGTATTATACTTCTACTAAATATAAACCGGTGAAAGACATCGCTAAAGCTTCTGAGACTGGGCATGGTACGAATGTCATTGCTGGACTTGCAGTTTCTATGAAATCAACTGCTTTACCAGTTATTGTTATTGTGGCAGCTATTTTAGCTTCATATAGTTTTGCTGGGCTTTTTGGGATTGCGATTGCTGCTATGTCCATGCTTTCTATGGCTGGGATTATTGTTACAATTGATTCTTATGGTCCGATTACGGATAATGCTGGTGGAATTGCTGAGATGGCTGAAATGGACGAGTCAGTTAGAAATATTACTGATCCGCTAGACGCAGTTGGAAATACAACTAAAGCTGTGACTAAAGGTTATGCTATTGGTTCCGCAGCGCTTGCGGCTTTAGTTCTTTTTGCTGATTTTACTCATACGATTGAAGCCATGGGTGGGACTCACAAATTTTTAATTAATGACCCTTATGTTTTAGCCGGACTTTTTATTGGCGGACTTCTTCCATATTATTTTGGAGCTCTTTCTATGCAGGCCGTAGGAGATGCTGCTGGAGCTGTAGTTGAGGAAGTAAGAAGACAGTTTAAGGAAAAACCGGGAATTATGGAAGGAACTGAAAAACCAGATTATGCTAAGACTGTTGATATTGTTACTAAGAGAGCAATTAAAGAAATGATTATACCGGCTTTAATTCCAGTTTTAACTCCGATTTTAGTGGGAGTATTTCTAGGAGTAGAAGCTTTGGGCGGATTATTAGTTGGCTCTATTATTACCGGAATTTTTGTAGCGATTTCTATGACAAGCGGAGGAGGAGCCTGGGATAATGCTAAAAAATATATTGAGGATGATCATTACGGAGGCAAAGGTTCAGATGCTCATAAAGCGGCAGTTACGGGAGATACTGTGGGAGATCCATATAAAGATACGGCCGGACCGGCCATTAATCCGATGATTAAGATTTTGAATATTGTCGCTCTGCTTTTAGTTGGTTTGTTATTATAAATAATATATAGCAAAATTGTTCTTAACATTTTAAAGAGGGAGGGAAAAATGGCACTTGATTTGAAAAAAGGTGATTGGGTGGAATGCCAAGGGATGTTTTCTTTTTTCGCAAAAATAAAGCAAATCTTTGTTGACTCTTTTGAGGGAAATTTCTTCTTCAAAAAGTTAGATGGAAAAACTTATGTTTATTTGGGAATTAATAGGTTTAGCATAAAAATGATTGACAGAAAATTAACTGATCAGAAACTTTTAGAAGAATTGGAGGCTTTATTATGCCAATAAACAAAGTTAAAGCTAAAGAAGTTTCGGGTTTAGGTTTTATTGATTTTTATTTAATTCCAGAAGAGAAAAAAGATTTTTGTTTTATCTGTGGAGCTCCAACTCGTTTTCAGATAGGAGGAGATGAGGCTATTTTTGATGATAGTGAATATGAAAATTATCTTCTGCCTTGTTGCCAGGATCAATTTTGTTATGATCTAGCAATACAGATTCTGGAAGAAAAAAGTTTGGCGTTTTGTATAGCTTGCCTATCTCATCAAAATCAGATTATGTTTGAACCTGATTTAGATGAATCTAATCCGGATTTTTGCATAGCCTTTGATGATGATTTTAATTTTGACAACTAGTAGAAGGAGAAGAAAATGTTTGTAAGTATCAAAAGTATTCCTGGTTTGGGCTATATGTTTTTTCGGACAAGGGAAGATTCTTCTGAGCAAAAATGTTCTATTTGCGGTCGGCCAACAATTTTTGAAGTTAGTGGGTCGGAACAACATTTTAACGGAAAGGAGCAAGAATCTTTTCCTTGTTGTCAACATCCGTATTGTTATAATGAACTTATTGCTCAAAAAGTATTAGAAATTTATCAAAATGAACTATCTCTTGTATTTTCGGATTTGGTGGAAGGAGAAGAAAATGTTTGTTTATAATAAGAATCAGAATATGCAAATAATTTCTCCTCTTTTACCTCTTTTAGGGCAAGAAGCGAAATGTTATGCTTGCGGAGGGCCGGCAAGTCATGTTGGGCTTGATGGTACTTGTACTTGTGCCAAAGAGATTTGTGTAATGCCTCTTTTGCGGGTATTACGTGCCAAAGTAGATTATGTAGCCATGCTTTATTACATATTGGTTACATGGAAATAGAACAAATGGGTCCACGAAGTTTAAAAAACCTCATGGACCCTCCTTTTTAAAAAAATAATTATTAATATAAAATTATAAATTATTATTGATATATAAATATTTTAAATTAATATTTGTAAATTCGTAAAAGATTTGTAATTTGCAACAACATGAAAGTAGAAAAAAAAGATTTAGAAAAATCACAAATTGAATTACTAGTAGAATTATCAGTAGAAGAATTTAAGCCATATATAGAAAAGGGTCTTAAGAAAATATCTGAGGAAGCTAAGATTGACGGTTTTAGAGCCGGCAAAGTTCCTTATGAAATTTTAAAGCAAAAAGTTGGGGAAATGGTTATTTTAGAAGAAGCGGCTCGGATTGCTATTAATGGAAGTTTAGAAGAGCTTATTAAAAAATATATAGAAGGAGATCCAGTTGGTTCGCCTAAGGTTGATATTACAAAATTAGCCCCGAATAATCCGGTGGAATTTAAAATCGTTTTAGCATTGCTCCCTGAAGTTAAAATTGAAAAATATAAAGATTTAAAAATAAAAGAGAAAAAAACAGAGCTTGATCCGAAAGAATTGGAAAAAACCTTAGAAGAATTGCGAGAGATGCGAGTGCAAGAGACTTTGGTGGATGAGGAAATTAAAGATGGCTTTAAAGTTATGGCAGATATTCAAATGTTTTTAGATAATGTCCCGGTTGACGGAGGGCAGACTAAAGATACAGCTCTTATTATCGGAAAAAACTATATTATTCCAGGTTTTGATAAGCATTTAATTGGTGCTAAAAAAAATGACATTAAAAATTTTAGCTTGCCTTATCCAAAAGAACATCATATGCAGAATTTAGCCGGAAAAATGGTGGATTTTAAAGTTGCTATCAAAGATATTTATAAAAGAGAGATGCCGGAGCTTGATGACAAATTTGCGAGTGGTTTAGGTCTTAAAACAATGGACGAGCTTAAGAAAAATATTGAGAAAAATATTTTAGAACAGAAAGAGAAGGAAAATGCGCAGTTAACTGAGAAGAAAATGCTGGAAAAAATAATTGAGAAAACTAAATTTGGAGATTTAGCTGAAATGTTGGTTGAGCATGAATCAAAAACAATGATGGAAGAATTAAAGTATCAAGTTGAAGCTCAAGGCGGGAAGTTTGATGAATATTTAGGAAGTATTAAAAAAACAGAAGATCAAATTATCTTAGATATGTTGCCGGAGGCGATTAAGAGAGTTAAAGTTTCTTTAATTATTCGCGAGGTGGCTAAGATGGAAAAAATTGATGCGACAGATGAGGATGTTCAAAAACATATCAAAGGAATGCGCGATTATTATAATGGCCCGCAATTTAAGGGAGAAGAAAAAGATAAGCAGGAAGTATTGAAACGCTTAGATACGCGAGACTATCGAAATTATGTCTTGAATGTTTTAACGAGTCAGAAGGTTCTTAAGAGTTTGAAAGAGTGGAATGTGGTTTCTTAGAGTAGAAGAGTGTGAAAGTTAAAGAGTTGAAGAGTTAGATTTTATAAAAAAACATCAGAAAGCAATCTGATGTTTTTTATTGTGGCGTTTTCTTTATTTTAATTTCGTCGTTTTAGTTTTTTGTAGAAATTTTCTCGGGAAGCAATCATTATAAATATAATTGTTAATTCCTTATTAACAATTTGATAGACAATCCTATAGTCAGTTGATTTATATCTTAAGCCAAATTTATATAATTTTTTAAAGTTTTTTCCTTGTAATTTTTCTCCAATAAAGGGATCTTTTAAAATAATAGGAAAGATTGTTAAGCGTAGAAATTTTTGGGCATCACGACTCAGCTTTTTAAAATCTTGTTTACAAGAATTTATAATGACAAAATTATACATATTAAAAGTTGAATTCTTTATCAAAACTTTTGCTGTCAGTTATTTTTTCTTTCTTTTCTTCTATTCTAGTAAGCCTATTTTTTAATTCTCCATAAAAGGGTTCACTATAAATCCAATCATTTTGGATAGATTGTTCTTGGGAAAAGAAAGCATGGCGTAATAGCTGACGAAAAAATTCACTCCTATTAGCAAATCTTCCTTGTTTTAATTGTTCGTCTACTAATTCAGCTAATTCTTTATTGAGAGAAATATTATATGTCTGCATATTTTTAGTTTATTGATTTATATTCTAATAAAAATTTAGCACTTAATAATATTTATGTCAAGGATTGGCAGAGTTTGGCATAGATATTTTAAACTTATTTTACTATTTTTTAAAATTTATTAATAATAAATAAATTAACTAATCAAATAATTTGACTATATTTAAAATTAATATTTTAATTTAATCTTAGCTATAAATTATTAATTTAATAAAATAATATTCAAAAGACTTGACTATTATTTTTTTGTTTGTTAATATATTAATATCCCTATGTTTACTTTTCAATGTTCCCAATTTGAGACCCAAATGGGCCCCTTCTTTGAAAATCTCTTCCCTATAATATAGGGAAGAGATTTTTTTGGGTTGGAGATCGTGTTTGTTGTTTTTTTGAGTGTTTGAATGGAAACTTGTTATTTAATGCTTTTCTCGAGATTCCCGCTTTCGCGGGAATGACAAAGGGGGAGTATAGGGAAGAGATTTTTTGGGTTATTTTTTAAAATTGTT
>CAZDHZ010000035.1:2853-9226 GCA_964505405.1 uncultured Gammaproteobacteria bacterium | reverse complement strand
ACAGCAAGCTCTAAGTGTTTTGCTTAATGGCTTAAAGCGTTTAGAATATCGAGGTTATGATTCGGCTGGTGTTTTGGTTTGTGATCCTAAAAATAAAATTCATATCCATAAGTCTTTAGGTAAAATAAAAAAGTTAGAGGAGAAAATAGGAGATGATAAAATGCTGGGAAATATTGGAATTGCTCATACTAGATGGGCAACACATGGAGTACCGAGTGAACAAAATGCACATCCTCACACTTCTTGTGATCAAAAAATTTGGCTAGTGCATAATGGTATTATTGAAAACTATAAAAAATTAAAAAAAGATTTAGAGCAGAAAGGACATAAATTTACTTCAGAAACAGATTCAGAAATAATTGCTCATTTACTTGAGGAAAATTATGAAGGAGATATATATAAAGCTTTGCTTAAATCTTTGGAAAAAATTGAAGGAGCTTATGGCTTAGTTGTTTTTCATAAAGATGAACCGAAACGTTTGTTAGCGGCAAGAAAAGGAAGTCCGCTTCTTCTTGGCTTAGGAGAAGATGAATATATTATTGCTTCAGACTTATCTGCTATTTTAAATTATACTAAAAATGTTATTTTTTTAGATGACGACGATATTTTGGATATTCAAGATAATAAATATAAAATAGTTAATAGAAAACTGGGACAAATAAAAAGACAAGAAGAAAATATAGAATGGGATTTAAATCAAGCTGAAAAAAATGGGTTTCCACATTTTACTAAAAAAGAAATTTCTGAACAGCCAGAAGCTTTAGAAAATTCTATTCGGGGAAGAATGGATTTAGAAAATGCTCAAGTTAAATTAGGAGGACTTGATAAGAATGAAAGATTAAAAAATATAGATAGATTAATTATTGTAGCTTGTGGAACAGCTTACCATTCTGGCTTAGTTGCTAAATATATGCTTGAGGAGTATTCCGGAATAAATGTAGATGTGGAATATGCGAGTGAATTTAGATATAGGAAGACTAAAATAAATAAAAATACAGCGATTTTAGCTATTAGTCAGTCTGGCGAAACGGCAGATACTATCGCGGCTTTAAACGAAGCAAAAAACAAAGGTGCTTTTAGTCTAGGGATAGTAAATACGGTTGGTTCTTCAATTTCGCGTTTAACAGATGCTGGGATTTATAATCATGTTGGGCCAGAAATTGGAGTAGCCTCTACTAAGGCTTTTACGTCTCAATTAGCAATTTTAAGTTTAGTGACGGTTTTGTTGGGACGACAAAGAACAATGTCTTTCATTATGGGAAAAAGAATTTTAGAAGAATTATTTAGTTTAGCAGAGAAGCAAGAAAAAATATTAAAACAAGAAAATATTAAAAAAATTGCGCAAAAATATAAAAAATATAATAGCATAATTTATTTAGGAAGAAAATATAATTATCCTATTGCTTCTGAAGGTGCACTTAAAATGAGAGAACTTGCTTATGTAGATACCTTAAGTCTTCCTTCGGGAGAGTTAAAGCATGGTTCTATTGCCTTAGTAGATGATCAACATTTAAGTATTGTGATTGCGCCTCAAGATAGCGTGTATGAAAAAAATAAAAGTAGTATAGAAGAAATTAAAGCACGTTCTGGAAAGGTAATAGCTATTACAACGGAAGCTAATAAAGAGTTAGAAGAATTAGCCGATGATGTAATTTATATTCCTAAAACTTTAGAATTATTAACCCCTATTTTAAGCGTTATTCCCTTACAACTCTTAGCTTATCATTTTGCGGTTTTGAGAGGGTTAGATGTTGATCAGCCGAGAAATTTAGCTAAGTCAGTTACGGTTGAATAAAGATTATAATGAATTTTGAATTTCGAACTTTGAATTTTGATTGAATGATTAATTTTGAATGTTTAAAACATTAAAAATTAGATAATTCAAAATTAACACCAGACTTTGTGTAGTAGATAATAGTCAAAATTTAGTGAAAATATTACAAGTAGCTATTAATTAATCTTATATGAAAAATATAATTACAATTGGAGGAGGAAATGGGCAACCGGTCGTACTTCGTGCTTTAAAAGAAATCGATGATATTGATATTAAGGCGATTGTTACTACTATGGATGATGGAGGTAGTACAGGAAGACTAAGGGAGGAATTAGATATTTTACCTCCGGGAGATGTTATGAAATGTGCTTTAGCTCTTTCTTCTTGTGAAAATAAATTGAGTGAGTTTTTATTAAAACGTTTTTCTGGCGATAATAAATTAAAAGGTCATAGCGCAGGAAACATGCTTCTTTCTATGATGGTAAAGTATTTAGGAAGTTATGATGAAGCAATTAATTCTTTAAGTGAACATCTTAAATCTAGAGGTAAGGTTATTCCAGTTACTAATAAAAAGACAGTTCTTCGGGCTAAATATAATAATGGGGATATTGTTAATGGCGAACATAAAATAGATGAACCTGTCAATTCAAACAAAAATTCAAAAATTCAAAAATTAAGTATTGAACCAATAGTGCCGGCTAACAAATATGCCGTGGAAGCAATTCAGAATGCTGATTATATTTTTTTAGGGCCGGGAGATTTATATACGAGTGTAATTGCTAATTTTGTTGTTCCGGATATTAAAGAGGCAATTTCAAAAGCAAAAGCTAAAATTTATTATTTTATGAATTTAATGACCAAAAAAGGACAAACTCATAATTTAGGAGCGAAAAAAATAGTGCAGGAACTTGAAAAATATTTAGGAAGGCGCATAAATGGAATTATTATTAATAGTGATACTATTTCCAAATCATTTATTTCAAGATATGAAAAAGCTGACGAAAAACCCATTTTAGATAATTTAAAAAATGATATTAGAACTATTAGGACTTCTTTGCTCTCTAGAAATTTTATTTTTAAAGATAAAAATGATACTTTAAGCAGAAGTATTTTAAAACATGATAGTTTAAAAATAAAAAAAGTAATATTAAAAATAATTAAGTAAGCCCATGAGAGTAATATTTGATCTAGATTATACTTTGTTTGATACCGCTAAGCATAAAAAAGAGATTGCTAAAATTTTTGGTTTATCTAATAGCGAGTATTTAAAAGATTATAATAAATATTTTAAAAATAAGAAAATTAATTATAATATTTATAAACATTTAAGTTATTTGTTAAAAGCTAAAAAAATTAGTTCGCCTCGGGGTAAGGAGATTAGAAAGCAAATTATTGATTTAATGAAAAGAAGCGATAATTTTCTATTTCCTCATGCTGAAAATTTGGTAAAGCAATTAGCTAAAGAGGGGAAAGAACTTATTTTATTGTCTTTTGGCGATAATGTTTTGCAAAGCCAAAAAATTAAATCTTTAAGTATAAAAAAATATTTTAAAAAAATAATTATTACAGATAAAGGCAAGGAATATGTAGTGGATTTTTTGAAAAAATCCAAGAAAGCTCATATTATTATTAATGATAATTTAAAAGAAAGCTTGGCTCTAAAAAAAGAATTAAGTTTAACTGGAGCTAAAGCACGGATTATATTAGTTAAAGGTCCCTATAGTAAAAATGCTTCCAAAAATAAAAAAGTATATGCTTTAAAAGACATAAGTAAAGCTTTAAGTTTTGATTTAGATCAAGTTAGAATTAAATCGGGAGGTTTTAAAATAAAAATTTTAAATGATAAGCAAGAAGTAGGTCGTTTATTTCTTTATATTCTTTTTAATGATTTACACAAGAGGCCTTTTGCTATTATTGAGGATGTTTTTGTGGAAGAAGATTTTCGTTATCAGGGAATTTCTAAAAAATTATTAACAAAAGCAGTGAAAGAAGCTCGAAAAGCGAAATGCTATAAAATTATTATGTGGAGCCGATACGCTAAACCTCATGTTCATAATATTTATAAAAAGTTTGGTTTTAAGGAATGGGGGAAGGAGTTTAGGATGGATCTTTGATTAATTATCAATTAAGAATTAAGAATTAATAATAAAATATTTTAATTAATTCTTAATTCTTAATTTTTAATTATCAATTAAATATGCAAGTAGTATTTATGGCTGCGGGCAAGGGAACTAGATTTGGGGAATTAACTAAAAATACTCCCAAGCCCATGCTAGAAATTGCCGGGAAAAAACTTTTAGAACATAATATTTTAAAATTACCGAAAGAAATTGATGAGATTATTATTATAGTTGGTTATTTGAAAGAACAAATTATGGATTTTTTTGGTTCGGAATATAATGGAAGAAAAATTAAATATGTATATCAAGAAAAATTATTAGGTTCGGGTTATG
This sequence comes from uncultured Gammaproteobacteria bacterium, assembly GCA_964505405.1. GTDB lineage: Bacteria > Patescibacteriota > Patescibacteriia > Patescibacteriales > UBA12075 > CAZDHZ01. Next base: position 4,999 of record CAZDHZ010000035.1, on the reverse strand, counting down.
CTATTCACTTATGTCGAGATATTCTTAAGGATAAATTTTTAGTCTTGATGGGAGATGATATTTATTCTAAGGAAGATATGAAAAAGTGTATTCAGAATGATTTATGTATTTGTGTGAAAGAAGTAGAGGGTGATTTTAATGGTGGAAAAATAATTTTAGATAAATCTGGAAATTTAGAAAATATTTCAGAGGGTGAACATAAAAAAAATGGAAGTTTAGTCAATATCGGAATGTATGTTCTAAATCATAATTTTTTTAAATACGATTTAGTAAAAATAAAAGAGAGAGAGGAGTATGGTCTTCCTCAAACCTTGGTGCATGTTTCACGAGACTATCCAGTTGCAGTTCAAAAATCTAATTTTTGGTTACAGATAAATTATCTTGAAGATTTAATTAAGGCTAGAGAAATTTTAGAATAAAAAAAGCAAGACTTAATAAAAGCCTTACTTTTTTTGTTTGCAAACAAAAATTTTTAAACTCCGGCGTTCATTACCGCCATAAGCATTACTATGGTAAAACCTCCTAAAGAGAACCCAATAAATAACGCCCAGAAAATGATAGTATAAGAACTAACTTTTTTCATAGATTTATTTATTTTAATTTATATTCTACTTATATTATACAACATTTTTTAAATTCAGGGAATTGTATTTTTAGTCCTTTTATTTGTCTAAATTAAGCCAAAATGTTAGAATGTAGTTATTAAACTAATTATAAATTTTTAAAATATATGATTAATAAAAGTTTTCCCCACAAAATGCTTCAAGAAATTTTTGCTCAACCTTTGCTTTTAAGAGCATTAGTTAGAAAAAATCGGAATCAAAATTTGGAAAAACTACAAAGTGCTCTGAGGATAAAAAATATAAAATATTTTCTTTTTTTAGGATGTGGAACTTCTTATAATGCTTCACTTTTTGGTTCTTATGTTTTTGAAGAGATTTTAGGGCTTCAATCTGAGATTGAATACGCTGATCAATTTATAGGGCGCAAAGCGGTTATTAGTGAGCAATCCGCTGTTGTGGCAATCAGCCAGTCTGGAGAAACGGGAGATGTTTTGCGGGCTATCACAAAAGCGAAGCAAAAAAAAGCTTTGATTATAGGAATTTCTAATAATAAAAATTCTAGTTTAGCTAAAGTTTCTGATTTTTTTGTAGATTTAAGTGCTGGGAAAGAAGAAGCTTTAGAAGCTACTAAAACTTATACTTTAGAGCTTTTTACTTTATTAAATATAGTTTTAAATTTATCTACGGATGATAAAAATAACATTTTAGAAGAGCTTAAAAATATTCCCAAAAATCAAGAAAAAATTTTAGAGCGAGCAGAAGAGCTTCAGAAAATAGCCAAAAAAATTCAAGATAAAAAAAGCATTGTTATTCTAGGATCAAAATTTGAATATACAACAGCACTGGAAGGCGCACAGAAATTTGAAGAAGCGACTTATATTTTATCTAAGGGATATACTGGAGAAGAATTTCGTCATGGGCCTAAAGCGATAATTGAACCGGGTACCCTTTTAATTATTATTGCTCCAAGGGACTCAGTGTTCAAAAGAAATTTAAAAGTAATAAATGAAATAAATAAAATCGGAGGTGAGATAATTATTATTACAGATAAAAAGGGAGCTTTGGAAATAGGTGATTTGGGAGAAAAAATTATTATTCCAGAAGCGAGCGAATTATTATTTCCATTTTTAAGTATTTTACCTTTGCAGTTACTTGCTTACTACACTTCTGTTTTAAAAGGGATTGATGTTGATAGTCCGAGAAATTTAGAGAAGTTTATTGCTTAAACGAGTGTGAGATTGTGAAAGTTAGAGCCCTTCGACAAGCTCCCTCCAGAGGCGGGTAGGCAGGACAAGAGCTGGAGAGTTTAATTTTTATAGAAAATGTGTTTGAAAACGCATTTTTTTATTAATTTATTTTTAATTTTAAATTGTTATCATTTTAAATGAGGAGGTGTAGATATTTGGAAATTAATAGGCTAATATTAGTTAATTTCTTATAAAAATTAGATAAGGGGCTTGACAAAGAAAAGAAAGTGTGATAGAGTATTATATTGTTTTAAAAAACTAAAGGCCGTTTTTTGCGGTCCAGGCACGACAAGCATGGGGATTTTCTCGTTTGGTTTGTTTTGGTTTTAGGACTGA
>CAZDHZ010000035.1:0-2753 GCA_964505405.1 uncultured Gammaproteobacteria bacterium | reverse complement strand
TCCTCCGTGCTAGTACTTAAGCTCTCAACACCTAAAAGGCAAACCTCTCTCCATGGAACATAATGAGATTTAAAACGAACTTCTCTTAATAAATCATCTTCACTTTCTGCATCTAAGGGTGGGTTATTTTTAGAGTATTTAACGCTATAATCAAAATAAGCGTCTGCTCCGTTATGGGCATGTTCAGTACATTTCTTTTTTCCGGGTTCTAGATCTAGGGTTTCAATAATTTTAGTTGGAGCCGGCTTAGTAATATTATAAATTGTTGGATAAGTAGAACTTGCTGTTCGTCCATCAGGTGTTCCCCAGAAATCAAAATAAATGTCGTCTCCTTCAATACGATACTGAATTAAAATGTGATTTTTAGTGTCATTAATAAATTTATAATCCGGCCAAGGATTATATATAGTCGCATCTGTTCCGGCTGGCTCATAATAAAAAACTCGATAGGAATGATTTCTTCTTTGACTAACTGGTAGTCCAGAAGCAGTAGTTCCTCTAAATAAAGTTGTTCCAATCTGGCAGAGCCCTCCGCCATATTCAGGAATGGTTTGATTGTCTTTAATAACGAGTTCCGGTAAATATCCTGTTTCAGCGTTAACTTCTCCTAAAGTTTTATTTAAAGAAAATTCTTCACCTGGTTTAATTAGTGTGCCGTTTACGGCCTCTGCTCCAGTTTTGATATTATGCCGTCTATTTGAAGGAGAACCGGCGAAAGAAGAATGGCCGATTCCGATTATTTCTTTAATTCCTAAATTATTCACAGTTTCATTATTAACTTCACTTTTTAAATCTTCTACAATTAAACTGAGAGAGGATGAGGTTCCAAAAAGAAGATTATTTTCAATTAATTTATAGTTTTTTTTCGCATTAAGTTTTTTCCCATCTTTACTAGTTTGAAATTCAATAACTTTGCCGTCTTTAATTTCAAATTTAGCTTCTTGCGGATCTTTGTCAATAAAGTCTGCTATTTTTTCTTTTAGAAATTCTTGAGTTTTTTCTTCGCTTAATCCAACTATAATCTTTGAATTTGCCAGCCGGTCGGTCAGGTTTTTATCTTTTTTAATTTTAAGTAAAGGCAAAATATCATTTTTATTAACTAGCCATTTACTTTGTTTATAATAAAGTGATATAGGCGCTTTTGAAATTATTTTTTTAGCTTGTGCTTCTATATTTAAACAATCTTTTTTATGGATTTCCGGATAATTTATTTTAGCTTCTAAATTAATTGAAGAATTATCAAATTTTTTTAAATTTTCTATTAATTGAATTAAAGCTTTTTCATAATTTATAATTTGTCCATATGTTTCTTTTTCTATTCCAAATTTTATGTTGCTTGTGTACCATAAAGGATCATAAGTTAATTTAGCGTCTAATGCTGGAGTTTCAAAATCGCTAAAATTGTTTTTCAAAAATTTAATAGTTTCTTCTTGGTTGATGGTAAAAATGGAATTTATGTTCCGATGATAAAAATAAGTATAAAACTTATTTTTGATTTTATTAAAAAATGTTCCTGTTCTTCCTAGAGCAAGAGCTTTTTCTATTATACGGTCTGTATCAAAAGTGATAATCTGATAAGCTAAATCTCCTTCTACCGAAGAAATAATTGGACTAAATTTTGTTTCTTGATTGTGATATTTAAAAATTATGCCATTTTCTAAAATATTGTTTACTTTTTGGTTTAATAAAAATTGTGCTTGTTTATTATTAAGTCCGCTTAAATTTATTTTTCCACCATAAACTCCCGGATAAATTCGCTTCTCATATTTTTTTTCAAAAAGAGCATAAGCGCTAACAGAAATAATTATTAAAATAAAAAAAACGGCCAACAACACAATTAGCCATCTTAAAATATGATTTTTTTTCTTGTGGATTAACATCTTATTCGCTTGATGTAGGATTTAAAATTTCATTTAAAATTTCTTTAGCATTTTTCATATTAGTTTCTTTTTTTGCCGGATTTTCTTTAATAGAAATATAATAAATATTTGATTCTTTGGCATTTTCTGGTAATAAATTTTTAGCAATTATTATTTCATCTCCCGATTCCATAATTAATACAGCTCTTTTTCCTTCAAATCTATCTAATGTAGTTTTTATATTCATAATTTAATTCGCGAGATTCGCATTATATTTAATTTAATTTCCTTTAACTTTAATAGAAATTTGTTGAGCGTTTTTAGCTTTAGGTAAAACTACGGTTAAGACGCCGTTTTCTAAACTAGCATCAATTTTGTCAGCTTCAATTTCTACAGGTAAAATTATAGAGCGGGAAAAAGACCCCCAATAGCACTCTCTATATAAATAATTTTCTTCATGAATTTCTTCTTGCATTTCTCGTTTGCCTCTAATCGTAAGCATGTCGTTATTAATAGAAATATCAATATCTTCGGGCTTTACTCCGGCGATTGTTGATTTAATAATTAACGACTTTGGATCTTGAAAAACATCAATAGAAAGTTGTCCTTCTTCAAAATCATCTTCTAGCCACTCATCTTCAGTATTTTCTTCAGGCTCGTCTACTGTCTCGTCTACCGTCTCTTCATATCCTTCTTTACTCAAATCTTCTAATTCTTCCTCAATTTCTTCATTTTGAGCCCGAGAACTAAGCCCAGAAAATTTTTGCAATATTTTTTTCATGTTTTTTAAATTATTTTATTTGTATATTTATTATAGGATTTTTTTTGAATTAATGCAAGGTATTTTCTTTCTTTCTTTTAAATTTTTTGTTATAATTTTGGTATTATAAATTA
>CAZDHZ010000034.1:0-9900 GCA_964505405.1 uncultured Gammaproteobacteria bacterium | reverse complement strand
CGACTTACATTTCTAATTTCCCCACCCAATCCAACTTCTCCTAAAACAATTCGCTTTCTTTTTAGAGAAATATTTAATAAAGATGAAATTATGGAAAGACAAACTGCTAAATCTAAACTAGTATCATTAATTTTCATTCCTCCCACTATATTTACAATCACATCCTGATTACTTAAATTTATTCCTCCTCTTTTTGTAAGAACCGACGTTAAAACTTGTAAACGATTTAAATCATATCCAGAGGCTTTCCTTTGGGGATAGCCAAAAACCGTTTTTGTCACCAAGGCCTGAATTTCAATTAAAAATGGTCGAGTTCCTTCCATAATACATGAAATTGAAGATCCGGTTTGAGCCTCTTCACTTGATTCTAAAAATACCGCTGATGGATTTTTTATTTCTTTAAAACCCACACCAGTCATTTCAAAAATTCCAATTTCATTAATTGAACCAAAACGATTTTTAACAGCACGCAAAATACGATAATCTTCATGTTTTGAATTTTCCAAATAAATTACAGTATCAACTATATGTTCTAAAGTTTTAGGTCCGGCAACTTGCCCATCTTTAGTAATATGCCCTACCAGACAAATTGTAATATCATTTTTTTTAGCAATTTCTAAAAATTTAATAGTAGTAGCCCTAATTTGGCTAACGCTTCCCGCTTCTCCCGGAGTTTCAGAAGAATAAACTGTTTGAATTGAATCTACTATAACAAGCGTGGGCTTATCTTCAATTAATCTTCCCGATATTTTTTCCACATCAGTCTCTCGCAAAAATCCAATTTTTTCAAAATCGCAATTAAGACGTTCTAAACGAGATTTTATTTGCAAAGCCGATTCTTCTCCGCTCAAATAATAAACTTTTTGATTTTTTTCAGAAATTGCTTGAGCAATCTGTGCTAGAATTGTTGATTTTCCTATTCCCGGATCTCCGGAAAATAAAGTAAGAGAACCTTTTACAAATCCTCCACCTAAAACTCGATCTATTTCAGAAATATTTGTTTTAATTCTTAAGTCCTGTTTATCATCTAAGTCGGATAAATTAAGAAGTTCTGCTGAATTAATATTTTTTGTGTTCTCTTCTTTATCTTCCGCAAATTGCTCCTCTAAAGTTCCCCAAGCCCCACACTCCAAACAACGCCCAGTCCATTTCAAGGATTGAGCGTCACATTTTGAACAGACAAAGATTTTATTTTGTTTTTTTTGCATGATATTACTATAAAATCAAGTTTTATCGCAAATATATTTTTCTTTTTGTCATCCCTGCGGAGGCAGGGATCCACGGAAAAGCTTTGAACATTTTTAAACCTAAGAAGATTTAAAACACATACATAGCTTTTCCATAGATTCCTTTCCCTCGCTCCGCTCGCCAGGAATGACAAGAGAGAAAAGTTCTATTCACCAGAAACAACAAAAAGAAAATCAACTTATTAAAAACAACAAAAAAAACTAATTATCAATCTCCCCAAGTTCAAGCTCAATCATCCTACTCAAATCATCCTCATTAATCTCCCCTACAATTTCTAAATCATTAACATAAACAAAGGGAATGCCATAAATCTCTAGAGCATCAGCTTCTAAAATATTATTTTCTATTTTTTTATCTACTTCTTGTTTTCTCAAACAATTAACAAAAATATTTTTGTCTAAACCTAGATTTTGGGCAAAATTAATAAAATCATTTTCTTTTCTTTTCTCCAGATTTTCAAATAATAAATCGTGATAAGGCCAAAATTTATTTTGTTCTTGAGCACAACGAGCTGCCTGAGCCGCTTTAAATGATTCACTTTCTAAATTATTTAAAGGATAATCTTTCCAGATTAAGTTAATTTGATTATTATACTTCTTTAAAACTTCTTTTAAAACCCGTTCTTGATTAGCGCAAAAAGTGCATGAAAAATCTGAAAAAATTACCAAAGAAACTTTTGCATTCAAATTACCTAAAATAGGATCATTTTCGCTAATTATCGGGCCTTTGATTAAGTTTTTTAAACTGGGCTTTCGAGTAATATAAGGGTCTTTAGCAACGGCTTCTTTATAAAAATATTTATTATTGATCTGTTTTTCTGTAAGAATATTTTCCGCTTCAATTTTATCAACAAAGAAATTAAATTTAAAGATAAAATAAAAAGAAGCAGCAACCAAAAAAACAATTAAAGATGCCGTTACAAATAAAGCGCTTGGAAATTTTGGGTTTTTGAATAAAGACATACGTAAATTATAATAATATTATATACAATAATGCGAATTCCGCAAATTACATGCAAATATAGCGAATTGCGAATTATGCGAATAATCTATTTGCATAATTCGCAATTCGCATTATTGTACAGATTTGCATTATGACCCTCTCCTACTGCCATTCAGCGCTATCAACTTTCCATGCTCCGTTTTCTTTTATGAAACTAATTGTAATATTCTGGGAAAATGTATCGGAATAATTTTCCGCAGAAGCAGATGCTTCTTTTCTTCTCGTATTAACTAAAACCTCAGCTACTTCTAAATCCTCATCATATTTTAAAATTTCTTCTTTTACAACTTTAGTGGTAATACCATAATAAATATCAGTCGGACCTTTATTTATCCTTGATTCTTTAATAAAATTCTCCGCCCAATTCTTCATCTTATCACTCATAAAAATTATTAAATTGCTTAAATTTGAATAATCAGACTGATTTGAATAACTTCCAAATCTTTCCGTGAAAGAAGAAGATAGACGCATTAAATCATCTTTACTTGATCTTACACTACTTACAGCGGTCTTAGGTTTATTTTCTTCTAGATTATTAATGATTTGCTCATTAATAATTTTAATTTCTTTTATTTTTTTAGGCGATTTGATTTGATCTGTCGTTTTTTGATCAAGAGTGTTCTTGTTTTGACTATCAGTATTTATAATAACTTCTTTTTTATTAAAAAAATTAGAAAAAAAATCAGGATTAATAAAAAAACCGTATATTATTCCCAAAAGCAATAAAAAAGCAAGGGCTATAATTATTATTCCTATTATTTTTTTAGGCATATGGTTAAAATAAGAAAAATAAGAATAAAAAGAAAAATAAGAATTATATTTGTTTTTTTAAAAAACCAATATAACCATTTATATTATATTCAACATTTCTCCCCTCATTATATAATTTATCAAAAATATTTTTTTCAATATATTTTTCGTCTAAAGCTACATAAAGTTGGTCTAAAACTTCATTAAGGGATGCTCTTGCTGTTCTACAAAATTGTATATTTTCCTTAAAGCTAAAACGGCCATATCCTTCTGCTATATTTGAGTGGATGCTTATTGCAGCTCTCCTAATTTGATTTGTCAAGCAGTATAATTCGTGTTTTGGAAATTGTTTTGTTGTTTGATATATTTTAATTCTAAATTGTCTGGCAGTCTGCCACGCCTTAACATTCTCAAAAGAATGTCTTTTCCTTTTCTCGTCATACATAATTCTTATTTTTCTTTTTATTCTTATTTTAATTATATCTCCATGTCCGGCACGCCGACTTGATCGCCACCGTCTTCCATATTTTCCTCAAATTCTTTCTTGGCGTTTTCTATTTCTAAAAGCTGACGCGGGTCAGAAGTTATTAATTGATCTTCTGTATAAGAAGCCATAATTTGAATCGCGGCATGCTTAGAACCCGCAAAAAATATTCCTTCCCCCACTCCACATTGAAGTAAAAGCATTTTTTCTCCTTCAGTTAAAACAAAAGTTTTTTGTACTAAATTAATTGAAGCGCTGGACTGTTTTAATAATAGTTGCAAAGAAGAGTTTGTTACTATGGCCTGTCCGTAAGGAGAAACTAAAAAATCATTTACATCCTGAGTAATCGTAGTTACCCCCAAATAATATTTACGACAGCGTTTTACCAGAGCATAAATAAACTTAGCACTATCTTCGTGTTGCATCAGCCACCAAGCTTCATCAATAACTAAAATTCTTTTCTTCGTTTCACTTCGCACCACATTCCAAATATAATTAATAATCATATAAATTGCAATCGGCCTTAACTCATCTTCCAAATCTCGAACCGAATAACAAACTAAATTATTATCCATCTTAACATTGGTAGGACTGTTAAAAAGCCCAGAAAAAGTTCCCTGGGTATATTTTCTTAAACGTAAAGCTAGATCTGCTCCGCCTTCCATGCCCTCTAAAATATCTTCTAGATCCTGCATAATTGGAGCTTCCACCTTACTTAAATCACAATCCGGAGTTATGTCTTTTTTAGCATAAGTTTCAAGTAATGCCCGATCAACTACAGAATCTTCTTCATGATTTAACTCTCCCAGCATAAGTCTCACCAAACCTTTAACCGTAATTACCGCACTTCTAATAATATCTCCCGGCTTAGAATCTCCCCCAATCGCCCGAGGCAAATCAAAGGGATTAATTTTATTTTCAGAAGACAATGATAAATTAATATAAGTTCCACCCACAGCATCAGAAAGATGCTTATACTCATATTCCGGATCAATAACAATCACTTCGGTCCCCATCATAAGCGAACGCAAAATCTCCAACTTAATAGCATAAGATTTTCCAGCTCCAGATGTAGCAAACACTACAGTATTAGCATTTTGCAAAGAAAAACGATCAAAAAGAATTAAACTGTTATTATGCCTATTAATTCCATATAAAATTCCATTATCGGTTGTAAGTTCACTAGAAATGAAAGGAAAAGACGAGGCTATTGGAGATGAATTCATATTAAAAGTAATATAAAGCTCATCATTACACAAAGGCAAAGTTGAATTAAAGCCTTGTTCGGCTTGATAAAAAACTTTTTTAGAATATACTAAACGCGAACCGAAAATATTTTCTATTTCTCCAGACATTTTATTTAACTCATCTTTTTTATTAGCATAAATAGTAACATATAAAGCAAACTGGAAAAATTTTTCAATTCCCTGCGTAAGAGCATCTCGCAAAGCTTCAATATCACGTAAGGCCGTTTCTCGTAAAGGATCTCTGGCCGCTCCTTTCTCAGCATCAGAAATAATTTGAGCCTCTAATCCTCCAACTTTCTTTTTAAGTTGCTTTAAAATTACGGCACTATCAACCGGATAAAAAAACATAGCTACATCAAAAGTAGTATTTAAATTTATAATCGGCGCAAACCAGCCTACGCTAATATAGCGGGGGTAATTAATAACAAAAATCGTACGCACAAACTTATCTCCTAAAATTAAATAATTAGGATTTACTTTAAAACTAGCTGGAGCAATAAGATCATTAATGGAAACAATCCCCCGGCGAAAAGCTTTTTCTTCTTCAATATACTCTTTAACAATATCAACAGAAGTATTAAGCTTTTTTTCTTCCTCTTTTTGCAACTCTTTCTTCTTAAGCACAATCTCATCTTCCTGCTGTTTTACTTTTTTTGGTTCAAACATATGATAAAAAATCAAAATTTAAAAATAAAAAATCAAAATGACAAAAAATAATTTTAAATTTTTCTTTGTCATTTTGCATTTTGATTTTTGCATTTTGATTTTTAATTATTTATTAACCCTCAACTGCTCTATATCCACCAAATTCTGATTAGCGGATGTTACCGGGTTATAACTATTATAATAAAGTTCTAAAAGGCTTTGGGTGTCTAGTTGGACAACATTTAATCCCATAGAATTAAGACCGCTTGTAATATTATTTACCCGATGCATTAAATCAGCTTTTCTTCTGAAAAAAATCTTATCTTTCATTTTAATAGTAACAGCCGGCTTTAAAACACTTATAAACCTGCTGAAAAACCCTTTTTGCTTGTCAGATAAGGGATTATAGGGAACTATCACATAAAAACGCTTATTCATAATCTTACTGATAGAAATAAGTTCTTGAATATAATTAATATATTCGTTAGTCTGCATTTTTAACAGTTCGTTGGTCTGTTCTTTCTCTTTCTTTTTTAGATCATCTATATATTTATCTATATTAAGCTCGCGAGACTGAATAACAATCTGCAAGGGAAAATCAATATTATTTAAAAAACTAACATAAGCGGAAATAATAGCATTCTGCTCATCTTCACTTTTCAGGGCAAAATTTATACTAGAAATAAGCAAAACCGCCCGGAGAGTTCCATCTTTCATAATCACCGTATCTTCTTTAACTTCAGCAATGTCTAAATATTGCTGAGTAGAGGCGTTAGTCACGCTTTTGGCTAGTTTGTTTTTTTTGTTGGACATTTTTGTTAGTTAATTGGTTTCTTGGTCCATTTGTTAATTATGAATAAATTAAATATCCTCCCCCAATTAACTAATTAACTAATTAACTAATTATTATCTCCTTTGTAAGCTCCCCTTGTGTCTACTATTAAAGCCAATTCGCTAAGCCGGGATTTTGAAAAAGCTTTTGGAGGCGGAGGTAAATAAGTTTCTTCTGAATTATCTTCTACTTCTTTTTCAATTATACGCATAGCATTAAATTCGTTATCCCATAATCTTAAATTTGGACGCTTAAAGGTCTGCACAAAATTCAAAATAAAAAAATGAAAAGCCATTCCATTTATTTTAAAAAAGGCAAATATTCCGGTAATAGCAAAAACCAAAAGAGAAGAAACAATAAAAAGAGAAAAATCAAAAATTTTATAAAATAAAACCATGACCATAAATCCGGAAAGCATAATAATAAACTGCCGAGCAGTAATCGGCCCGATAATTTTATCTTCTACATCAATAAATTGGGGAACTGTAAAATTTTGCATAATTAGAATCTAAGTTTTCTATTTAATTCCATAATCGCTTCCATTTCTTCTTCACTTAGAAAATTATTATTATTTATATTTTTTGTTCTGATTATATCTTTAACATGTCCTTCTCCATTAATACTTTCTCTGCCGGCTTGTAAATACATTTTATTAATCGGACTTTCTCGCCAAGCTTTTATCCCAGATAATCTTTGACTATAACTCTCATCTTCCAAAAATTGAATTTTATCATTAATTTTATTAGTTGCTCCTTCCGGATCAGAGCTTAATCTTCTAAAATTTATTAAATTCATTTCTCTTAATTCATCAATCGGACCGGTTAATTTTGGGACATATTTCACATCTTCCATTTTTACCTTTCCCCCGGCCTGAGCTATATCTTTAATACGTGGAGACTTTATTGAACTCACTACTTCTTTTTTAGGCGGAACAGGTATTTTTATTTCTTTTTGAACATCAGAAATATGTTTTTCTGGAACTTTTTTCTCCAAACTAATCTTTTCTTTGTTTTGCTGTGCATTATTTACTGTATGCTGCGCACTTTCTATTATGGATTGCGCAGTCTGCGGTTTAGCAGTCATTTTAGAAAAATCATAATCAAGATCCCGTGCTCCAAAATCTAATCCGCCATGCGCTCTTGTTTTCTTCTTTTCTTCTGTCTTAAGATCTTCTTTTTCAAACTCTGTTAATACTTTCTGCTCTTCAGCCTTTTTATTAAAATCCGCAATAGATAAAATATTATCCGCATAAATATCAGAAATTTCCAAACCTCCGGAATTAATCGGCTTTGTTAAAGTATGCTTTGTATCAATTTTATTCCTAACCCCGCGAATATATGTACTTAATATAGACTTAAATCTATCTATTAAATCCTGCGATCCAAAACTCGTATTACTATCTTTCATTGTTTTTTCAGCAATAAGCAAAGCATCTACTTGTGGAATTTCTTTTTCTTTTTTTTCAACTTTGAAATTTTCCAGTTTTTGAGCAAGCTGTTTCACTTCTTCTTCATCTTCAGAGGAAAAGAAAAAATTAGAACTGGCGATGTTTGTTTCTGTTTTTGGTTTTAATTGGTTTTTCAAAACTGGATTTATCGACGACCCCAAATTATTTTTATTTTCCGCCCGATAGAGAGAAAAACCTAGGTAATTTGCCACTCCAAAAAAAACTTTTTCTTTCAGTTCATCTACTAAACTTTCAGCCTGCTTTAAATCAAGCTTATTTTCAAAGACAAAAAATTTAGCTAAATCCAAAATGGAAATTTCCCTAACCATAACTCGCATCACAACCGTAGCCAAAGAAAAGCCATACTTTTTTTCCAAAGTAGCAATATTCTTCATAGCTTTTTCCGAAGAAACTTGAGATTTTATTTCCTCAGGAAGCTCGTTGAATTTTTGTAAGTATGGGAGCATGGTTTGGGTTTTAGAGAATTAGAGAACTTGGTTTAAAAAAGTTCCTTTTGGGGATTATTATTTTTAATATGCTTAATAATTTTATCAAGTAAATCCTTAGCAGTTTCAATTGATTCTTTCGCTTCTTTACTGGAAATAATAATAGTATCATAAATAGCATCATTTCTATTCCTTCTCATTTGATCAAATTGTCTTGTTAAAATTGCATAATTTTTACCAAGCGCTTCTTTAGAAAAATCAACAACTATTTTATGAAATCCTTTAATTTCCGGTCGATATCCATAAGACAAAAGTAAAGAAATCCCAGCCTGAAGCATTGAATCATAAGCCATACGGAAAGCTCCGATTTGATCACTTTTTAAAAGCAGTTTTGCATTATTAAGATCAATTTTAGCCCTTTCAATCCTTCTTTTTATTTGATCAAAACCGATTCCTTTTTCTTTTTTTAATCTATTTTCCTTTACAAATTTTTCTAAAATCTTTTTCATCACCTTTAAGGATTATTTTTTTATTTTTAATTATATTTAAAATAAACGAATTTTTTTCTTCCACAGCTTTTTTAAAATCATTTTTTGTAAAAATACGAAAATTTATTTCTCGAAAAGTTTCTTTTTCCAAATTAGCAATTATATCTGATACTTTCCCTATTTCCACGTCTCCAATAATAAACAAATCTATATCACTTTTCACGCTATCTTCTCCTCGAGCATACGAACCATAAATAAAGGAGAAATCAATTGTTTCTAATTCCTTTATTTTTTCTCGTAAAGAATTTTCAATTCCTATTGTTTTGGAAACAATGCTTTTCAGCTCCTTTAGGAAAGGATAATCATTATTTAATGAAAAATATTTTAAATTAGCTTTTTTTTCGGAAATAAAGATGCCCTGATTAAGTAATCTGGAAAATTCTCTTTGCAAATTAGTCGGATCAACTTTTATTTCTCTAGCTAACTCCCTAATATATTTTACAGTTCCCGGATGATTAAAATAATAAGCCAATAAACGGCTTCTTAGTTTTGATTTTTGAAAATTTAGCATAATTGTAGTATATTTATACTACAATTGTAGTATAAATATACTACAGCGTCAATTTCTATTTAAAACAACAATCTCAATTATATCAAAATATTTTAAAATTTCCTATTTTTTTGTTTGTTAAGTTTGGATGATTTATATATATTTTCTTTATAGGGCAATAAACGAACTATCTTTTTGTTATATACCTTTTTTACTCCAGAGTACTCTTTCTTGCTTCGCAATTCACTTTGCAATTTTTTCTCATCAACTTTCTGATCATAACCAAGACAAATTATATCAGGATCTATTTCCTTAATAATACTATAGCTAAATTTTTCTTTACCCAAAATAACATTGTCTCCTAATTTACTTTTTTTAAGATTTTCTATTCTTTTTAATTCATTATCTAGGGGATATTTCCCTTTTATTTTTTTTACATTTTCGTCTCGAGCTACCACAACTACTAAATAATTTCCATATTTTCGGGCCTGCCTTAAAAAAGAAACATGTCCCGGATGAAAAAGATCAAAAGTCCCAAAACAAAGAACTTTTTTATTATTTTTCCCATTCATCTATTGCGCTTTTAATTTATTTAATTCGTCTTCTAATGCTCGCCTTTCCAAACTGTTTTCCTTATACTTATTTATCTCAATTTGCAAATCATCTATCTTTCTTTTCTTATCTATTTCCTCATCAAGCGCCAATCGCTCCAAACTCCCCTCTTTATATTTTTCTTCTTCATGACTTAAGGCATCAATTTC